>NZ_JAJSRC010000011.1:0-175926 GCF_021283245.1 Pseudomonas sp. NMI760_13 | reverse complement strand
CCTGATCGGGATCAACAGCACACGAAGCAAGCCGCATAGCTGGAAGGGTGACGCGACAACTACCTTGAAAAACGCCGTGATCTTGATCTTGCTGTTGCTTCTAAGTGCGCAATAGTTCAGGCGACGCCAATTGCGACTTCAGGAGGCCGAGCGGAGTTCTTGCGGAGGGAGGTGACGGGCATGGATGCCCGTCAAGCGCTGCGCCCCAGGATGGGGCGTTCAGCGCGGTCCTCCCGGGAGCAAGAACGGAGCGAGGGAACCCCGGAGCGAAGCGTAGGGGCCGGATGAATGGAGCGAGGATTTTTTGGTTCCTTTTTGATCCTTCAAAAAGGAACTCGCCGTAAGGGCGAAAAGGTGACTATGCGTCACCATCGCAAATGAATGCGCCTATAGCTTTCAAAACAGACTATTTAAAAGTCAAAGTCAAAGACGGTCGGCGTCGGTTTTAATAGTTGTAAGTGCATTCATTTACGATGTCGACGCATAGTCACCTTTTCGCCCTTACGGCGAGTCACTTTTTGTCAAACGCGACAAAAAGTAACCAAAAAACGCTGCGCTCCATTCATCCGGCCCTCCGCTTCGCTCCGGGTCCCCTCACTCCGGCCTTGCTCCCAGGAGGACCGCGCTGCAGGGCCCATCCTGGGCCCCAGCGCTTGACGGGCATCCATGCCCGTCACCTCCCTCCGCAAGGCCTGCGTTCGGCCTCCTGAAGTCGCGAAGACACGGGCGGCGCCTGGGCTGGCGCAGCTTTCGCTAGTTGCAACTGTGTGATCTCAGGGGCGTCTTCGCGGGCAACCAATATTTGGATCACCCACATGGGTTACACAAAAGTTCACTCACATAGGTAACAGTCCCGAGGCCAGGGCACCCGCCCTTAATCGCTAGAACTCGCCTGATAACTATCAATGACTTCCTGCGCCGCCCGAAACGCATCGATCGCCGCCGGCACCCCGGCATACACCGCGCAATGCAGCAGCGCCTCGCGGATCTCCTCAACGCTGCAACCGTTGTTAAGCGCCCCGCGTACGTGCCCCTTGAGCTCCTGCGGGCACTTGAGCGCGGTCAGGGTGGCCAGGGTGATCAGGCTGCGGGTCTTCAGCGGCAGCCCGTCACGGGCCCAGACACTCCCCCAGGCATGTTCGTTGACGAAGTCCTGCAGCGGTTGGGTGAACGCGGTCGCGTTGCCCAGGGCGCGATCGACGAAGGCATCGCCCATCACCTGGCGACGAATGCTTTCGCCGGTCTGTTTCGTGTCAGCCATGTTGTTTTCCTTAGTGTTGGCGGCGCCAGGCGCGGGCCGTGGTGTACAGCAGCACGACCCCGAGCACGGGCATCACATAGAACAGCATCAATCGCTCAAGGCGTCCGGCCAGCGGCATCCCGGTGGTGAAGGCCACCACGTGCAGGCCGTAGGCCAGGTACAGGCACAGGAACACCAGGCCTTCGGCGCGGGTGACCCGGTAGCCGGAATAGAACACCGGCAGGCACAGGGCGGCGACGCCGAGCATCACCGGCAGGTCGAAGTCCAGGGCGTTGGGTGAGATCGACAAGGGATCGGGGGTGATCACTGCAGTGAACCCCAGCACTGCCAGCAGGTTGAACAGGTTGCTGCCGATCACCGTGCCCACGGCGATCTCCCGTTCACCACGCAGGGCCGCGATCAGTGCGGCGGCAAGCTCCGGGAGCGAGGTACACACGGCAACAACGGTCAGTCCGATGATGCGCTCGGACAGGCCCAGGTCGGTGGCCACCTCGACCACGGCCTCTAGCAGCAGGTGGCCGGCCAGGCTCAAGAGGCCCAGGCCCACGACAATCTGCAGTACTGTCCTGCTCCAGAACCGCAGCGGGCTGGCATGCGTGGTGCTCGGCGCGGGGTAGGTACGGGCGTAGTGGCGCGACTGATGCCAGAGCATGGCCAGGTAGCCCAGCAGGCCAAGCAGCAGCAGGGCGCCTTCCAGGCGCCCGAGTTGGCCGTTGAGCGCGAGCAGGTACACCAGGGCGCTGGCCAGGATCATCAGTGGGATGTCCAGGCGCACCAGCTGGCGCGACACGCGCAGCGGAATGATCAGTGCCGCCAGGCCGAGGATCACCAGCACGTTGAAGATATTGCTGCCCACGACACTGCCCACCGCCACATCCGGCGCGCCCTGGTAGGCGGCCTGCAGGCTCACGGTCAGCTGTGGCGCGGTACTGCCGAAAGCCACCAGGCTCAGGCCGATGATCAGTGGGCGCACATGCAGGCGGCCGGCCAGGCGCAGGGCGGCGCGCACCAGCAGTTCGGCGCCGATGATCAGCAGCATGAGGCCCAGGCCCAGTTGCAGCAGGCTGAAGGCGGGGAGGGTGGCCAGGTCGAAAATGGCGAGGGCTCCAGTCAGGTCAATCGCTCAGACCTTGTACCCGGACTCGCGCGGTTCCGCTACGGAGCATGCCGATTTTTTCTGCGGCGGCCCGTGACAGGTCGATCAGTCGGCCACGGGTATGCGGGCCACGGTCGTTGATGCGCACCACGACGCTGCGCTGGTTGGACAGGTTGGTGACCAGTACCCGGCTGCCGAAAGGCAGGCTGCGGTGGGCGGCGGTGAGGCCGTGCTGGTTGAAGGGTTCGCCGCTGGCGGTGCGTTTGCCGTGGTGGCGGGCGCCGTAGTAGGAGGCGGTGCCGGTCTGGTCGTAGCCGCGCGGGTCGATGTCATGGCTGGCGCAGCCGGCCAGGAGGGAGAAGAGGGTCAGGGTGGTGAGGGAACGCTTGATCAAGTCGAATGCTCCGATTCAGGCACTGGGACCGCTACGCGGTCCTTTCGCGGCACAAGGCCGCTCCTACAGGTGCAGCGTGAACCTGTAGGAGCGGGCTTGCCCCGCGATCGGGATCACCCTTCGAGCTTGGCCTTGAGCAATTGGTTCACTTGCCCCGGGTTGGCCTTGCCTTTGGACGCCTTCATCGCCTGGCCGACGAAGAAGCCGAACATCTTGCCGCGCTTGGCCTCGTCGGCGGCGCGGTACTGTTCGACCTGTTCGGCGTTGGCGGCGAGCATCTCGTCGAGCATCTTGTCGATCGCGCCGGTGTCGGTGACCTGCTTGAGGCCTTTGCTTTCGATGATGCCGTCGGCATCGCCTTCACCGGCGGCCATGGCCTCGAACACGGTCTTGGCGATCTTGCCGCTGATGGTGTTGTCGCGAATGCGCAGCAGCATGCCGCCGAGGTGCTCGGCGCTGACCGGCGACTGGTCGATCTCGACACCCAGCTTGTTCAGCAGGCTGCCCAGCTCGACCATGACCCAGTTGGCGGCCAGCTTGGCGTCGCCGCCGATCTTCACCACCTGCTCGAAGTAGTCGGCCTGCTCGCGGCTGGAGGCCAGCACGTTGGCGTCGTAGGCCGACAGGCCGTACTGGCTCTGGAAGCGCTCGACCTTCTGCGGCGGCAGCTCTGGCAGGGCGGCGCGCACGCTGTCGAGGAAGCTCGGTTCGATGACCACCGGCAGCAGGTCGGGGTCGGGGAAGTAACGGTAGTCGTTGGCTTCCTCCTTGCTGCGCATGGAGCGGGTCTCGTCCTTGTTCGGGTCGTACAGGCGGGTTTCCTGCACCACCTTGCCGCCGTCCTCGATCAGGTCGATCTGGCGCTGGATCTCGCTGTTGATCGCCCGCTCGATGAAGCGGAACGAGTTGACGTTCTTGATCTCGCAGCGGGTGCCGAACTCGGTCTGGCCCTTCGGGCGGATCGAGACGTTGCAGTCGCAGCGCAGCGAACCTTCGGCCATGTTGCCGTCGCAGATGCCCAGGTAGCGCACCAGGGCGTGGATGGCCTTGACGTAGGCCACCGCCTCTTTGGCGCTGCGCATGTCCGGCTCGGAGACGATCTCCAGCAGCGGCGTGCCGGCGCGGTTCAGGTCGATGCCGGTGGCGCCGTTGAAGTCTTCGTGCAGGCTCTTGCCGGCATCCTCTTCAAGGTGCGCGCGGGTCACGCCGATGCGCTTGATGGTGCCGTCTTCCAGGGCGATGTCCAGGTGGCCCTTGCCGACGATCGGCAGGTCCATCTGGCTGATCTGGTAGCCCTTGGGCAGGTCGGGGTAGAAGTAGTTCTTGCGCGCGAATACGTTGCGCGGCCCGATTTCGGCATCGATCGCCAGGCCGAACATGCACGCCATGCGCACGGCTTCCTGGTTGAGCACCGGCAGCACGCCGGGCATGCCCAGGTCGACCAGGCTGGCCTGGGTGTTCGGCTCGGAGCCGAAGGTGGTGGCGCTGCCGGAGAAGATCTTCGACTGGGTGGCGAGCTGGGTATGAATCTCCAGCCCGATCACAACTTCCCATTGCATGTGTGAACTCCTCAGAAGCCGTTGGGGGCGCGGGTGTGCCAGTCGGTGACTTGCTGGTAACGGTGCGCGATGTTGAGCAGGCGGCCTTCCTGGAAGTACGGGGCCAGCAGTTGCACGCCCACCGGCAGGCCGTCGACGAAGCCGGCCGGCATCGACAGGCCTGGCAGGCCCGCCAGGTTGGCGGTGATGGTGTACAGGTCTTCAAGGTACTCGGCGACCGGATCGCCGGCCTTGGCGCCGATCTTCCAGGCCGGGTTCGGCGTGGTCGGGCCGATGATCACGTCGACCTCTGCGAAGGCGGCCATGAAGTCGTTCTTGATTAGGCGGCGGATCTGCTGCGCCTTGACGTAGTAGGCGTCGTAGTAGCCGGCCGACAGGGCGTAGGTGCCGACCATGATGCGGCGCTGCACTTCGGCACCGAAGCCTTCGCCACGGGAACGCTTGTACAGGTCGGTGAGGTCCTTGGGATCCTCGCAACGGTAGCCGAAGCGCACGCCGTCGAAACGCGACAGGTTGGAGGAAGCCTCCGCCGGGGCGATCACGTAGTACGCCGGGATGGCGTGCTGCATGTTCGGCAGGCTGATTTCCTTGACCACCGCGCCGAGCTTTTCCAGCTCCTTGACGCTGGCCTGGACCAGGTCGGCGATGCGCGGGTCGAGGCCGGCGCCGAAGTATTCCTTCGGCAGGCCGATGCGCAGGCCTTGCAGCGAGGCGTTGAGGTTGGCGCTGAAGTCCGGCACCGGCTCGTCGACCGAGGTCGAGTCCTTGGCGTCGAAGCCGGCCATGCCTTGCAGCAGCAGGGCGCAGTCCTCGGCGGTGCGGGCCAGCGGGCCGCCCTGGTCGAGGCTCGAGGCGTAGGCGATCATGCCCCAGCGCGACACGCGGCCGTAGGTCGGCTTGAGGCCGGTGAGGTTGGTCAGCGCCGCCGGCTGGCGGATCGAGCCGCCGGTGTCGGTGCCGGTGGTGACCGGCAGCAGGCGCGCGGCCACGGCGGCGGCCGAACCGCCGGACGAGCCGCCCGGCACGTGCTCGAGGTTCCACGGGTTCTTCACCGCGCCGTAGTGGCTGGACTCGTTGGCCGAGCCCATGGCGAACTCGTCCATGTTGGTCTTGCCCAGGCTGACCATGCCGGCCTCGGCGAGCTTGGCGACCACGGTGGCGTCATACGGGGCGGTGAAGTTGTCGAGCATCTTCGAGCCGCAGCTGGTGCGTACGCCGTTGGTGCAGAACAGGTCCTTGTGCGCGATCGGCGCGCCCAGCAGCGCGCCGGTCTCGCCGGCGGCGCGACGGGCGTCGGCGGCGCGCGCCTGCTCCAGGGCCTGGGTTTCGGTGACGGTGATGAAGCTGTTGAGCTGCGGGTCGAGCTGCTTGATGCGCGACAGCAGGGCGCCGGTCAGTTCTTGCGAGGAGAACGACTTGTCGGCGAGGCCACGGGCGATCTCGGCCAGAGTGAGTTGATGCATGGCAGGCGCTATCCCTTAATCGATGACTTTCGGAACCAGGTACAGACCGTTCTCGGTCGACGGGGCGACGGCCTGGTAGCGGTCGCGCTGGTTGCTTTCGGTGACCTGGTCGGGACGCAGGCGCTGGGTGGTCTCCAGCGGGTGGGCGAGGGGTTCCACGCCGGTGGTGTCGACGGCTTGCATCTGGTCGACCAGCCCGAGAATACTGTTCAAGGCATCGGTGGTGCGTGGCAATTCGCCTTCATTCAGGCCCAGGCGGGCCAGATGGGCGATCTTTTCCACGTCGGAGCGTTGAAGCGCCATGGGGATCTCCAGGAAAACGACAGACGGAATGAGTCCGCAAATGAGGAACATGCTGGGATTCTGGCGGTCAAAGGGCCGCGATCATCGGCAGGCATGCTCGGAAAAACAGCCAATTTAACATATTGGCTCCTTGCCCAAAATCCCTGCCATTGTTAGAGTTTGCCGCACTTTTTTACCCACGCTTTCCCCAGGGTCACTTTCCCATGTTCAAGAAACTGCGTGGCATGTTTTCCAGCGATCTGTCCATCGACCTGGGTACTGCCAACACCCTTATTTACGTGCGTGAGCGCGGTATCGTCCTGAATGAGCCCTCGGTGGTTGCCATCCGTACCCACGGCAACCAGAAAAGCGTCGTCGCAGTCGGGACCGAAGCCAAGCGCATGCTGGGCCGTACGCCTGGCAACATCGCGGCCATTCGCCCGATGAAAGATGGCGTGATCGCCGACTTCAGCGTTTGTGAAAAAATGTTGCAGTACTTCATCAACAAGGTGCACGAAAACAGCTTCCTGCAGCCCAGCCCTCGCGTGCTGATCTGCGTGCCGTGCAAGTCGACCCAGGTCGAGCGCCGTGCCATCCGTGAGTCGGCCCTTGGTGCCGGTGCCCGCGAAGTATTTCTGATCGAAGAACCAATGGCCGCCGCCATCGGTGCCGGCCTGCCGGTTGAAGAAGCCCGCGGCTCGATGGTCGTCGACATCGGTGGCGGTACCACCGAAATCGCCCTGATCTCGCTCAACGGCGTGGTCTACGCCGAGTCCGTTCGCGTCGGCGGCGACCGCTTCGACGAAGCCATCGTCACCTACGTGCGCCGCAACTACGGCAGCCTGATCGGCGAGTCCACCGCCGAGCGCATCAAGCAGGAAATCGGTACCGCCTACCCGGGCGGCGAAGTGCGCGAAGTCGACGTCCGTGGCCGCAACCTGGCCGAAGGCGTGCCGCGTGCCTTCACCCTGAACTCCAACGAAGTGCTCGAAGCGCTGCAGGAATCCCTGGCGACCATCGTCCAGGCGGTCAAGAGCGCCCTGGAGCAGTCGCCGCCCGAGCTGGCCTCGGACATCGCCGAGCGCGGCCTGGTGCTGACCGGCGGTGGCGCGCTGCTGCGCGACCTCGACAAGCTGCTGGCCCAGGAAACCGGTCTGCCGGTGATCGTCGCCGAAGACCCGCTGACCTGTGTCGCCCGCGGCGGTGGTCGTGCGCTGGAGATGATGGACAAGCACGCCATGGACCTGCTCTCCAGCGAGTGATCGCTGTGCAGTAGCATCCTCAGGTTTACAGGTGGCACGCACAGTGCTACCTGTATGCGCTGTGCTGGCGCCCGCCCGGGCGCCGTTTCCGTCAACCCGCAGCAGGCCGGTGCATTGCCCCATGTCCCATGACCTCCTGAGTCGTCCACGAGGAACGGCCCATTAAACCGCTTTTCTCCAAGGGCCCCTCGCTGGGCGTTCGCCTGCTCGTGCTGGTAGTGATGTCGGTCGCGCTGATGGTGGTCGATTCGCGCTTCGACCTGCTCAAGCCGGTGCGCAGCCAGATGGGCCTGGTGCTGATGGAATCCTACTGGATCACCGACCTGCCGCAGCGCATGTGGCAAGGTGTGGCCGGCCAGTTCGGCAGCCGCACCGAGCTGATCGCCGAGAACGAGAAACTCAAGACCGAGGCCCTGCTGTTGCAGGGGCGCCTGCAGAAGCTGGCGGCCCTGACCGAGCAGAACGTGCGCCTGCGCGAGTTGCTCAACTCCTCGGCGCTGGTCAACGAGAAGGTCGAGGTCGCCGAGCTGATCGGTGTCGACCCCAATCCCTTCACCCACCGCATCCTGATCAACAAGGGCGAGCGCGACGGCGTGTTCCTCGGCCAGCCAGTGCTCGATGCCCGCGGCCTGATGGGCCAGGTGGTCGAACTGATGCCGTACACCTCGCGGGTGCTACTGCTCACCGACACCACCCACAGCATTCCGGTGCAGGTCAACCGCAACGGCCTGCGCGCCATCGCCAGCGGCACCGGCAACCCGGAGCGCCTCGAACTGCGCCATGTGGCCGACACCGCGGACATCAAGGAAGGCGACCTGCTGGTCAGCTCCGGCATGGGCCAGCGGTTCCCGGCTGGTTATCCGGTGGCCACGGTCAATGAAGTGATCCACGACTCCGGCCAGCCGTTCGCCATCGTCCGCGCCATCCCGACCGCCGCGCTCAACCGCAGCCGCTACATGCTGCTGGTGTTCAGCGACCGGCGCACGCCGGAAGAGCGCGCCACCGAGGCGGCGATTGCCCAGGAAGAGGCCGACCGCCAGGGCGCCGGCCACACTCCGCCGGCGGCCACGCCCGCACCGGCCCATGCCGCGCAGCCTGCGCCTGGCACCGCTCCTGCGGCTGCGCCTACGACGACCAGCCCGGCGCCGGTCCAACCGGCTGCCGCGCCCGCTCAACCCCGGAGACAATAATGGCCAGCACCCGTAGCAGAAACGGCTGGGCCATCTGGCTGACGTTCGCCATCGGCCTGTTGCTCAGCGTCTCGCCCATGCCGCAGTTCATGGAAGTGTTCCGGCCCATGTGGCTGGCCCTGCTGCTGGCCTTCTGGACCCTCGCCGTGCCCGGCAAGGTCGGCATGACCACGGCATTCCTGCTCGGCCTGGCCGAGGATGTGCTGTACGGTACCTTGCTTGGCCAGAATGCCCTGATTCTCACCCTGATCACCTTCCTGGTGCTGTCGTTGCAGCAGCGCCTGCGCATGTTCCCCATGTGGCAGCAGAGCCTGGTGATCTTGGTGATCTTCGGCATCGCCCAGTTGATCCAGCTGTGGCTAAGCGCGCTCACCGGCAATCGCCTGCCGACCCTGGCCCTGGTCTGGTCGGCGGTGATCAGCGCCTTGCTCTGGCCCTGGGTCAGCTTCGCCCTGCGCGGCCTGCGCGTTCGCCTGCACATTCACTGACGACCCGCCGCCACTGACAGGGAGATGTCCACATGACTCAGCTGTACCTGGCCTCCGGCTCGCCGCGCCGGCGTGAACTGCTGACCCAGATCGGCGTGCCGTTCACCGTCGTCAGCGCGCCCATCGATGAAACCCCGCTGCCGGGCGAAGCCCCGGCGGCCTATGTCGAACGTCTGGCACAAGCCAAGGCCGTGGCGGGCTTCGCCCACACCGACGGCGCCGGAGTGGTACTGGGCGCCGACACCACCGTGGTGCTCGATGGCCAGATCCTCGGCAAACCGGAGAACCGCGAGCAGGCGCTGGCCATGCTTGGCGACCTGTCCAAGCGCGAGCACCAGGTGCTCACCGCCGTCGCGTTGACCGACGGCCAGCGCAGCATCAGCCGCTGCGTCAGCACCACTGTGCGTTTTCGCACCATCTCCTTCGAGGAAGCGCTGCGCTACTGGGACAGCGGCGAACCGGTCGACAAGGCCGGCGGCTATGCCATCCAGGGCCTGGGCGCGGTGTTCGTCAGCGCTATCGAGGGCAGCTACTCGGCGGTGGTCGGTCTACCTTTGAGCGAGACCGCCGAACTGCTCGAGCAGTTCGCCATCCCCTGTTGGCAACAGCAAGAGGACACGACACCGCGCTAGGGCCTTTACATTTCGTATAGTGCCTAGCCAGCCATCCCGCAGCGATCCATCATTACCCGAGACCTTTGACGAGAGCCTGCCATGAGTGAAGAGATCCTGATCAACATCACCCCGATGGAGTCACGCGTGGCGGTGGTGGAGAACGGCGTCCTGCAGGAGGTGCACGTTGAGCGCACCCAACGCCGTGGCATCGTCGGCAATATCTACAAGGGCAAGGTGGTGCGGGTCCTGCCGGGCATGCAGGCGGCATTCGTCGACATCGGCCTGGAGCGGGCGGCGTTCATCCACGCCTCGGAGATCTCCCAGCGCGAAGGTTCGGCGGTGGAGAACATCACCGCGCTGGTGCACGAAGGCCAGGCGCTGGTGGTGCAGGTCACCAAGGACCCCATCGGCAGCAAGGGCGCGCGCCTGACCACCCAGCTGTCGATTCCGTCGCGCTACCTGGTGTACATGCCGCGCAGCAGCCATGTCGGCATTTCCCTGAAGATCGAGGAAGAAGCCGAGCGTGAGCGCCTCAAGCAGGTGGTCACCGACTGCATGGCCCAGGAAGACATGAAGGACGCCGGCGGATTCATCCTGCGCACCGCCGCCGAGGGCGCCCGTGCCGAGGACATCCTTCAGGACATTCGCTACCTGCGCCGCCTGTGGGAGCAGATCGGCTCGCAGATCAAGACCTGCGGGGCGCCGGTGGTCATCTACGAGGACCTTGGCCTGGCCCTGCGCACCTTGCGCGACCTGGTCAACCCCAAGATCGAGAAGATCCGCATCGACTCGCGGGAAACCTTCCAGAAGACCACGCAGTTCGTTGCCGAGCTGATGCCGGAGATCGCCGATCGCCTGGAGCATTACCCTGGCGAGCGGCCGATCTTCGACCTGTATGGCGTGGAAGACGAGATCCAGCGCGCCCTCGAGCGCAAGGTGCCGCTCAAGTCCGGCGGCTACCTGGTGGTCGACCCGGCCGAGGCGATGACCACCATCGACGTCAATACAGGGGCGTTCGTCGGCCATCGCAACCTCGAGGAAACCATCTTCAAGACCAATCTCGAGGCCGCCACCGCCATTGCCCGGCAACTGCGCCTGCGCAACATCGGCGGGATCATCATCATCGACTTCATCGACATGGAGGACGAGGAGCATCAGCGCCAGGTCCTGCGTACCCTGGAGAAGCAGCTCGAACGTGACCATGCCAAGACCAACATCATCGGCATCACCGAGCTGGGCCTGGTGCAGATGACCCGCAAGCGCACCCGCGAAAGCCTTGAGCAGGTACTGTGCGAACCCTGCGCGGCGTGCCAGGGGCGCGGCAAGCTGAAGACCCCCGAGACGATCTGTTACGAAATTTTCCGCGAGATCCTGCGCGAGGCCCGTGCCTACCAGGCCGAGGGCTATCGGGTACTGGCCAACCAGAAGGTGGTGGACCGCCTGCTCGATGAAGAGTCGGGCAACGTCGCCGAACTGGAGACGTTCATCGGGCGAACCATCCGCTTCCAGGTGGAGTCCATGTACTCCCAGGAACAATACGATGTGGTGCTGCTCTGACCCGCGCTAATGGCGGTCGCCCCATGGACGGGCTGGCAAAGCGCTATTCACCGGCCATAGTTAAGGGACGACTTGGAGGGCCATGGCCATGGAACGTCTGACCCGCGTTCTGGGCGCCTTGACCCGCTGGGGGCTGGGAATCTGCGCCCTGCTGGCGGTGCTGGTGGCGCTGTATGTCAGCCTCGGTCGGCAACTGGTACCCCTGGTCGCCGAATACCGAGCCGACGCCGAACTCAAGGCCGAACAGGCCTTGGGCATGCCCGTGCACGTCGGTGCCCTGGAGGGGCGCTGGAGTGGCCTGGCGCCGGTGTTGCGCGTACGCGACTTGCAGCTGGGCGAAGGCAAGGCGGCCTTGCGCCTGGACGACGTCAAGCTGGTGCCCGACCTGTGGGCCAGCCTCAAGGCCCGCGAAGTGCGCCTGGCGCGCATCCAGCTCAGTGGTTTGCAACTGATCCTGCGCGAGAGCGAGCAGGGTGCCTGGACCCTCGAAGGCCTGCCGCAGAAGGATGATGCGCCGCTCGACCCAGCCGATGCGCTCAAGCGCCTGCGCCAACTGGGGCGGATCGATGTGTTCGACAGCCAGGTCACCCTGCATCCCTGGCAGCGTGACCCGCTGACCCTCACCTATGTCAGCCTGGGATTGCAGGCCGGCGCGTCGCGCCAGAGCGTCGACCTGCGCGCCACGCTGCCCGATGGCCAGCCCCTGGCCCTGAGCCTGAACAGCCGCGCCACCGCCAAGGCCTGGCGCGACGGTCGCGTGCAGGCCTACCTGAGCCTGCCGCAAAGCGATTGGGCGCGCTGGCTGACGCCGCGGCTGCTGGGCCAGTGGCAGGCCGACACCCTGCGCGCCGGTGGCGAGTTCTGGATCGACTGGAACAAGGGGCAGTTGCAGCAGGCGATGGTTCGCCTCAACGCCCCGCAGCTCAAGGGTGCCTACACCGGACGCAAGGCCATCACCCTGGACAACCTGGCCCTGTCGGCCTGGTTCCAGCGCCAGGACCAAGGTTTCGACGTCGTTGTCGACTCCCTGGGCATGAGCCTTGGCAAGACCCGTTGGGAGTCCCATCTGCAACTGGCACAGCGCCCTGGTCAGAGCCCGGCCGAGGAAAGCTGGCAGGTGCAGGCCGATCGCCTCGACCTGACCCCGCTGACTCCGGTGATCGACGCCTTGGCGCCGTTGCCGGACAAGCTGATGACGGTGGTCGACGCGCTCAAGGTGACCGGCGCCCTGCGCAACGTACGCCTGGATATCCGCCCCAAGGCCGAGGGCGACCAGCGCCTGCAGTTTGCCGCCAACCTGGAGAAAGTCGGCTTCGACGCCTATCACGGGGCGCCGGCCGCCGGCAACGTCAGCGGCGCCATCAGCGGTGACCTCGGGCACGGCGAGCTGCGCCTGGATACCCAGGCCTTCATGCTGCATCTGTATCCGATCTTCGGCAAACCCTGGCATTACCCGAAAGCCAACGCACGGCTGACCTGGACCCTGGACAAGGAAGCCTTCACCCTGGTCGCCCCTTATATCAAGGTGCTGGGCGACGAGGGCAAGATCGCCGCGGACTTCCTCATCCGCATCCACCTGCAACCGGGCCACGAAGACTACATGGACCTGCGCGTAGGCCTTACCGAGGGCGACGGTCGCTACACCGCCAAATACCTGCCCGAGGTGCTCAGCCCGGCCCTGGACGAATGGCTGCGCAGTGCCATCGTCAAGGGCAATGTCGACGAGGGCTACTTCCAGTACCAGGGCTCGCTGCATCACAACGCGCTGCCCCATGCCCGCGATATCAGCCTGTTCTTCAAGGTCCACGACGCCGCGCTGGATTTCCAGCCGGGCTGGCCGCAGGTGCAGCAGGTCGACGGCAATGTCTACATCGAGGACACCGGCGTGCGCATCCAGGCCCGCAAAGGGCTGCTGCTGGATACCCAGGTCAGCGATGTCAGCGTCAACATTCCCCATGTCGAGGGCGATCAGCACAGCCACCTGTTCCTCGATGGCGACTTCGACGGCAGCCTCGGCGATGGCCTGAAGATCCTCAAGGAAGCGCCCATCGGTACGGGCGAGATCTTCGCCGGTTGGGAAGGTGAAGGCCCGCTTGAGGGCAAGGTCAAGCTCGATATACCCCTGGCCCATGGGCAGCGGCCCAAGGTGCTGGTGGACTTCGCGACCCGCGACGCGACCCTGAAAGTGGCGCCGCCCAGCCTGGAACTGACCCAGCTCAAAGGCGACTTCACCTTCGATTTCGACAAAGGGCTGAGCGGCAAGGACATCAGCCTGCACGCCTTCGGCAAGCCGGTGACCGCGCAGATCACCGCCGAAGGGCAGGGTGGGCAGATTCAGACCCGCATCAACGCCAATGGCCAGGTCGGCCTCAAGGCCCTGACCGACTGGTTGCAGTACCAGCAACCGCTGCCGGCCTCCGGTGAGCTGCCCTATCAGTTGCAGGTGACACTCGGCAGTCGCGACAACCGCTTGAGCGTCAGTTCTTCGCTCAAAGGATTGGCCATCGACTTGCCGGCGCCTTTCGGCAAGGCTGCCGGGGAAACCCGCGACAGTCGTTTCGGCCTGACCCTGCAAGGCCCCGAGCGGCGCGTCGATGCCAGCTACACAGACCTTGCCCGCTTTGCCTACGCCGCGCCGGCCGACAAGCTGGCCCAGGGGCGTGGCGAGCTGCTGTTGGGCACGGGCGAAGCCAGCCTCCCAAGCGGCCAGGGCCTGCGCGTGCGTGGCCGGCTCGAGGCCTTGGACCTGGCACCCTGGCAGCAGCAGATGGAGCGCTTGGCCGGCAAGGATCCGGGTGGCAGCGCCCGGCAGAACCTGCAGAGCGTGGACCTGAGCATCGGTCAGCTCAAGGCCTTCGGCATGGACCTCAACCAGGCGGTGATCCGCCTGATGCGCGGCGGCCCGGCCTGGGACCTGCGCCTGGACAGCCAGGAAATCATCGGCAACGCCCGTATTCCCGATGCCAAGGCCACGCCCATGACCGTCCGCCTGCAGAGCCTGCGCCTGCCGCCGGCCGACCCGAATGAAGCCCAGGACGAGAACGCGCCGGACCCATTGGTCGGGGTCGACCCGCGCAAGGTGCCGCCGCTGGACCTGACCATCGACAAGCTGTACCGCGGCGACGACCTGTTCGGCAGTGTCAACCTGAAACTGCGCCAGACCGCCAAAGGCATGGCCATGAGCGATGTCGACCTGGACCTCAAGGGGCTGCACATTGATGGCAGCGGTGGCTGGGAAGGCGAGCCGGGCAGCAGTTCGAGCTGGTACAAGGGGCGGCTGGACGGCAAGAACCTGGGCGATGTGCTCAAGGCCTGGGGCTTCGCGCCCACCGTCACCAGCCGCGACTTCCGCATGGACGTGGACGGCCGCTGGCCGGGTTCGCCAGCCTGGGTCAGCCTCAACCGTTATTCCGGTAGCCTCGACGCGGCCCTGCGCAGCGGCCAGTTCGTCGAGGTCGAGGGCAGCGCCCAGGCCTTGCGGGTGTTCGGGCTGCTCAACTTCAACTCCATCGGCCGGCGCCTGCGCCTGGACTTCTCCGACCTGTTCAGCAAGGGCCTGGCCTATGACCGGGTCAAGGGCCTGCTGGTGGCCAGCGAAGGGGTCTACGTGACCCGTGAGCCGATCACCGTCACCGGGCCGTCGAGCAACTTCGAGCTCGACGGCACCATGGACTTCGTTCGTGACCGGGTCGATGCCAAGCTGCTGGTGACGCTGCCGGTGACCAACAACCTGCCGCTGGCCGCGCTGATCGTCGGCGCGCCGGCGATCGGCGGCGCGTTGTTCCTGGTCGACCGCCTGATCGGTGACCGGGTCGCGCGTTTCGCCAGTGTGCACTATCGCGTCGAAGGTCCGGTCAAAGAGCCTAAAATCACCTTTGTGAAACCTTTCGACAAATAACCCGGGGTGGTCATGACGTCAGCTGTGATCCAGATGGTCAGCCAGGACGATGTGCTGGCCAACCTGCAACGTGCCACGGCACTGCTCGAACAGGCCGCCGCCGGTGGCGCGCGCCTGGCGGTGCTGCCGGAGAACTTCGCCGCCATGGGCCGACGCGATGCCGCGGCCATCGGTCGGGCCGAGGCGCTGGGCGAGGGGCCAATCCTGCCCTGGTTGAAACGCACTGCCCGCGACCTCAGGTTATGGATAGTCGCGGGTACCTTGCCGCTGCCGCCGGTCGGCCAGCCGCATGCCAAGGCCCACGCCTGCTCGTTGCTGGTCGATGAGCACGGCGAGATCGCCGCCCGCTACGACAAGCTGCACCTGTTCGATGTGGACGTGGCCGACAACCGTGGCCGCTACCGCGAGTCGGACGACTACGCCCACGGCAGCCAGGTGGTGGTGGCTGACACACCCGTTGGCCGCCTGGGCCTGTCGGTGTGCTACGACCTGCGCTTCCCCGAGCTGTACAGCGCCTTGCGCGCCGCCGGGGCCGAGCTGATCAGCGCGCCGGCGGCGTTCACCGCGGTGACCGGAGCGGCGCATTGGGAAGTACTGATTCGCGCACGGGCCATCGAGACCCAGTGCTATGTATTGGCGGCCGCCCAGGGCGGCGTGCATCCAGGGCCGCGGGAAACCCACGGCCAGGCGGCGATCGTCGACCCCTGGGGGCGGATCGTCGCGCAACAGGCGCGGGGCGAAGCGGTATTGCTCGCCACGCGCGACAGTGAAGAACAGGCGTCCATCCGGGCGCGCATGCCGGTGGTCACGCACCGGCGCTTTTTCTCGCAGGACGCCTTGCGGCCTGCGCACACCTCGGAGTGACTATGAGCGAGATTTTATCCACCGTCAGCGAGCAGCTCCTGGCCCCGGGCGGTCTGACCCTCGACAGTCTGCAGACGGTGCTGGGCGAGCTGGCCGGCCCCGGCATCGATGCCGCCGACCTGTATTTCCAGGGTCAGATCTCGGAAACCTGGGCGCTGGAGGACGGCATCGTCAAAGAGGGCAGCTTCAACCTCGACCAGGGCGTGGGCGTGCGCGCCCAGTCCGGCGAGAAGACCGGCTTCGCCTACAGCAATGCGATCAACCTCGAAGCCCTGACCTCGGCGGCCCGCGCCGCCCGCTCGATTTCCCGCGCCGGGCAGGACGGCAAGGTGCAGGCGTTCCGCAGCCAGGATGTGACCGCCCTGTACGCGTCTGATAACCCCCTGGATGTGCTGAGCCGCGCCGAGAAGGTCGACCTGCTCAAGCGCGTCGATGCCGCCACCCGCGCCCTCGATCCGCGCATCCAGCAGGTCAGCGTAAGCATGGCCGGGGTCTGGGAGCGGATCCTGGTCGCCGCCGCCGATGGCAGCCTGGCCGCCGATGTGCGTCCGCTGGTGCGTTTCAATGTCAGCGTGATCGTCGAGCAGAATGGTCGTCGCGAGCGTGGCGGGCAGGGCGGTGGTGGGCGTACCGACTACCGCTTCTTCACCGAGGAGCGGGTGATGGGCTATGCCCGCGAGGCGCTGCGCCAGGCCTTGGTCAACCTCGAGGCTATTCCGGCACCTGCTGGCACGCTGCCGGTGGTGCTTGGCCCGGGCTGGTCCGGCGTGCTGCTGCACGAGGCGGTCGGTCACGGCCTGGAGGGCGACTTCAACCGCAAGGGCAGTTCGGCGTTCAGCGGGCGTATCGGCGAGAAAGTGGCCTCGAGCCTGTGCACCATCGTCGACGACGGGACCCTGGAGGGCCGCCGCGGCTCGCTCAGCATCGACGACGAAGGCACCCCGACCGAGTGCACCACACTGATCGAGAACGGCATCCTCAAGGGCTACATGCAGGACAAGCTCAACGCCCGTCTGATGGGCATGGCGGTCACCGGCAACGGCCGGCGTGAATCCTACGCTCACCTGCCGATGCCGCGCATGACCAACACCTACATGCGTGCCGGCGACAGCGACCCCGAGGAAATCATCCGCTCGGTGAAGAAGGGCATCTACTGCGCCAACCTCGGTGGTGGACAGGTGGACATCACCAGCGGCAAGTTCGTGTTCTCCACCAGCGAGGCCTACCTGATCGAGGACGGCAAGATCACCGCGCCAGTGAAGGGCGCGACCTTGATCGGCAATGGTCCGGAGGCGATGCGGGGTGTGTCGATGGTCGGCAATGACCTGGCGCTGGACAGCGGCGTGGGCACGTGCGGGAAGGATGGGCAGTCGGTGCCGGTAGGCGTTGGCCAGCCGACCCTGAAGCTGGATGCGATTACCGTGGGCGGTACAGGGGCTTGATGCCGGCAGGGACCGCTTTGCGGTCCTTTCGCGGCGCAAGGCCGCTCCTACAGGTGTGCGCGTTCCCTGTAGGAGCGGCCTTGTGCCGCGATGGGCTGCGTAGCAGCCCCAGGATGTCGGGTTTAACGCAGACCGCGCTGGACCTCGTCGAGGTCGCGGATGTACTTGAACACTTTACGCGCAGCCGCAGGCGGCTTGTTCCGCGCCTTCTCGTGCTGGGCATGACGGATCAGCGAGCGCAGGTGCTGGCGGTCGGTGTCGGGAAACTCGTTGACGAAGCGTTCGAGGTCCTCGTCGTTACCGTCGATCAGGCGGTCGCGCCAGCGCTCGAGGCCGTGGAAGCGCTCGTTGTACTGGCGGCTGGAGCTGTCGATCTGATCGAGCACGGCATGAATGGCGTCCAGGTCCTGGTCGCGCATCAGCTTGCCGACGAACGACATGTGGCGTTTGCGGGCACCGTGTGCAACGTGCTTGCAGGCCTCGGCCAGCGCCTTGCGCAGCTCGTCGGTCAACGGCAGGCGGGCCAGGGTGTCGGCCTTGAGGGTGGTGAGGCGCTCACCGAGCTCGACCAGCGCATGCAGCTCGCGCTTGATCTGGGTTTTGCTTTTTTCGCCATCGAAGGCGTCGTCGTAAGAATCAACCATGGGGGCAGTCCGCAGGAAATCGCCGCCATGATAACTAGTCGGGGGCCGCTTGTCCGGCCCGGTCGTAGAATGACCCAAGCCGTACGCAGAATTTTCAGTGGAGAGAACCATGAGTGCAGTCCAGAGCGTAGGCCCCAAGGACCTGCCGGCGTTGCAGGAACAGGTCGAGGCGATCGTCGCCGAGGCGCGCCGTCAGGGCGCCAGCGCCTGCGAAGTGGCGGTGTCGCTGGAGCAGGGCCTGTCCACCACGGTGCGTCAGCGCGAAGTCGAGACGGTCGAGTTCAACCGCGACCAGGGCTTCGGCATCACCCTCTACGTTGGCCAGCGCAAGGGTTCGGCCAGCACCTCGGCCAGTGGTCCTGAGGCGATCCGCGAGACCGTCGCGGCAGCCCTGGCAATCGCCAAGCACACCTCCGAGGACGCGTGTTCGGGGCTGGCCGATGCCGCCCTGATGGCCCGCGAGATCCCTGACCTAGACCTGTACCACGACTGGGACATCGAGCCGGAGAAGGCCATCGAGATGGCGCTGGCCTGCGAGGCGGCGGCGTTCGACGCCGACAAGCGCATCCTCAACGCCGATGGCACCACCCTCAATACCCACCAGGGCGTGCGGGTCTATGGCAACAGCCACGGCTTCATCGGCGGCTACGCGTCCACCCGGCACAGCCTGAGCTGCGTGATGATCGCCGAGGCCGACGGGCAGATGCAGCGCGACTACTGGTACGACGTCAATCGCCAGGGCAACCTGCTGGCCGACCCGCGCAGCATCGGCCAGCGCGCCGCGCAACGCGCCGCCAGCCGCCTCGGCGCGCGTCCGGTGCCGACCTGCGAGGTGCCGGTACTGTTCTCGGCGGAGCTTGCCGGCGGCCTGTTCGGCAGCTTCCTGTCGGCGATTTCCGGCGGCAACCTGTACCGCAAGTCGTCGTTCCTCGAAGGCACTCTCGGCCAGCGCCTGTTCCCCACCTGGCTGACCCTCGACGAGCGGCCGCACATCCCGCGCGCGCTGGGCAGCGCGGCATTCGACGGCGACGGCCTGGCCACCTACGCCAAGCCGTTCGTCGACAAGGGCGAGCTGGTGTCCTACATCCTCGGCACCTATTCCGGGCGCAAGCTGAGCCTGCCGAGCACCGCCAACGCCGGGGGCGTGCACAACCTGTACGTCAGCCATGGCGTGGAGGACCAGGCGGCACTGATTCGCCGCATGGGCCGCGGCCTGCTGGTAACCGAGCTGATGGGGCATGGCCTGAACATGGTGACCGGTGACTATTCCCGTGGCGCTGCGGGCTTCTGGGTCGAAAACGGCGAGATCCAGTTCCCGGTCCAGGAAGTGACCATCGCCGGCAACATGAAGGACATGTTCCAGCAGATCGTGGCGATCGGCAGCGATATCGAGACCCGCAGCAATATCCACAGTGGCTCGGTGCTGATCGAGCGGATGACGCTGGCTGGCAGCTGATCGGCGCTCTGTCATCAGCAGGGGAGTAGGGGAGCGTGGGAGCGGGCTTGCCCCGCGATATTCTTACCTGCAATCGCGAGGCAAGCTCGCTCCCACGCTGCCCTGCTCATGCCTTGCAAAGGACCCGGCCATCGCGCCGGGTTTCTTTTGCCCATCGTCTAGCTTGAACTGATTCTATTTCTCACATAATAATGAATATCATTATCCAGCAACCCGGCGATGATGTTCATGAAACCCGTCCTCCACGAACTGCCCTACCTGGAAAACTGGCGCTGGCTCAGCCGGCGCATCCGCTGCGCGCTCGAACCCGACGAGCCGCGTCTGATCGAGCATTACCTGGCCGAAGGGCGCTACCTGGTGTGCTGCACCGAAACCTCGCCCTGGACCGTGGCGCTGACCGCCTTCCGCCTGCTGCTGGATACCGCCAACGATCGCATGCTGCCGTGGCATTGGCGCTGCCTGTGCCTGGACCAGGCCTGGCGGCCCTTGCTCGACCTGCGCAACCTTGATCGCCGCGAACAAAACCTGCGCTGGCAGCCCTACGCGATGCAGCTCGCCAACAGCGTGCTGCTGCCGTCGATTTCTCCCGAAGAACTGATGCAAGGACTTGAAGATGAGTGATACCCGTATCGAGCGTGACAGCATGGGCGAACTGCAGGTGCCGGCCCAGGCCCTGTACGGTGCCCAGACCCAGCGCGCGGTCGACAACTTCCCGGTCAGCGGCAAGCCGATGCCGGCCCAGTTCATCCGTGCCCTGCTGCTGGCCAAGGCGGCGGCGGCCAAGGCCAACGTCGAGCTGTCCCAGCTGAGCGCGGGGCAGGGCGAGGCCATCGTCAAGGCGGTCGAGCAACTGCTGTCCGGCGACTTTATCCAGCATTTCCCGGTGGATGTGTTCCAGACCGGTTCCGGCACCAGCTCGAACATGAACGCCAACGAGGTCATCGCCACCCTGGCCAGCCGCGTGCTGGGCGAGCCGGTCAATGCCAACGACCATGTCAACTGTGGCCAGAGCAGCAACGACATCATCCCCACCACCATCCACGTCAGCGCCGCCCTGGCTCTGCACGAGCAGCTGCTGCCGGCCCTGCGTCACCTCACCCAGGTGATCGAGGCCAAGGCGCTCGAAGTGCACAAGCATGTGAAGACCGGCCGCACCCACCTGATGGATGCCATGCCGGTGCGCATGAGCCAGGTGCTCGGTGGCTGGGCCGCGCAGGTCAAGGGCGCCCAGGCGCATATCGAAGCCACCCTGCCGAGCCTGCAGGCGCTGGCCCAGGGCGGTACCGCCGTGGGCACCGGCATCAACGCCCATCCGCAGTTCGCCGCAGGCTTTGCCCGCCAGTTGAGTGGCCTGACCCAGGTCGAATTCACTCCTGGCGAGAACCTGTTCGCCCTGATCGGCTCCCAGGACACCGCCGTGGCCTTGTCCGGGCAGCTCAAGACCGCCGCCGTGGCGCTGATGAAGATCGCCAACGACCTGCGCTGGATGAACTCGGGCCCGCTCGCCGGCCTCGGTGAAATCGAGCTGCAGGGCCTGCAGCCGGGCTCATCGATCATGCCGGGCAAAGTCAATCCGGTGATCCCGGAAGCCACCGCCATGGTCGCCGCCCAGGTGATCGGCAACGATGCCACCATCGCCGTGGCCGGGCAGTCGGGCAACTTCGAGCTCAACGTGATGCTGCCGGTGATTGCCCGCAACCTGCTGGAAAGCATCGAGCTGATGGCCAACGTCAGCCGCCTGCTGGCCGACAAGGCCATCGCCAGCTTCAAGGTCAACGAAACCAAGCTCAAGGAAGCGCTGTCGCGCAACCCGATCCTGGTTACCGCGTTGAACCCGATCATCGGCTACCTCAAGGCCGCCGAGATCGCCAAGACCGCCTACAAAGAGGGCCGCCCGATCATCGACGTGGCGCTGGAGCACTCCGACCTGTCGCGTGATCAGCTCGAGGCGCTGCTGGATCCGGAAAAACTCACCGCCGGCGGCATCTGAGCCCGGGCCGCCCAGGAGACACGTCATGCAGCACTGGAAACGCACCACGCAAGACGCCAACCGCCTGTTCGAGCAGGGCGAGTTGGTCGATGCCCGGGAACACTACCTGCAAGCCCTGGCCTTGGCCCAGGTGCTGTTTGAGCGCTGGCATGACGTCGACGAGGCGGTGGCCGCAATGGTCATCGCCCATCACAACCTGGCCGATCTGCACTTGCGCTTGAACCAGCCGCACGAAAGCGCCGACTACCTGTGCGCGGCACACCAGCGGCTGCTCCAGGCCAGCCAGGATCAGCGCCTGCCCCAGGCCCTGCGCGACGCCGCGTTGCGCCACAGCGGGCGCACCTACACCGAGTTGCTGAGTTTCATCGCCGAATACGGCCAATACCCGCGTACCGAGCGCCTGCTCAGCCGACAGGCCCCGGTGGCCAGCGAGCTGGTCGCGCATACGGATATCACTGATCGCACACCTGCCTACGGAATCCACTGACATGCCGCATACCTTGCCTGCGTTGCCCTATGCCTACGATGCGCTGGAACCGCACATCGACACCCAGACCATGGAGATCCACCACAGCAAGCATCACCAGACCTACGTCAATGGCCTGAACACAGCCATCGAGGGCACCGAGTGGGCCGAGTGGCCGGTCGAGAAGCTGGTCGGTGCAGTGCAGTCGCTGCCCGAGAGCCTGCGCGGGCCAGTGACCAATCACGGTGGCGGGCATGCCAACCACACCCTGTTCTGGACCGTGATGTCACCCAAGGGGGGCGGCCAGCCACAGGGTGAGCTGGCCAAGGCCATCGATGCGCAGCTCGGCGGCTTCGAGGCGTTCAAGGAGGCTTTCACCAAGGCCGCACTGACCCGTTTCGGCAGCGGCTGGGCCTGGCTGAGCGTGACCCCGCAGAAAACGCTGGTAGTGGAGAGCAGCGGCAACCAGGACAGCCCGCTGATGCACGGCAACACGCCGATCCTCGGCCTGGACGTGTGGGAGCACGCCTACTACCTGAAGTACCAGAACCGTCGTCCGGAATACATTGGCGCCTTCTACAACGTGGTCGACTGGGCCGAAGTGGAACGTCGCTACCTTGAAGCCCTGAAACGAGTCTGACCGGTATGCGCTCCGAGGTGATGTCTGTCAGCAGTGTGCGCCTGTTCCGCCTGGCGCTTGGGACCTTGCTGTTGCTGGTCGGCACCGCGTTGCTGGTGGCGCGGGGCATCGCCTGGCTGGACCTGGAACCGCGCATGTTGCGTGCCCTTGAGGGCGGCGCATTGTGCGCGCTGGGGACGGCGTTGGGCGCGGTACCGGTATTGGTGATCCGCAACATGCCGGTGGCCGTGGCCGACACCTTGCTCGGCTTCGGCGCCGGGGTGATGCTGGCGGCCACCGCGTTCTCGCTGATCATTCCCGGGCTGGATGCGGCACAATCCATCGGCTTCAGCCCATGGGGCGCCGGTGGGGTGATCAGCAGCGGCCTGCTGTTCGGCGCGTTGTGCCTGTTCCTGGTCGATCTCAAGGTCTCCGGCGCTTCGCCAGAGGCCCTGGTCGGCAGCGATCAGCAACCGGTGATCGCTGCACGGATCTGGTTGTTTGTCATCGCCATCATTGCCCACAACATTCCCGAAGGCATGGCCATCGGCGTGTCCGCCGGCGGTGGCATGCCCGATGCCGACAGCCTGGCCATGGGCATCGCGCTGCAGGATGTGCCGGAGGGCCTGGTGATCGCCCTGGTGCTGGCTGGGGCGGGCATGTCGCGGTTCAAGGCGTTCCTGATCGGCGCGGCGTCCGGGCTGGTCGAGCCACTGGCCGCGGTGATCTGCGCCTGGCTGGTGAACATCGCCGAACTGCTGCTGCCGCTGGGCCTGGCCTGCGCGGCGGGGGCAATGCTGCTGGTGGTGACCCAGGAGATCATTCCCGAATCGCGCAGCAACGGGCATCACCGCCTGGCGAGCCTGGGGCTGTGTGTCGGGTTCTGCCTGATGATGGTGATGGACACGGCGCTGTCCTGAGCCCGGCACGGTCCCTGTAGGAGCGGCCTTGTGCCGCGAAAGGGCTGCATGGTAGCCCCTGGTTTTCAGCAACATTGCTGCATTGCCGGGGCTGCTACGCAGCCCTTTCGCGGCACAAGGCCGCTCCTACACGAAGCGTGCGCAGTCGCTAGCGGCGCTTACTCGCCTTCGTCGAAGAAATTGTTGATCAACGCGACCAGTGCATCCATGGCCTCACCGTCCTGCTCGCCCTCGGTGTGCAGGTGCACCGGCGTGCCCTTGCCCGCGGCGAGCATCATCACCGCCATGATGCTCTTGCCGTCCACCAGCTTGTCCGGCGCGCGACCGACCCGTACCTGGCAAGGGAAGCGACCGGCCACGCCGACGAACTTGGCGGCCGCCCGCGCATGCAGGCCCAGCTTGTTGATGATGGTGATTTCGCGGGCGGGCATCGTGGGGCGGATCCTGTGGGCTATAGGTCGCGGTGGCGGACCTGGACGTTTTTCAGGGATTGCTGGAGCAGTTGGCCAAGCCGTTCAGTGATGTACACCGAGCGGTGGTGGCCGCCGGTACAGCCGATGGCGATGGTGACATAGGCGCGGTTGCTGGCGGCGAAGCGCGGCAGCCACTTGAGCAGGTAACCGGAGATGTCCTGGAACATTTCCTCGACGTCCGGCTGGGCGGCCAGGTAATCGATCACCGGCTGTTCGAGGCCGGAATGCTCGCGAAGTTCCGGCTTCCAGTATGGATTGGGCAGGCAGCGCACATCGAACACCACATCGGCGTCCACCGGCATGCCGCGCTTGAAGCCGAACGACTCGACCAGGAACGCGGTGCCTGGCTCGGGCTGGTTGAGCAGGCGCAGCTTGATCGAATCGCGCAGCTGGTAGAGGTTCAGATTGGTGGTGTCGATCTTCAGGTCGGCGAGGTCGGCGATCGGCCCGAGCAGCTCGCTTTCCACGCGGATCGCCTCGGCCAGCGAGCGGCTGTCGTTGGTCAGCGGATGGCGGCGGCGGGTTTCCGAGAAGCGCTTGAGCAGGGTGTCTTCGTCGGCGTCCAGGTACAGCACGTCGCACTGGATATGCCGCGAACGTGCCTCATCCAGCAGTTCGGGGAAGCGCGACAGGTGGCTGGGGAGGTTGCGCGCATCGATGGATACCGCGACCTTCGGTTGCAGCAACTCGGTGTTGATCAGCGCGTTTTCCGCCAACTGCGGCAACAACCCGGCAGGCAGGTTGTCGATGCAGTAGTAGCCGTTGTCTTCCAGCACGTCGAGGGCGGTACTCTTACCGGAGCCGGAGCGGCCGCTGACGATGATCAGGCGCATGTTCAGTGCTCGTTCTGTACGTCCAGGACGACCTGGTAAAGGGTCTCGCTGCTGTCGGCGGCACGCAGGCGATCGCGGACCTCCTTGCGATCGAGCATGCTGGCGATCTGGCGCAGCAGTTCAAGGTGGGCATCGGTGGCGGCTTCCGGGACCAGCAGGACGAACAGCAGGTCGACCGGGGCGCCATCGATGGCATCGTAATCGATGGGGGCATCCAGGTGCAGCAGGGCGCTCACTGGCGCGGTGCAGCCTTCGAGCCGGCAATGGGGAATGGCGATGCCATTGCCAAAACCGGTGGAGCCCAGCTTTTCCCGAGCGATGAGCTTGTCGAAGACGTCTTGCATCTCCAGCTCGGGTACTTGCTCGGCGATCAGGTTGGCGACCTTTTCCAGGGCGCGCTTCTTGCTGCCGCCCGGCACGTTCACGAGGGAACGGCCGGGGGTCAGGATGGTTTCAAGTCGGATCATGGATGAGGGGGATCAGCGGGCGGCTGCGCCTTGCAGCAGGCTTTGCTGTTTTTCCTTGTGTTTTTTCAGTTGGCGATCAAGTTTGTCTGCCAAGGCGTCGATCGCCGCATACATGTCTTGATGTTCGGCGTTGGCGACGACTTCGCCACCGGGAATCTGGAGTGTGGCTTCCACCTTCTGCTGCAGCTTCTCGACCTTCATGATCACCGTCGCATTGGTGATCTTGTCGAAATGACCCTCCACGCGGGCGAGCTTCTCAAGCACGTAATCGCGCAGTGGTTGGGTGACTTCTACATGCTGTCCACTGATGTTGACTTGCATACAGCTTCTCCTTTGTTGCCCGTGCATAAAGAGGCAGGTATTGCACCTGCCACTGAAACGCTGTGGCACATCCCGGGGCTACATCAGTCGCTTGCGCTCGCTCGACGGGGCGATGCCCAACGATTCGCGGTACTTGGCGACGGTGCGACGGGCTACCTGGATGCCTTGTGCCTCCAGTAAACCAGCGATCTTGCTGTCACTCAATGGCTTTTTCTGATTTTCCGCCGCCACCAGTTTCTTGATGATCGCGCGGATCGCCGTGGACGAGCATTCGCCGCCTTCGGCGGTGCTCACGTGGCTGGAGAAAAAGTATTTCAGTTCGTAGATGCCGCGCGGGGTGTGCATGTATTTTTGCGTGGTCACCCGGGAAATGGTCGACTCGTGCATGCCCACCGCCTCGGCGATATCGTGCAGCACCAGTGGCTTCATGGCCTCGTCGCCGTGGTCGAGGAAGCCGCGCTGGTGCTCGACGATCTGCGTCGCCACCTTCATCAGCGTCTCGTTGCGGCTCTGCAGGCTCTTGATGAACCAGCGCGCTTCCTGCAACTGGTTGCGCATGAAGGTGTTGTCGGCGCTGGTGTCGGCGCGGCGGACGAAGCCGGCGTACTGCGGGTTGACCCGCAGGCGCGGTACCGCTTCCTGGTTGAGCTCGACCAGCCAGCGCTCGCTGTCCTTGCGCACGATGACGTCAGGCACGACGTACTCGGGCTCGCTGGACTCGATCTGCGAGCCGGGGCGCGGGTTGAGGGTCTGCACCAGTTCGATGACCTGGCGCAGTTCGTCTTCCTTGAGCTTCATGCGGCGCATCAGCTGGCTGTAGTCGCGGCTGCCGAGCAGGTCGATGAAGTCGGTGACCAGGCGCTGGGCCTCGCTCATCCACGGTGTCGAGGCCGGCAGCTGGCGCAGTTGCAGCAGCAGGCATTCGCCCAGGGAACGGGCGCCAA
The DNA here is from genome assembly GCF_021283245.1 of Pseudomonas sp. NMI760_13. Lineage (NCBI taxonomy): Bacteria > Pseudomonadati > Pseudomonadota > Gammaproteobacteria > Pseudomonadales > Pseudomonadaceae > Pseudomonas > Pseudomonas sp. NMI760_13. The sequence continues at coordinate 149,423 of NZ_JAJSRC010000011.1, read as the reverse complement.
TGCCAGCAGGTTCGAACTGCTGGATGCGGTGCAGCACCGCCTCGACCTCGTCCAGCTCGATGTCGAGCTCCGGATCGAAGCCTGCGCAGATCTCCTCGAGGGTGTCTTCCAGGTAGCCCTGGCTGTTGATGCTGTCGATCAGGGTGACGGCGATCAGGCGGTCGGTGTCGGACATCGGCGCCAGGTTGAGCTGCCACAGCAGGTGGCTCTGCAGACTCTCGCCGACCGAGGTGCGGGTGGTGAAGTCCCACTCGTCGTCATCGTTGCTCGGCAGGCTGCTGGCGCTGGTCTGGTAGATGTCTTCCCAGGCGGTGTCGACCGGCAGTTCGTTGGGGATGCGCTCGGCCCATTCGCCGTCTTCGAGGTTTTCCGCGGTGCTGCTGGTACTGGTTTCCTGGAAACTGTTGTCCTGGACTTCGGCGGTCGGCTTGTTCTCGGCGTTGTCCGCCATCGGATCGCTGTTGTCGAAGTCCTCGCCGTCTTCCTGACGTTCGAGCATCGGATTGGACTCCAGCGCTTCCTGGATTTCCTGCTGGAGGTCCAGGGTGGAGAGCTGAAGCAGACGGATGGCCTGTTGCAACTGCGGGGTCATCGTCAGTTGCTGGCCCATTTTTAGGACGAGCGATGGTTTCATGGCTGGGGCTTGATACCTTGTTGCCGGCGCGCATGCGCCATCCACTACACGGAGGGCGCCTGGGCGCCGATTTTAAGCAAGTTGTATGCCTGAAATTGCAGCGTTTGCCTAGAGCACTGTAACAACTTAAGCCTCGAACAGGCGCTTGCGCCAGTGCTCCGGGCAGGCCGGGGTCAGAGTCGGAACTCGTGCCCCAGGTACACTTCCTTGACCAGCTGGTTGGCCAGGATGGTCTCGGCGTCGCCTTCGGCGATCAGCTGGCCATCGTTGACGATGTAGGCGGTCTCGCAGATGTCCAGGGTCTCGCGAACGTTGTGGTCGGTGATCAGTACGCCGATGCCCTTGTTCTTGAGGTGGTGGATGATCTGCTTGATGTCGCCCACGGAGATCGGGTCGACACCGGCAAAGGGTTCGTCCAGCAGGATGAACTTGGGCGCGGTGGCCAGGGCGCGGGCGATCTCGACGCGGCGGCGTTCACCGCCGGAGAGGCTCATGCCGAGGTTGTCGCGGATGTGGCTGATGTGGAATTCCTGCAGCAGGCTTTCCAGCTCCTTGCGCCGGCCGTCGCGGTCGAGGTCCTTGCGGGTCTCGAGGATGGCCATGATGTTGTCGGCCACCGACAGCTTGCGGAAGATCGAGGCTTCCTGCGGCAGGTAGCCGATACCGGCCTGGGCGCGGCCGTGCATGGGCTGGTGGCTGACGTCGAGGCTGTCGATCAGCACGCGACCCTGGTCGGCCTGGACCAGGCCGACGATCATGTAGAAACAGGTGGTCTTGCCGGCGCCGTTGGGGCCGAGCAGGCCGACGATCTGGCCGCTGTCGATGGACAGGCTGACGTCGCGAACGACCTGCCTGCCCTTGTAGCTCTTGGCCAGGTGCTGGGCTTTGAGGGTTGCCATTTACTCGGCCTTTTTCTTCGGTTGAATGACCATGTCGATGCGCTGACGTGGTGCAGTCACGTTGCCACCGCGACCGGCGGTAGCCACCTGGGTCTTGGTGTTGTAGACGATCTTCTCGCCTTCGGTGGTGTTGCCTTCGTTCTCGACCTTGGCGCGGTCGGTAAGGATCACCGTGTCTTTCTGCGCCTGGTATTGGATGGTCACGGCCCAGCCTTTCATCTTGTCGGGCTTGGCGGCGCTCTGCTGCTGCTCGAAGTAGGCCAGGTTGCCCACCGAGGTGACCACGTCAATGTCGCCGGAGGCGGAGCGGGTCATGGTCACGGTGTTGCCTTTGATCATCATCGAACCTTGGGTGATGATCACGTCGCCGGTGTAGGTGGCAACGCCCTGCTTGTCGTCCAGGTGGGCGTTGTCCGCCTGGATGCGGATCGGCTGGTCACGGTCGTTCGGCAGGGCGAAGGCGCTCGCGCTTCCCAGTGCTACGCCCAGGCTGAGCAGAAGGGGGATGGTTTTAACGAGCCTCATACTGTCCTCTTACGTTAGAGAGCAGGTCCATCCTGCCTTCTTTCAAATACGCTTTCATTCCTTTGCCCGTAGTCGTGCCACCGGCGCCGTCGATTCTAACGGCTTGCTCGGTCTGCGCATATTGCTTCTGCGGGAACACGGTCATGCGTGTGCTGGTGATGATGGTTTCACGTTGCTTGTCGTCGGTGCGCGCCACGCGCACATCGTCGATCAGTTCGACCTCGGTGCCGTCCGGGTTGACCTCGGCGCGCTTGCTCTGCACGTGCCAGGGGTACTCGGTGCCGCGGTACATGTGCAGGTCGGGCGTGGTTACCAGGGTGACCTCGCTGGCCTTGAGGTGCTCGACCTTGGCGGCGGTCATCTCGTACTGCAGCTTGCCGTCGGGCAAGAACTGCAGGCTGTGGGCGTTGATCGCGTAGTAGTCGATGGCACTCTGGTCGACCTGGGCCTGCGGCTGGTCGAGGAAGGTCTCCGGGCTGATGTTCCAATAGCCTACCGCAACCAGCACGGCGGCGATCCCGCCTAGCAGCGCGACATTTCTGATCTTCTTGCTGAGCATGGGCAGCCTTACAGGTAATGGGCGTTGGCAGCGTCCAGGGTGCCCTGGGCCTGCATGATCAGTTCGCAGAACTCGCGGGCGGCGCCTTCGCCGCCGCGAGCCAGGGTGACGCCGTGGGCGTGCTGGCGAACGAATGCCGCGGCGTTGTGCACCGCCATGCCCAGGCCCACGCGGCGGATCACCGGCAGGTCGGGCAGGTCGTCGCCGAGGTAGGCGACCTGTTCATAGCTTAGATTGAGTTCGGCGAGCAGGCCGTCGAGCACCACCAGTTTGTCCTCGCGGCCCTGGAACAGGTGCGGGATGCCGAGGTTCTTCGCCCGGCGCTCGACCACCGGGGTCTTGCGCCCGCTGATGATCGCGGTGGTCACGCCCGCGGCCATGAGCATCTTGATGCCGTGGCCGTCGAGGGTGTTGAAGGTCTTGAACTCGCTGCCGTCCTCGAGGAAATACAGGCGGCCGTCGGTGAGCACGCCGTCGACGTCGAACACCGCCAGCTTGATGGCCTTGGCGCGTTGCATCAGGTCCTGGTTCATTTACATCACTCCGGCGCGCAGCAGGTCGTGCATGTTCAGGGCGCCGGTCGGGCGGTCTTCCTGATCGACCACCACCAGCGCGCTGATCTTGTGGTCTTCCATGATCTTCAGTGCCTCGGCGGCGAGCATCTCGGCGCGGGCGGTCTTGCCGTGCACGGTCATGACCTCGTCGATGAGGGTCTTGTGCACGTCGATGTTGCGGTCCAGGCTGCGGCGCAGGTCGCCGTCGGTGAATACGCCGGCAAGCTTGCCGTCGTCACCCAGGACCACGGTCATGCCCAGACCTTTGCGAGACATTTCAAACAGCGCGTCCTTGAGCAGGGTGCCGCTCTTGACCACCGGGAGTTCTTCGCCGGCATGCATGACGTTCTCGACCTTCAGCAACAGGCGGCGGCCCAGTGCGCCACCGGGGTGGGAGAAGGCGAAATCCTCGGCGGTGAAGCCGCGGGCCTCCAGCAGGGCGATGGCCAGGGCGTCGCCCAGCGCCAGCGCCGCAGTGGTGGAGGAGGTCGGCGCCAGGTTGAGCGGACAGGCTTCCTGGGCGACGCTGGCGTCGAGGTTGACCTCGGCGGCCTGGGCCAGGGGCGAGTCGGGGTTGCCGGTCAGGCTGATCAGCTGGATGCCCAGGCGCTTGATCAGTGGCAGCAGGGTGACGATCTCGGCGGTGCTGCCGGAGTTGGACAGGGCAAGAATGACATCGTCCCGGGTGATCATGCCCATGTCGCCATGGCTGGCTTCGGCCGGGTGCACGAAGAACGCCGGAGTGCCGGTGCTGGCCAGGGTGGCGGCGATCTTGTTGCCGATGTGCCCCGACTTGCCCATGCCCACCACCACGACCCGTCCCTTGCTGGCCAGGATCAGTTCGCAGGCCTTGACGAAGTCACCGTCGATGCGGGCCAGCAGGGCTTCCACGGCCTCGAGTTCGAGGCGCAGGGTGCGCTGGGCGGATTGGATCAGCTCGCTGGATTGGGTCATGTCGAAACGCAATGCCTGATGAAAAGGCGGCGATTATAGCCGCAATGTGTGAAAGGCTCATCCTTCGAATGTCATATGGATGCCGCGCCAGCCTGTCTGTGCCCTGAACGAGTGCGGGGACGCCCTTGGGGCGGGCCTATCAGCGGTGCTATAGTTCGCCGCTATTCGGCCCGCCGGGGACCTGTGTGCCTTCAACATGAAGGCAGGCGTCCACATGACGAGGCTGCACTAGCAAGGAGTCTAGATGAGTGTGGATAGCGCCTACGCGGTCGAGTTGAAGGGCGTCACCTTCAAGCGCGGTTCGCGCAGCATTTTCAGCAACGTGGACATACGCATTCCCCGCGGCAAGGTCACCGGCATCATGGGGCCTTCGGGGTGCGGCAAGACCACCTTGCTGCGCCTGATGGGCGCGCAGTTGCGCCCGTCCGGTGGCGAGGTCTGGGTCAACGGGCAGAACCTGCCCGCGTTGTCGCGCAGCGACCTGTTCGATGCGCGCAAGCAGATGGGCGTGCTGTTCCAGAGCGGCGCTCTGTTCACCGACCTGGATGTGTTCGAGAACGTGGCCTTCCCGCTGCGGGTGCATACGCAGCTATCGGACGAGATGATCCGTGACATCGTGCTGATGAAGCTGCAGGCCGTGGGCCTGCGCGGCGCCATCGACCTGATGCCCGACGAGCTGTCCGGCGGCATGAAGCGCCGCGTGGCACTGGCCCGGGCGATCGCCCTCGACCCGCAGATCCTCATGTACGACGAACCGTTCGTCGGCCAGGACCCGATCGCCATGGGTGTGCTGGTGCGCCTGATCCGCCTGCTCAACGATGCCCTGGGCATCACCAGCATCGTGGTGTCCCACGATCTCGCGGAAACCGCGAGCATCGCCGACTACATCTATGTGGTCGGCGACGGCCAGGTGCTGGGGCAGGGCACGCCGGACGAACTGATGGGCTCGGACAATCCGCGCATCCGCCAGTTCATGAAAGGCGACCCGGACGGCCCTGTACCCTTCCACTTCCCTGCGCCTGACTACCGCGCCGATCTGCTGGGGACGCGTTGATGCGCAGAAAATCCTTACTCGAACGTATCCGTCTGTTCGGCCGTTCGGCCATCGATGTGCTGGCCGTGCTGGGACGCTCGTGCCTGTTCCTCGGCCATTCGCTGGGCGGGCGCAGCGGCATCGGTGGCTTCCAGCTGCTGGTCAAGCAACTGTATTCGGTGGGCGTGCTGTCGCTGGCGATCATCGTCGTGTCCGGCGTGTTCATCGGCATGGTGCTGGCCCTGCAGGGCTACAGCATCCTCGCCAGGTACGGCTCGGAGCAGGCCGTGGGGCAGATGGTCGCCCTGACCCTGCTGCGCGAGCTGGGGCCGGTGGTCACCGGTTTGCTGTTCGCCGGCCGCGCGGGCTCCGCGCTGACCGCCGAGATCGGCAACATGAAGTCCACCGAGCAGCTGTCGAGCCTGGAGATGATCGGCGTCGACCCGCTCAAGTACATCGTCGCCCCGCGCCTGTGGGCCGGCTTCATCTCGCTGCCGCTACTGGCGCTGATTTTCAGCGTGGTCGGCATCTGGGGCGGCTCGTGGGTCGCCGTGGACTGGCTGGGCGTCTATGAGGGTTCGTTCTGGGCCAACATGCAGAACAGCGTTTCGTTCAGCGACGACGTGATCAACGGGCTGATCAAGAGCCTGGTGTTCGCCTTCGTCGTCACCTGGATCGCCGTATTCCAGGGGTACGACTGTGAGCCCACTTCAGAAGGGATCAGCCGTGCCACCACCAAGACCGTGGTCTATGCCTCGTTGGCAGTCCTGGGTCTGGACTTTATTCTGACCGCCTTGATGTTTGGAGATTTCTGATGCAAAACCGCACCCTGGAAATCGGTGTCGGCCTGTTCCTCCTGGCCGGGATCCTGGCGCTGCTGCTGCTGGCCCTGCGTGTCAGCGGGCTGTCGGCCAGCCCGAGCAGCGACACGTACAAAGTTTATGCGTACTTCGACAATATCGCCGGTTTGACGGTCAGAGCTAAAGTGACCATGGCCGGTGTGACCATCGGCAAGGTCACGGCCATCGATCTGGACCGCGATTCCTACACCGGTCGGGTCACGCTGCAGCTGGACAAGCATGTCGACAACCTGCCGACCGACTCCACTGCCTCGATCCTGACCGCAGGCCTCCTGGGCGAGAAGTACATCGGCATCAGCGTGGGCGGCGAGGACGCGGTACTCAAGGACGGCAGCACCATCCACGACACCCAGTCGGCGCTGGTGCTGGAAGACCTGATCGGCAAGTTCCTGCTCAACTCGGTGGGCAAGGAACCGAAAGAAGCGCAACCGGCTAATTAAGGAGTTTCCATGATTTCGATCCTGCGACGTGGCCTGCTGGTTCTGCTGGCGGCCTTCCCCCTGCTGGCCCTGGCGGCGCCGGGGCAATCCGCCCGTGATGTGATCCAGGGCACCACCACGCAGCTGCTCAGCGACCTGAAGGCCAACAAGGAGCAGTACAAGGCCAACCCCGAGGCGTTCTACAACGCGCTCAACAGCAACCTCGGCCCGGTGGTCGATGCCGATGGCATCTCCAGGAGCATCATGACCGTCAAGTACTCGCGCAAGGCGACGCCCGAGCAGATGCAGCGCTTCCAGGAGAACTTCAAGCGCAGCCTGATGCAGTTCTACGGCAACGCCCTGCTGGAGTACAACAACCAGGGCATCACCGTAGACCCGGCCAAGGCCGAGGACGGCGACCGCACCAGCGTCGGCATGAAGATCACCGGCACCAACGGCGCGGTCTATCCGGTGCAGTACACCATGCAGAAGCTTGATGGCGAGTGGAAGGTGCGTAACGTCATCGTCAATGGCATCAACATCGGCAAGCTGTTCCGCGACCAGTTCCAGGACGCCATGCAGCGCAACGGCAACAACCTGGACAAGACCATCGACGGCTGGGCTGGCGAAGTGGCCAAGGCCAAGGCGACCGCCGATACTTCGCCGGATAAGGAAGTCAAATGAGCGACGCCGCCGTGAGCATGGCCGAGCCGGGCGTCCTCGCCCTGGCCGGCGTGCTGGACTACCGCAGCGGTCCGGCCCTGCGCAAGCAGGGCAAGGCGTTGGTCGCGGCGTGCCGCGAGCAGCGCCTGGTGCTCGACTGCACCGCGGTGGTGAAGTCGAGCAGTGTCGGCCTGTCGTTGTTGCTGGGCTTCATGCGCGATGCCCAGGCGGCCGGCAAGACCTGGGAACTGCGCGGTATCCCCGAGGATATGCGGGAAATTGCCGGGGTCTATGACCTCGATGAAGTGTTGGCAGGCTGATGCCCTGCCGTTCGGGAAAGGCCCCTCGGTCAGCGCGCCTTGTCATGGGCTTCGCAGGCGAGGGGCTTTTTTGTATGATGGCCGACCCGCGCGCGTTGGGCGCCGATCGAGGTTGAGCATGCAGGCCGTAGAAGTCAAAAGCTTTCTGGAAGAGAAATTGCCGGGAACCCGGGTCGAAGTTGAAGGCGAAGGCTGCAACTTCCAGTTGAACGTGATCAGCGACGAGCTGGCCGGCCAGAGCCCGGTCAAGCGTCAGCAGGCGATCTATGCTCACCTCAATCCGTGGATCGCCAACGGCAGCATTCACGCGGTAACCATGAAATTCTTCAGCAGCGCAGCCTGGGCTGAGCGCACCTGAGCCAACTTGGCGGCGAGATACGTATGGACAAACTGATTATTACTGGCGGCGCGCGCCTCGACGGCGAGATCCGCATTTCCGGCGCGAAGAACTCGGCGCTGCCGATTCTCTCGGCCACCCTGCTGTGCGATGGTCCGGTCACGGTCGGCAACCTGCCGCACCTGCACGACATCACCACCATGATCGAGCTGTTCGGTCGCATGGGCATCGAGCCTGTGATCGACGAGAAGCTCTCGGTGGAAATCGATCCGCGCACCATCAAGACCCTGGTCGCCCCCTACGAGCTGGTCAAGACCATGCGCGCCTCGATCCTGGTGCTCGGCCCAATGGTCGCCCGTTTCGGTGAGGCCGAAGTGGCCCTGCCGGGCGGTTGTGCCATCGGTTCGCGTCCAGTCGACCTGCACATCCGCGGCCTGGAGGCCATGGGTGCAAAAATCGACGTCGAGGGCGGCTACATCAAGGCCAAGGCGCCCGAAGGCGGCCTGCGCGGCGCGCACTTCTTCTTTGATACCGTCAGCGTGACCGGTACCGAGAACATCATGATGGCCGCCGCCCTGGCCAAGGGCCGCAGCGTGCTGCAGAACGCCGCCCGCGAGCCGGAGGTGGTCGACCTGGCCAACTTCCTGATCGCCATGGGTGCGAAGATCCAGGGCGCCGGCACCGACACCATCACCATCGATGGCGTCGAGCGTCTGCAGCCGACCACCTATCGCGTCATGCCCGACCGTATCGAGACCGGCACCTACCTGGTCGCCGCTGCCGTGACCGGTGGCCGCGTCAAGGTCAAGGACACCGATCCGACCATCCTCGAAGCCGTCCTCGAGAAGCTCAAGGAAGCCGGCGCCGACATCACCACCGGTGAAGACTGGATCGAGCTGGACATGCACGGCAAGCGTCCGAAGGCCGTGAACCTGCGTACCGCCCCGTACCCGGCGTTCCCGACCGACATGCAGGCGCAGTTCATCTCGCTCAACGCCATCGCCGAAGGCACGGGAGCAGTGATCGAGACCATCTTCGAAAACCGCTTCATGCACGTTTACGAGATGCACCGCATGGGCGCGCAGATCCAGGTCGAGGGCAACACCGCCATCGTCACTGGCGTCAAGGCGCTCAAAGGTGCTCCGGTAATGGCCACCGACCTGCGCGCTTCCGCCAGCCTGGTGCTGTCGGCGCTGGTCGCCGAAGGCGATACCCTGATCGATCGCATCTACCACATTGACCGTGGCTACGAGTGCATCGAGGAAAAACTGCAGATGCTGGGCGCGAAGATCCGTCGCGTACCGGGCTAGCAGTCATCACGGCGCAGGGACGCGCCAGCCGAATCGTATGCGGTCGGGCTCACGGGCCCGGCCGGCAGTAGACGCTTAAGGACCGACGTTCCAATGTTGACCATCGCGCTATCCAAAGGCCGTATTCTCGACGATACCCTGCCACTGCTGGCCGAAGCCGGCATCGTGCCGACCGAGAATCCGGACAAGAGTCGCAAGCTGATCATCCCGACCACCCAGGATGATGTCCGCCTGCTCATCGTGCGTGCCACCGACGTGCCGACCTATGTCGAGCATGGCGCCGCCGACCTCGGAGTGGCCGGCAAGGACGTGCTGATGGAATACGGCGGCCAGGGCCTGTACGAGCCCCTGGACCTGCAGATCGCCCAATGCAAGCTGATGACCGCCGGCGTAACCGGCGCGCCCGAGCCCAAGGGCCGCCTGCGCGTGGCCACCAAGTTCGTCAACGTAGCCAAGCGCTATTACGCCGAACAGGGTCGTCAGGTCGACATCATCAAGCTGTACGGTTCCATGGAGCTGGCCCCGCTGATCAACCTCGCCGACAAGATCATCGACGTGGTCGACACCGGCAACACCCTGCGCGCCAACGGCCTCGAACCCCAGGAACTGATCGCCACGATCAGCTCGCGCCTGGTGGTCAACAAGGCCTCCATGAAAATGCAGCACGCCCGTATCCAGAGCCTGATCGACACCCTGCGCAACGCCGTCGAATCGCGACACCGCGGCTGACCTCTGCGCGCGACCTCCGCTGTCGCGCCCGTCTATCCGCGTCATAGCCAATTTTCTCAGGTGCCCGCGCGGATGGAGTGGTAGCTTTAGGGCGCCTGAACATCCGCTAATAACGAGGCCCTCGCCATGACCGTGTCCACTGCAATTGCCCGTCTCAACGCCGCTGACCAGGATTTCGCCCGACATCTGGATCATCTGCTGAGCTGGGAAAGCGTGTCCGATGACGCGGTCAACCAGCGCGTGCTCGACATCATCAAGGCTGTGCGCGAGCGCGGTGATGCGGCGTTGGTGGAGTTCACCCAGCGTTTCGACGGTGTCGATGCCACATCGATCAATGATCTGATCCTCGACCGTGCCCGCCTTGAGCTGGCCCTGACCCGCATCACCCCGGTGCAGCGCGAGGCCCTGGAGAAAGCTGCCAGCCGTGTGCGTATCTACCACGAGCGGCAGAAGCAGGACTCCTGGCAGTACACCGAGGCCGACGGCACCGTGCTCGGCCAGAAGGTCACTCCGCTGGACCGCGCCGGCCTGTACGTGCCGGGTGGCAAGGCATCGTACCCATCGTCGGTGCTGATGAATGCGATTCCGGCGAAAGTGGCCGGCGTGGCCGAAGTGGTAATGGTCGTGCCGACCCCGCGTGGCGAGGTCAACGAGCTGGTGCTGGCCGCGGCCTGCATCGCCGGGGTCGACCGGGTATTCACCGTCGGTGGCGCCCAGGCAGTCGCGGCCCTGGCCTATGGCACCGAAAGCGTGCCGCAGGTGGACAAGATCGTCGGCCCGGGCAACATCTACGTGGCCACCGCCAAGCGTCATGTATTCGGCCAGGTCGGTATCGACATGATTGCCGGCCCGTCTGAGATCCTTGTGGTGTGCGACGGCCAGACCGATCCGGACTGGATCGCCATGGACCTGTTCTCCCAGGCCGAGCACGACGAAGACGCCCAGGCCATCCTGGTCAGTCCGGACGCCGAGTTCCTCGATCGCGTGGCCGCCAGCATCGACAAGCTGCTGCCGACCATGGAGCGTGCCGAGATCATCGAGAAGTCGATCAACGGCCGTGGCGCGCTGATCCAGGTGCGTGACATGCAGCAGGCCATCGAGGTGGCCAACCGCATCGCTCCCGAGCACCTGGAACTGTCGGTGGCCGACCCGCAGGCCTGGTTGCCGCAGATCCGCCACGCCGGCGCGATCTTCATGGGTCGCCACACCAGCGAGGCGCTGGGCGACTACTGCGCCGGTCCCAACCACGTGCTGCCGACTTCCGGCACCGCGCGCTTCTCTTCGCCCTTGGGCGTGTATGACTTCCAGAAGCGTTCGTCGATCATCTTCTGCTCCGAGCAGGGCGCGTCAGAGCTGGGTCACACCGCTTCCGTGCTGGCCCGGGGCGAATCGCTGACCGCTCACGCGCGCAGCGCCGAATACCGCATCCTCAACGAGAAGGGGAACTGAGCATGAGTCGATTCTGGAGTCCCTTCGTCAAGGACCTGGTGCCTTACGTGCCGGGCGAGCAGCCCAAGCTTGCGCGGCTGGTCAAGCTGAACACCAACGAGAACCCCTATGGCCCGTCGCCCAAGGCGCTGGAAGCCATGCGTGGCGAGCTCAACGACAACCTGCGGTTGTATCCGGACCCGAACGGTGACCGGCTCAAGCAGGCGGTGGCCGAGTATTACGGCGTGACGCCGGCGCAGGTGTTCGTCGGCAACGGCTCGGACGAGGTGCTGGCGCACATCTTCCACGGCCTGTTCCAGCATGACTGTGGGCCGCTGCTGTTCCCGGACGTGAGCTACAGCTTCTACCCGGTGTATTGCGGTCTGTACGGTATCGCGTTCGAGCAGGTGGCGCTGGATGAGCAGTTCCAGATCCGGGTTTCGGACTACAGCAAGCCCAATGCCGGGGTCATCTTCCCCAACCCCAACGCGCCGACCGGTTGCCTGTTGCCGCTTGAGGCGGTCGAGCAGCTGCTGCAGGCCAACCGGGATTCGGTGGTGGTGGTCGATGAGGCCTACATCGATTTCGGTGGCGAGACGGCCATCAGCCTGGTCGATCGCTATGACAACCTGCTGGTGACCCAGACCTTGTCCAAGTCGCGTTCGCTGGCGGGGCTTCGGGTTGGGTTGGCGGTTGGTCATCCTGATCTGATCGAGGCATTGGAGCGGATCAAGAACAGCTTCAACTCGTATCCGTTGGATCGCATGGCGATTGTCGGGGCGGCGGCGGCGTTCGAGGACCGTGCGTATTTCGATGAGACCTGTCGCAAGGTTATCGATAGCCGAGAGGTGCTGGTTGCCGAATTGGTGGCGCGTGGGTTCGAGGTGTTGCCTTCGGCGGCGAACTTCATCTTTGCCCGGCATCCCGGGGAGGATGCTGCGGGGATCGCGGCGCGGTTGCGTGAGCAGGGGGTGATTGTTCGGCACTTCAAGCAGGAGCGGATTGCGCAGTTCCTGAGGATTACCATTGGGACGCCGGAGATGAACGAGGCTTTGCTTGATGCTTTGAATTGATTTCAGGGGTTTGGCTGGGGGCGGATTGGAAGTGGTTGTTCTGACTTCTGATTTGCCCCTTGTTGTTGTTGTTGTTGTTGTTGTTGTTGTTGTTGTTGTTGTTGTTGTTGTTGTTGTTGTTGTTGGGTGGTTTTGGAAGTTGTATGCGCATTCATTTGTGATGTCGACGCTTATTCACCTTTCCACCCTTACGGCGGGTTACTTTGGTCTTGACTCGCCGTCCGCGGCCAAAGTAACCAAAGCCGCTGCGCTCCATTCATCCGGCCCTACGCTTCGCTCCGGGTTCCCTCACTCCGGCCTTGCTCCCGGGAGGACCGCGCTGCAGGGCCCATCCTGGGCCCCAGCGCTTGACGGGCATCCATGCCCGTCACCTCCCTCCGCAAGTCCTGCGTTCGGCCTCCTGAAGTCGCGCAAGTTACGGGCGGCGCCTGGGGTGGCGCAGCTGTCGCTAGTTGAAAGTTTAATTAATCTCTCGATCGCATCGCGGGGCAAGCCCGCTCCTACACGACAGTCGCCGTTATATAAATCCCTGTAGGAGCGGGCTTGCCCCGCGAATGGGCCGGAACAGCCAATACATAACTAACTGTAAAACAACTAACTTCGCATTTCTTGCTCTTGCTCTTGCTCTTGCTCTTGCTCTTGCTCTTGCTCTTGCTCTTGCTCTTGCTCTTGCTCTTGCTCTTGCTTCTAAGTGCGCGGTAGCTCAGGCAACACCAATTGCGACTTCAGGAGGCCGAGCGGAGTTCTTGCGGAGGGAGGTGACGGCCATGGATGGCCGTCAAGCGCTGCGCCCCAGGATGGGGCGTTCAGCGCGGTCCTCCCGGGAGCAAGAACGGAGCGAGGGAACCCCGAAGCGAAGCGTAGGGGCCGGATGAATGGAGCGAGGATTTTTTGGTTCCTTTTTGATCCTTCAAAAAGGGACCCGCCGTAAGGGCGGAAAGGTGACTATGCGTCACCATCGCCAATGAATGCGCATAAAAAAATAAAAACAATCATCCCCGAACCCGAACCCTTGCCCAATCCCCCACCAACCGCTATCGTCCAACCCCAAGAAAATTCATCCGATGACTGGACGTACCCACCCCGTGACCCCGCTCATCAAACGCTCCCTGGTAGAACAAGCCGTAGACCAGCTCCGCGACCGCATCGCCAAGGGCACCTGGTCCATAGGCCAACGCCTGCCCACCGAACCGGAGCTGGCCAGCGACCTGGGCATCAGCCGCAACACCGTCCGTGAGGCCATGCGCGTCCTGTCCTTCAGCGGCCTGGTAGAAATCCGCCAGGGCGACGGCAGCTACCTGCGTACCGCCGTCGACCCCTTGCAGGCCGTGCAGGTCATGTCCCGCTGCGCAGTCGAACACGCCCGCGAAACCCGCCATATCCTTGAAGCAGAAGCCATTGGCCTGGCCGCCGTGCGCCGCACCGACGCCGACCTCAAGGCCCTGCGCGAGGCCCTGGAGCACAGCGAGCAGCACTTCCATGGCGATGTCGACGCCTACGTCGAATGCGACCTGGTGTTCCACCAGCGCCTGGTGGACGCCGCCCACAACCCCGCCCTGAGCGAGCTGTACCGTTATTTCTCCAGCGTGGTACGCGCCGCCCTGCAGCACAACATGACTACCATCCCCCGTTGCCAGGCCGTGTTCGACCTGCACGGGCAGATCCTCGACGCCCTCGAACAACGCGATCCGGAGCGGGCCAAGCACCTGAGCCGGACCCTCATCGAATCCTGATAACGAGAAGGCCATGGCCGAACAACTGACCCGCAATACCGCTCCCCGCGAGGCGGAGCTCGAAGAACTGCTGATCGACGCCGAAGCCGACGACGAGCAGGTCCAGCAACAACCTGTCGTGCTGCGCAGGCCCTGGCTGTTGCTGCTGGGCCTGGTGCTGGTGGCGCTGAACCTGCGCCCGGCGCTGTCGAGCATGTCGCCGGTGCTCGGGCAGGTGTCCGAAGGGCTGGGGCTCAGCGCATCGCAAGCCGGCCTGTTGACCACCTTGCCGGTACTGTGTCTGGGGCTGTTCGCGCCACTGGCGCCGATCCTGGCGCGACGCTTCGGTAGCGAGCGGGTGATCTTCGGCATTCTGCTGACCCTGGCGCTGGGCATCCTGGTGCGCAGCACACTGGGCGCCACTGGCGTGTTCCTCGGCAGCCTGATGGCGGGGGCGAGCATCGGCATCATCGGCGTGCTGCTGCCAGGTATCGTCAAGCGCGACTTCCCCCAGCACGCCGGTACCCTGACCGGCGTCTACACCATGGCGCTGTGCCTGGGCGCCGCGATGGCCGCCGGGGCCACGGTGCCCTTGACCCGGCACTTCGATGACAGCTGGGCGCTGGGGCTGGGTTTCTGGCTGCTGCCTGCCTTGCTGGCGATGCTGGTCTGGCTGCCCCAGTCCCGTCAGGGCCATGGCGTGCACAAGGTGGCCTACCGGGTACGTGGCCTGTGGCGCGACCCGCTGGCCTGGCAGGTGACCCTGTACATGGGCCTGCAGTCGTCGCTGGCCTACATCGTGTTCGGCTGGTTGCCTTCGATCCTGATCGGCCGCGGGCTGAGCCCGACCGAGGCGGGGCTGGTGCTGTCCGGTTCGGTGATCGTGCAACTGATCAGTTCCCTGAGCGCGCCCTGGCTGGCCACGCGCGGCAAGGACCAGCGCCTGGCCATCGTGGTGGTGATGCTGGTGACCCTGGGCGGGTTGTTCGGTTGCCTGTATGCGCCGATCGAAGGGCTGTGGGGCTGGGCGATCCTGCTCGGCCTGGGGCAGGGCGGTACCTTCTCCCTGGCACTGACCCTGATCGTGCTGCGCTCCAAGGACGCCCATGTGGCGGCGAACCTGTCGAGCATGGCTCAGGGTGTGGGCTACACGCTGGCCTCCATGGGGCCGTTCGCGGTTGGCCTGGTGCATGATCTGACCGGAGGCTGGAGCGCGGTGGGCTGGATCTTCGCGGTGCTGGGCGTCGGGGCGATCCTGTTCGGTCTCGGCGCCGGGCGGGCGCTGCATGTGCAGGTCAGCAGCGAGCACGTTTAAGGCGCTGACTTGACCCGCGATCGTCATTCACGACGCGAATGGGCATGGTGTTGCTGGCATCCAGGCAGTATCTTGCGGGTTTCGCACCTTGCGCAGGAACAGTCCATGAGTGATGCCAACAGCGCCCTGATCACCCGTTTCTACCAGGCCTTCCAGCGTTTGGACGCCGAGGCCATGGTGGCCTGCTACAGCGAGGACATCGTCTTCAGCGACCCGGTCTTCGGCACCCTGCGCGGGCGTGACGCGGGTGACATGTGGCGGATGCTCACCGCCCGCGCCAAGGACTTCACCCTGACTTTCGACGACGTGCGCAGCGATGGCGCGCACTGGGTGGCGACCTACCTGTTCAGCCAGACCGGGCGGGTGGTGGTCAACGATATCCAGGCGTGCTTCGTGATCCGCGACGGGCTGATCTGCCAGCACGACGATACCTTCGACCTGTGGCGCTGGGCGCGTCAGGCGCTGGGCACGCCGGGTGTGCTGCTGGGCTGGACGCCGATGCTGCAGAACAAGGTGCGCCAGCAGGCGTTCAAGGGGCTTCGCGCATTCCAGCAGGCGCGCTGAGGCGTTAAGCTGGCGGCCTTCTTCCGTTGCACCGAACCGAGCCGTGAGCGAAACAGCGACTTCCCCCGACTGCAAACCCTGGTACGTCTACCTGGTGCGTGCCGCCAATGGCTCGTTGTACTGCGGTATCAGCGACGATCCGCAGCGGCGTTTCATCAAGCACCAGAAAGGGCAGGGCGCGCGCTATTTCAAGACCAGCCCGGCGCAGGCGCTGGTGTATGTGGAGCAGTGGCCGGACAAGGGCGAGGCCTTGCGCCAGGAGCGGTTGGTGAAGAAGCTGCGCAAGGCGGCGAAGGAGGCGTTGGTGGCGTCTTATGCCGGTGTCGGGGGTTAGTGGTCTAGCCGACGGTGGACCGGGTGTCGTCTGTGGTCCTGATAGATCGCTGGGGCTGCTTTGCAGCCCTTTCGCGACGCAAGGCCGCTCCTACAGATGACCGCGTTTCCCTGTAGGAGCGGCCTTGTGCCGCGAAAGGGGCGCAACGCGCCCCCGGCGATTTCAGTCCTTGCGTCGCTTCAACTGGTCGATCAGTTGCGTCGGCAAGCCCTTGATCACCAGCGTCCCCGCTTCTTCGTCATACTCCACCTTCGAGCCCAGCAAATGCGCCTCGAAACTGATCGACAACCCCTCGGCACGCCCAGTAAAGCGGCGGAACTGGTTGAGGGTACGTTTGTCGGCGGGGATCTCCGGCGACAGCCCGTAGTCGCTGTTGCGGATATGGTCGTAGAACGCCTCGGGCCGATCCTCGTCGATCAGGCTGGAGAGCTCTTCCAGCGTCACCGGCTCGCCCAGCTTGGTCTGGGTGGTGGCGTAGTCGACCAGGGTCTGGGTCTTCTCCCGGGCGGACTCTTCCGGCAGGTCTTCTTTCTCGACGAAGTCGCTGAAGGCCTTGAGCAGGGTGCGGGTTTCGCCCGGGCCGTCGACGCCTTCCTGGCAGCCGATGAAGTCGCGGAAATAATCCGAGACCTTCTTGCCGTTCTTGCCCTTGATGAACGAGATGTACTGCTTGGAATTCTGGTTGTTCTTCCACTCGGACAGGTTGACCCGCGCCGCCAGGTGCAGCTGGCCCAGGTCCAAGTGGCGCGACGGGGTGACGTCGAGTTCGGCGTTGACCGCCACGCCTTCGCTGTGGTGCAGCAGGGCGATGGCCAGGTACTCGGTCATGCCCTGCTGGTAATGGGCGAACAGCACGTGGCCGCCGGTGGACAGGTTGGACTCTTCCATCAGCTTCTGCAGGTGCTCGACCGCGATGCGGCTGAAGGCGGCGAAGTCCTTTTCCTCATCCAGATACTGCTTGAGCCAGCCACTGAACGGGTAGGCGCCGGACTCGCCGTGGAAAAAGCCCCAGGCTTTGCCTTGCTTGGCGTTGTAGCTGTCGTTGAGGTCGGCCAGCAGGTTCTCGATGGCGTCGGAGGCTACCAGTTCGCTGTCGCGCGCATGGAGCACGGCGGGGCTGCCATCGGGCTTCTTGTCGATCAGGTGAACGATGCAATGACGGATTGGCATGGAATTCTCGGTGGTCTGAGCGGTGAAAAGCCGCGCTGCAAAAGTCGCTCAGTTTACCTCAGGGTAGGGGTGATGCAGTGGCCAGATATTGGCACAAATGCCGGTTGTTCGTTTTTTGCTCATTTTTTTGCGATTTTTCCGAAAACCCCCGAAAAACCTGCACAAAATCAATGTCGACAGCGGATATTTCTCGATTCCTGTGGTAGCTTTGCGCGGTCTTGCGCCCCTTGGGTGGCGCATTGCTGGCAGATCGCTTGCGCGGTGTCGAACCAAACGCCGATTTGCGTATCTACATACGCGATCGACGCGGCCTCTGGATTGTCCCGGGCTGGCCCGACCACCGACCAAGCATGCTGCACAACCTCTGATTTGATAGGGAAGGAACACCACCATGGCACTGACCAAAGACCAACTGATTGCCGACATCGCTGAAGCTATCGACGCGCCGAAAACCACCGCGCGTAATGCACTGGAGCAACTGGGCCAGATCGTTGCCGACCAACTGGAAAACGGCGCCGAAATCACCCTGCCAGGCATCGGCAAGCTGAAAGTCTCCGAGCGTCCTGCCCGTACCGGCCGCAACCCTTCGACTGGCGCCGCCATCGAAATCGCTGCCAAGAAAGTCGTCAAGTTCGTTCCAGCCAAAGTGCTGACCGACTCGATCAACAAGTAATTGTTGATGCGTTGACGAAACCGCGCTCGGCTTGCCCGGGCGCGGTTTTTTCATGCCTGTGATTTGCGCGCGGCATGCCATTGCTGGCGTGCGCTGTCGTCCTGGAAACTCCAGGCGACCATGCGACTCTGCTTCTGCCCCTGGCCCATTTCGACGATGCGCAGGGCCTTCACCCCGGCCTTCTTCAAGGCCGCCTCGATACCCGGCAGGTTGCTGGCCTTGGACACCAGGCTGGTGAACCACAGCACCTGGGTCGCGTACTGGGCGCTTTCGGCGACCAGTTGGCTGACGAAGCGGATCTCGCCGCCTTCGCACCACAGTTCGTTGTTCTGCCCGCCGAAGTTCAGTACCGGCAATTTGCGCTTGGGGTCCTGTTTGCCGAGGTTCTTCCACTTGCGCTGGCTGCCGCGGGTGGCTTCCTCGCGGGAGGCATGGAACGGCGGGTTGCACAGGGTGACGTCGAAGCGTTCGTCGGTCTGCAGCAGGCCACTGAGGATATGCCTGGGCTGAGCTTGCTGGCGCAGGCTGATGGCCTTGTCGAGCTTGTTGGCCTGGACGATGGCCTTGGCCGAGCCCAGGGCCACGCCGTCGATGTCGGAGCCGGTGAAGCGCCAGCGGTAGTCGCTGTGGCCAAGCAAGGGGTAGATGCAGTTGGCGCCGACGCCGATATCCAGGGCGCGTACCTGGGCGCCGCGGGGGATCTCGCCGGCATTGTCCTCGGCCAGCAGGTCGGCCAGCACGTGGATGTAGTCGGCCCTGCCGGGGATCGGCGGGCACAGGTAGTCGGCCGGAATATCCCAGTGCTGGATGCCGTACTGGGCCTTGAGCAGGGCGCGGTTGAATACCCGCACGGCCTCGGGGTTGGCAAAGTCGATGCTGGGCTTGCCGTAGGGGTTGGTGATGGTGAAGCGGGCCAGGTCCGGGTGCGCCTTGATCAGGGCGGGGAAGTCGTAGCGGCCCTGGTGGCGGTTGCGTGGGTGCAGGGTGGGTTTTTCGGTCATTGTCGGATCCGGTGTTGCCTTGCTGGTCCAGGGGCCGCTTTGCGGCCCTTTCGCGGCACAAGGCCGCTCCTACAGGAAAGCGCAGGCCTGTGAGCCATGCAATTCCCTGTAGGAGCGGCCTTGTGCCGCGAACGAGGGCGAAGCCCTCGCCGGTCAGTCAGCGATGTAGATGATTACAGCGCAGCAATCCGCGCATGCTGCTCGGTGAAGTTGGCCAGGGCCTGCTCCGACTCGGCCAGCTTGGCGCGTTCCTTCTCGATCACCGCAGGCGGTGCCTTGTCGACGAAGGCGGCGTTGGACAGCTTGCCACCGACGCGCTGGACTTCACCCTGCAAACGCTGGATCTCTTTGCTTAGGCGCGCAAGTTCGGCGTCCTTGTCGATCAGGCCGGCCATCGGCACCAGCACCTGCAGATCACCCACCAGCGCGGTGGCCGACAGCGGCGCTTCGTCCTGCTCGCCCAGCACGGTGAACGACTCGACCTTGGCCAGTTTCTTCAGCAGGGCTTCGTTTTCCTGCAGGCGACGCTGGTCGTCGGCGTTGGCGTTCTTCAGGAACAGCGGCAGCGGCTTGCCCGGGCCGATGTTCATCTCGGCGCGGATGTTGCGCAGGCCCACCATCAGCTCCTTGAGCCACTCGATGTCGCCTTCGGCGGCGGCGTCGATGCGGCTTTCGTTCGCTTCAGGCCACGGCTGCAGCATGATGGTCTTGCCTTCGATGCCGGCCAGCGGCGCGATGCGCTGCCAGATCTCTTCGGTGATGAACGGCATGAACGGGTGCGCCAGGCGCAGGGCGACTTCCAGCACGCGCACCAGGGTGCGACGGGTGCCGCGGGCGCGCTCGACCGGGGCGTTCTCGTCCCACAGCACCGGCTTGGACAGCTCCAGGTACCAGTCGCAGTACTGGTTCCAGATGAACTCGTACAGGGCCTGGCTGGCCAAGTCGAAGCGGAACTGCTCGAGCTGACGGGTCACTTCGGCTTCAGTGCGCTGCAGCTGCGAGATGATCCAGCGGTCGGCCAGCGACAGCTCGTAGGCCTCGCCGTTCTGGCCACAATCCTCGCCCTTGTCCAGCACGTAGCGGGCGGCGTTCCAGATCTTGTTGCAGAAGTTGCGGTAGCCTTCGACGCGGCCCATGTCGAACTTGATGTCACGACCGGTGGAGGCCAGCGAGCAGAAGGTGAAGCGCAGGGCGTCGGTGCCGTAGCTGGCGATGCCTTCGGGGAACTCGGCCTTGGTCTGCTTGGCGATCTTCTCGGCAAGCTTGGGCTGCATCATGCCGCTGGTGCGTTTTTCCAGCAGGGCGTCGAGGGTGATGCCGTCGACGATGTCCAGCGGGTCGAGGACGTTGCCCTTGGACTTGGACATCTTCTGGCCCTGGCCGTCGCGGACCAGACCGTGCACGTAGACGGTCTTGAACGGTACCTGCGGGGTGCCGTCCTCGTTCTTGATCAGGTGCATCGTCAGCATGATCATCCGGGCGACCCAGAAGAAGATGATGTCGAAGCCGGTGACCAGCACGTCGGTGGAGTGGAATTTCTTCAGGAACTCGGTCTGCTCCGGCCAGCCGAGGGTGGAGAAGGTCCACAGGCCCGAGCTGAACCAGGTGTCGAGCACGTCGTCATCCTGGCGCAGTTTCATATCGGCGCCGAGGTTGTGCTTGGCGCGCACTTCGGCCTCGTCGCGGCCGACGTAGACCTGGCCGGCCTCGTCGTACCAGGCCGGGATGCGGTGGCCCCACCACAGCTGGCGGCTGATGCACCAGTCCTGGATGTCGCGCATCCAGGAGAAGTACATGTTCTCGTACTGCTTGGGCACGAACTGGATGCGGCCGTCTTCCACGGCGGCGATGGCAGGTTCCGCCAGTGGCTTGGTAGAGACGTACCACTGGTCGGTCAGCCACGGCTCGATGACGGTGCCGGAACGGTCGCCTTTCGGGACTTTCAGGGCGTGATCGTCGATGCTGACCAGCAGGCCTTGGGCGTCGAGGTCGGCAACCATCTGCTTGCGCGCGACGAAGCGGTCGAGGCCGGCGTACTGGGTCGGCAGCGAGGTGTCGAGGCTATCGTTGACGCTGCCGTCGAGGTTGAACGCCTGCACGGCGGCCAGCACGGTGGCGTTCTTGTCGAAGATGTTCAGCAGCGGCAGGTTGTGGCGCTTGCCGACTTCGTAGTCGTTGAAGTCGTGGGCCGGGGTGATCTTCACGCAGCCGGTGCCGAACTCGGGGTCGCAGTAGTCGTCGGCGACGATCGGGATACGACGGCCGACCAGCGGCAGTTCGACGAACTTGCCGATCAGTGCCTGGTAGCGCTCGTCGGCCGGGTTGACGGCGACGGCGACGTCACCGAGCAGGGTTTCCGGACGGGTGGTGGCGACCACCAGGTGGTCCTTGCCTTCGGCGGTCTTGGCGCCGTCGGCCAGCGGATAGCGCAGGTTCCACAGGTGGCCCTTCTCGTCGTGGTTCTCCACTTCGAGGTCGGAAATCGCCGTGTGCAGCTTGGTGTCCCAGTTGACCAGGCGCTTGCCGCGGTAGATCAGGCCGTCTTCGTGCAGGCGCACGAAAGCCTCTTTGACCGCTTCCGACAGGCCGTCGTCCATGGTGAAGCGCTCGCGGCTCCAGTCCACCGACGAGCCCAGGCGGCGGATCTGGCGGCTGATGTTGCCGCCCGATTGATCCTTCCACTCCCAGACCTTCTCCAGGAACTTGTCGCGGCCCAGGTCATGGCGATTCTGGCCCTTGGCCTCGAGCTGGCGCTCCACCAGCATCTGGGTGGCGATACCGGCGTGGTCGGTGCCCGGCTGCCACAGGGTGTCGCGACCCTGCATGCGGCGGAAGCGGATCAGCGCGTCCATGATCGCGTTGTTGAAGCCGTGGCCCATGTGCAGGCTGCCGGTCACGTTCGGCGGCGGGATCATGATGGTGTAGGACTCGCCTGCACCTTGTGGAGCGAAATAGTTCTCGGACTCCCAGGTGTTGTACCAGGAAGTTTCGATGGCGTGCGGCTGGTAGGTCTTATCCATGCGCGGCGGGACCCTTAGGCATTAATTCGGGAAAGCCGGGAAGTATAACCAACGTGGGGGGTTGAGGCGACAGGCGCTGGGGCTGCTTTGCAGCCCTTTCGCGGCACAAGGCCGCTCCTACAGGAGATCGCGTTCCCCTGTAGGAGCGGCCTTGTGCCGCGAAAGGGCCGCGAAGCGGCCCCAGAGAGTCACTCGGAACGCTTGAGCAAGCGCTCCAGCCGCGCATCGAGGCGACGTTTGATCTCGGTCTCGATATGCGGGGTGAAGTCGTTGATCACGTCCTGCATGATCAGTTGCGCGGCGGCGCGCAGTTCGGCGTCCAGGTGCAGCAGGGTGTCCTGGCGGAGGGTCTGGGCATCCTCTTCAGGTGCCGGGGCCGCTACCGGCGCTGCCTCGGCGACGGGCTGCGCGGGGGCCGGTTCGTCGAGCAGCAGGGGAATCTGCTCCACCGTCTCGGTCAGCAGCGGCGGTTGCAGGTCGGCGTCGCCCAGCAGCTCGCGGATCGATTCAAGATCGTCGAGCAGGTGGGCGGAATGGGTCAGGGAGTTCAGCTGCTTGTCCATCGTCGTCAGAGTCGCTGTAAGCGGTGGTCTTGCAGAGCATAGCCCTGTTCGCGGTAGAAACGGAATCGCTCGCGTGCGGCCAGGCGGATGGCCGGTTCCTCGACGACGATTTCGGCGACCCGTTCGAACTGGCCGACGAAGGCGGGGACATCGCCGCCCAGGTTGATCAGCAGGTCACGGTGTTCGCCGGCATCGCTGCCGACACCCAGCGCGACAAAGGCGTCCGGGTGCTGTTCGGCGTGGTCGTGGGGCACGAAGGCCTCGCCCTTGAACTGCCACAGGCGCAGGTCGAGCTCGTTGCGTTGCGCCTCGTCCTGGCAATGCAGGTAGACCCGGTGGCCGAGGCGCCAGGCCTTTTCACACAGCTTGCAGGCGAAATCCAGCCGCACCGACAGCGAGTCGCTGGGCAGGATGTAGAAATCGACTTTGCTCATGATCGTTCAGTGCCGGCCGGTGGCGCGTGGGCGCCACCGGCCATGCGCCATCAGGCGCCGGCGCGGTCCAGCAGGTACTGGGTGAGCAGCGGTACCGGACGGCCCGAGGCGCCCTTGTCCTTGCCGCCGCTGATCCAGGCGGTGCCGGCGATGTCCAGGTGCGCCCAGTGGTAGGCCTTGGCGAAGCGCGACAGGAAGCAGCCGGCGGTGATGGTGCCGGCCTTCGGGCCACCGATGTTGGCGATGTCGGCGAACGGGCTGTCCAGTTGCTCCTGGTACTCATCGAACAGCGGCAGCTGCCAGGCGCGGTCGTCGGCGCGCTTGCCGGCGTCCAGCAGTTGGCCGACCAGCGCGTCGTCGTTGCCCATCAGGCCCGAGGTATGGCTGCCCAGGGCGACGATGCAGGCGCCGGTCAGGGTGGCGATGTCGATCACCGCCTGCGGCTTGAAACGCTCGGCGTAGGTGAGGGTGTCGCACAGCACCAGGCGGCCTTCGGCGTCGGTGTTGAGGATCTCGACGGTCTGCCCGCTCATGGTGGTGACGATGTCGCCCGGACGGGTGGCGCCGCCGCTCGGCATGTTCTCGGCGCAGGCCAGCAGGCACACCAGGTTGATCGGCAGCTGCAGCTCGAGCACGGCGCGCAGGGTGCCGAACACGCTGGCGGCGCCGCACATGTCGTACTTCATCTCGTCCATGCCGGCGCCGGGCTTGAGGCTGATGCCGCCGGTGTCGAAGGTGATGCCCTTGCCGACCAGCACGAACGGTTTTTCGCTCTTCTTGCCGCCCTGATAGTTGAGCACGATCAGCCGCGGCGGCTGGTCGCTGCCCTGGCCCACGGCATAGAACGCGCCCATGCCCAGGTCCTTGATCTTCTTCTCGTCCAGCACCTCGACCTTGAGGCCTTTGTGCGCCTTGCCCAGGTCCTTGGCCTGCTCGGCGAGGAAGCTTGGGTGGCAGACGTTCGGTGGCAGGTTGCCCAGGTCGCGGGTGAAGGCCATGCCGGTGGCGATGGCGCTGGCGTGCTTCACGGCGCGCTCGGCCTCGGCCTGGCCGGCCTTGGCGGTGAGCAGGGTGACTTTCTTCAGGGCGCGGGGTTCGGCCTTCTGGCTCTTGTAGCGGTCGAACACGTAGTTGCCGTCCAGCAGGGTCTCGGCCAGCAG
The DNA here is from genome assembly GCF_021283245.1 of Pseudomonas sp. NMI760_13. Classification (NCBI taxonomy): domain Bacteria; kingdom Pseudomonadati; phylum Pseudomonadota; class Gammaproteobacteria; order Pseudomonadales; family Pseudomonadaceae; genus Pseudomonas; species Pseudomonas sp. NMI760_13. The sequence goes on along the minus strand of NZ_JAJSRC010000011.1, from coordinate 125,180 downwards.
GCGGTACTTGCCGTAGTGGCCGTCGCGGCCGGTGACGGCGATGTCGTCCAGGGCCAGCACGGCGTCGCCGCCGCCCAGACCCTTGAGCACGCCGGCGACGCTGGCGACCAGCTTGCGCCAGGCGCGATCGCCGAGGGCTTCGTCCTTGCCGCTGCCGACCAGCAGCACGCGCTCGGCCTTCAGGCCCGGCAGGTTGTGCAGCAGCAGGGTCTGGCCTGGCTTGCCGGCCAGGTCGCCACGCTTGAGCAGCGCGCTGATCGCGCCTTCGCTGGCCTGGTCGACGGCCTTGGCCGTGGCGCCAAGCTTGCGCCCTTCACCCACGGGTACGACCAAGGTCGCGGTCTTGACGGATACAGCGGCTACGCTCTTTACAACCAATTCCATGTCTGGGGTCCCCGAATGATCTGTCTGTCAGTGGGCGCTGTCTTTCGCAAGCGCTCGGAACACGCGGCTGGCGGGCGATGCCTGCCAGCGGAAAAGCTGCCAGTTTGAGCCTGCCGCGACCACGATGACAACCCCGATATGCGCCATGCTGCGCGGCCAAGTGACAGGCGCCGTCAATCACAGGATAATGCGCGCACTTTTACATGGAGGTTCGCCTTGGCGAACCGGCATTGGTCTTGGCTGTCCGAATCGTTCGTTTGGCTTTCCGCCCCTGACAACCCAGGAGTGTCTGGTTTGATCGTCTTTCGTTATCTGTCCCGCGAGGTCCTGGTGACCTTGAGCGCCGTCAGCGCCGTGCTGCTGGTGATCATCATGAGCGGGCGCTTCATCAAATACCTGGCCCAGGCGGCCCAGGGCGCGCTCGATCCAAGCGTGCTGTTCATGATCATGGGGTTTCGCCTGCCGGGCTTCCTGCAACTGATCCTGCCGCTGGGGCTGTTCCTCGGCATCCTGCTCGCCTATGGCCGGTTGTATCTCGAAAGCGAGATGACCGTGCTGTCGGCCACCGGCATGAGCCAGCAGCGCCTGCTGACCGTGACCATGGTGCCGGCGGCGCTGGTCGCCCTGCTGGTCGCCTGGCTGAGCCTGAGCCTGGCGCCTCTGGGCGTTGCCCAGGTGCAGAAGATCATCGCCCAGCAGGATGCCCTGACCGAGTTCGACACCCTGGTGCCGGGCCGTTTCCAGACCCTGCGCGACGGCTCCCGGGTGACCTACACCGAACAGCTGTCCGATGACCGCATCAAGCTCGGCGGGGTGTTCATCTCCGAGAAGCGCTTCAACCAGGACAAGACCAAGGACCGCGCGCCTTCGGTGCTGGTCGCCGAGAAGGGCCACCAGGAAGTGCAGGCCGACGGCAACCGCTACCTGGTGCTGGAGAACGGCTACCGCTACGACGGCAATCCGGGCCAGGCCGACTACCGGGCGATCAAGTACGACACCTATGGCGTGCTGCTGCCCAAGCCGGAAGTCGCCGAGGAAGTCACCGACCGCGAAGCGATCCCGACGTCCGAACTGTTCGGGCATGAAGGCATTCGCGAGCGAGCCGAGCTGCAATGGCGCCTGTCGCTGCCACTGCTGGTGTTCGTCGTGACGCTGCTGGCGGTGCCGCTGTCGCGCGTCAACCCACGCCAGGGCCGCTTCCTCAAGCTGCTGCCGGCGATCCTTTTGTACATGGCCTATCTGACGATGCTGATTTCCGTGCGTAGCGCCCTGGAGAAGGGCAAGCTGCCCATCTCGCTGGGTATGTGGTGGGTCCATGGCCTGTTCCTGCTGATCGGCCTGGCGCTGATGTATTGGGAGCCGTTGCGCCTCAAACGCGCCGCCCGTCGTGCGGAGGTGGCCCGTGGTTAAACTGGACCGCTACATCGGCAAGAGCGTGCTGCTGGCGATCGCCGCCGTGCTGGGCATCATCCTTGGCCTGGCCTCGCTGTTCGCCCTGATCGACGAACTGAACGACCTGAGTGCCACCTATACCTTCATGGATGCTGGCAGCTTCGTCCTGCTGACCGCGCCGCGCCGTCTCTACGACATGCTGCCGATGGCGGCCCTGATCGGCTGCCTGATCGGCCTGGGCAGCCTGGCCAGCAGCAGCGAACTGACCATCATGCGCGCCGCCGGCGTGTCCATCGGGCGCATCGTCTGGGCGGTGATGAAGCCGATGCTGGTGCTGATGCTGGTCGGCCTGCTGATCGGCGAGTACGTGGCCCCGGTGACCGAGAACAAGGCCCAGGCCGACCGATCGCTGGCCCAGGGTGGCGGCGAGGCGCAAAGCTCCAAGCGCGGCATGTGGCACCGCCAGGGCGAGGAGTTCGTGCATATCAACTCGGTGCAGCCCAATGGCCTGCTGCTGGGCGTGACCCGCTACCGCTTCGACGCCGAGCGCAAGATCCAGACCTCCAGCTTTGCCCGCCGGGCGCAGTATGTGGAAGGCAAGTGGATGCTCAACGATGTCTCCACGACCTACTTCCGCGGCGACCACACCGAAGTGGTCAAGAGCCCTGAAGAGGTGTGGGACGTCTCGGTGACGCCGGAGCTGCTCAACACCGTGGTGCTGGCGCCGGAGTCGCTGTCGATCACCGGGCTGTGGGACTACATCCACTACCTGGCCGACCAGGGACTGAACAACTCGCGCTACTGGCTGGCGTTCTGGACCAAGGTCCTGCAACCGGCGGTCACCGCAGCGCTGGTATTGATGGCGATCTCGTTCATCTTCGGCCCGCTGCGTTCCGTGACCCTGGGGCAGCGCGTGTTCACCGGCGTGCTGGTGGGCTTCGTGTTCCGCATCGCCGGGGACCTGCTGGGGCCATCGAGCCAGGTGTTCGGCTTCCCGCCGTTGCTGGCGGTGGTGATCCCAGCGGGGATCTGTGCGCTGGCGGGCTTGTGGTTGATGCGCCGGGCGGGTTGATGGCCTGAGCTGCACAAAGAAGCCGACCCTGGGGTCGGCTTTTTTGTGCGTAACGGGATGATCAGGATTAACTCATCCTATTGTAGGAGCGGCCTTGTGCCGCGAAAGGGGCGCGAAGCGGCCCCAGGGTCTGCGCCACAAGTCAGATTGCCGGGGCCGCTTCGCAGCCCTTTCGCGGCACAAGGCCGCTCCTACAGGGTGGTCGTCGCTCGGGCTATTTCTTGCGTTTGGGCACGCGCACCAGCTGCGTCTCGGAATAGATGTCGTGCCAGCTGCGCTGGCGCTTGTCGATCAACGACCAGAAGAACCCCAGCCCCAGGCACAGCCAGGACGCGATCGACACCAAAAAGCGCAGCAGCGCCTGCCACAGGCTGATGGCGCTGCCGTCGGCGTTCTGCACGCGCATGCCCCACACTTGCATGCCCAGGGTCTGGCCGCCATGGGTCCAGAATTTGGCGAAGAAGCCGAACAGGGCGAACAGCAGGATCGTCGACAGCAACGGATCGCCATCCAGCGCGCCGGCCTCGGTCAGCTCACGCATGCGCGCCTCGCCGATGATCGCCATCTGGATCATCTTGTAGGCGCCGGCGGTGACGATCAGCAGGGCGGTGCACAGCAGGAAGTCATAGAACATCGCCGCCAGCCGGCGACCCAGGCCGACGGGGGGGAAGTCACCCTGGGGTGAGAGCAGGGGCTTGGACATGCAGGACGGCTCCGAATGGCGAAGCCGCTATTCTACGGGTAAAAAAAAGCCCCTGCACTTGGCAGGGGCTTTTTGAATTCGGGTAATCGCTTAGGCGACAACCTGAACTTTGTCAGCCTGCAGGCCTTTCTGGCCTTGCACGGCTTCGAAGGTGACTTTCTGGCCTTCTTTCAGGCTCTTGAAGCCGTTGCCTTCGATGGCACGGAAGTGAACAAACAGATCAGCACCGCTCTCAGGGGTGATGAAGCCGTAACCTTTCTCGTCATTGAACCACTTGACGGTACCGTTCTGACGCTCAGCCATTGTCTTATTTCCTATGAAACTTGAATTTTGATGACAGTTTCTTTCACGCTTTTGTAAGTGAAAGACTACTGGGCTGGGTTGCAGGAAAGTAAGAGACGTCGAACGGGTTGTAGCAGATTGCGGCTACTGGCCCAGGTCACGAACTGTTGCGACCCATGCAAACACAGTGCGATGACTCTACGCCAACTGCCGAGCGAAAAACAAGCCCTTGCGGGGGGTGAAAATCAGGGTTTTCCCGATAACCGAACGATTTGTCGGAAACGGCGTGGCGCCTGGGCTGGCGCTATGTTCAGAAGTTATTGGACAGGTTCGAAAACGAATATGTCGAACCCGTCCAAACCACTCATTCAGCCACGGTAGTAACGTTGTGCCACGAAAGGCATTTTGCTGACCTTAAGGGCAACTTGCTTGCCGCGGACCACAGCAAACAGAGCGGTATCCAGTGCGGCATGTTCGCTATCGACATACCCCATTGCCACCGGGGCGCCGAGCGTCGGACCAAATCCACCGCTGCACACCTGGCCGACAATTTTGCCGGTGCCGTCGACAATCTCGGCACCCTCGCGCACCGGGGTGCGTTCCTGCGGCAGCAGGCCTACGCGCTTGCGTGCAACTCCTTGTTGCTGCTGGGCGAATACGGCTGCGGCGCCGGGGAAACCACCGGCACGTGCGCCGTCGGCACGGCGCACCTTGGAGATCGCCCACAGCAGGCTGGCCGCGATCGGCGTGGTGGCCGTATTCATGTCGTGGCCATACAGGCACAGGCCAGCTTCCAGGCGCAGCGAGTCGCGTGCCCCCAGGCCGATTGGCTGTACCTCCGGCTCGGCCAGCAGACGGCGGGCCAGGGCTTCGGCCTTGTCGGCCGGCACGGAAATCTCGAAACCGTCCTCACCGGTGTAGCCCGAGCGGCTGACATAGCAGTCGGCGCCGAGCAGTTGAACGGGCTGGAACTGCATGAACGTCATCTTCGCCACTTCCGGGGCCAGGCGCTCCAGCACCTTGACCGCCGCCGGGCCTTGCAGGGCGAGCAGGGCGCGTTCCTCGAACAGCGGCTGGATCTCGCAGCGATTGCCGATATGCTTGCGCAGGTGCGCCAGGTCCTGGTCCTTGCAGGCGGCGTTGACCACCAGGAACAGGGTGTCGTCACCGAGGTTGGCGACCATCAGGTCGTCGAGGATGCCGCCCTCGGCGTTGGTGAACATGGCGTAGCGCTGCATGCCCACCGGCAGGTCGATGATGTCCACCGGTACCAGGCTTTCCAGGGCCTGGGCGGCGTCGCTGCCGCGCAGGATGATCTGGCCCATGTGCGAGACGTCGAACAGGCCGGCCTGCTCGCGGGTGTGCAGGTGCTCCTTGAGCACGCCCAGCGGGTACTGCACCGGCATGTCGTAGCCGGCGAAGGGCACCATGCGCGCGCCCAGTTCCAGGTGCAGGGCGTGCAGCGGGGTCTTGTGCAGTGTTTCGGACATCGGTGACTCCTCGTTTTTTGTTCGGGTCAACATTCGATGATGTTGACGGCCAGACCGCCGCGGGCGGTCTCCTTGTATTTGCTTTTCATGTCGGCGCCGGTCTGGCGCATGGTGCGGATGACCTTGTCGAGCGAGACGTAGTGCTGCCCGTCGCCGCGCAGGGCCATGCGCACCGCGTTGATCGCCTTCACCGAGCCCATGGCGTTGCGCTCGATGCAGGGCACCTGGACCAGCCCGCCGATGGGGTCGCAGGTCAGGCCCAGGTTGTGTTCCATGCCGATCTCGGCGGCGTTTTCCACTTGCTGCGGGCTGCCGCCCATCACTTCGCACAGGGCGCCGGCGGCCATCGAGCAGGCCACGCCGACCTCGCCCTGGCAGCCGACCTCGGCACCGGAGATCGAGGCGTTTTCCTTGTAGAGGATGCCGATTGCCGCGGCGGTGAGCAGGAAGCGCACCACGCCGTCCTCGTTGGCGCCAGGGACGAAGCGCATGTAGTAGTGCAACACCGCCGGAACGATGCCGGCGGCGCCGTTGGTCGGCGCGGTGACCACGCGCCCGCCGTAGGCGTTTTCCTCGTTCACCGCCAGGGCATAGAGGTTGACCCAGTCGAGTACCGACAGCGCATCGCGCAGGCTGGCCTCTGGATGACGGCTGAGCTGGCGGTACAGCGCTGGTGCGCGGCGCTTGACCTTCAGGCCACCCGGCAGGATGCCCTCATGCCTGCAACCCGCCTCGACGCAGTCCTGCATCACCTGCCAGATGCGCAGCAGGCCGGCGCGGGTTTCGGCCTCCGGGCGCCAGGCGGCTTCGTTGGCCAGCATCACCTGGCTGAACGACAGCTGCTCGGTGGTGCAATGGGCCAGCAGTTCCTTGCCGGTCTTGAACGGATAGGCCAGCACGGTGCTGTCCTCGACGATGCGGTCGTGGCCTGCCGCGTCTTCATCGACCACAAAGCCGCCGCCCACCGAGTAGTACTCGCGGCTGCGGATCTGCAGGCCGGCGGCGTCGAAGGCGCGAAAGATCATGCCGTTGGGGTGGTATTCCAGCGGCTTGCGGATCATCGCCAGGTGCTGCTTCTCGACGAAGGCGATTTCGTGCTCGCCGAGCAGGCGCAGGCGGCCGCTGTCGCGAATCGCCTGCAGGCGGGCGGGGATGGTTTCGGTGTCGACGGTGTCGGGATGCTCGCCCTCGAGCCCTAGCAACACGGCCTTGTCGCTGCCGTGGCCCTTGCCGGTGGCGCCGAGCGAGCCGTACAGCTCGGCCTTGACGCTGACCGTGCCGGCCAGCAGGCCGTCACGGCGCAGGCCTTCGGCGAAGCGCGCGGCGGCGCGCATCGGGCCGACCGTGTGCGAGCTGGAGGGGCCGATGCCGATCTTGAACAGGTCGAAGACGCTCAGGGACATGGTGCAACCTCCTGGGTGAGTCGGCATGCGCGGGCGTGGACTGCGTGGGAGCGGGCTTGCCCCGCGATAGGGCCGATACCGCAAATCGCGGGGCAAGCCCGCTCCCACAAAGCCTGCTCCCACAGGCTCACTCCTACATGGAAGAGCTATCAGACGTCCTGATAGCTCTCGATCGACGGGCAGGCGCAGACCAGGTTGCGGTCGCCGAACACGTTGTCGACCCGGCCCACCGGCGGCCAGTACTTGCCTTCCACCAGGCTCGGCAGCGGGTACACCGCCTGCTCGCGGCTGTAGCCGTGGGTCCATTCGCCGGCCAGCTCCGCTGCGGTGTGCGGGGCGTTCTTCAGCGGGTTGTCGTCCTTGTCCAGGCTGCCGTTCTCGACGGCGCGAATTTCCTCGCGGATCTGGATCATCGCGTTGCAGAAGCGGTCCAGCTCTTCTTTGGACTCGCTTTCGGTCGGTTCGATCATCAGCGTGCCGGCCACCGGGAAGGACATGGTCGGGGCGTGGAAGCCGAAGTCGATCAGGCGCTTGGCGACGTCGTCGACGCTGATGCCGCTGGTGTCCTTGAGCGGACGCAGGTCGAGGATGCACTCATGCGCCACCAGGCCGTTGCCGCCGGTGTACAGCACAGGATAGTGCTCTTCCAGGCGACGGGCGATGTAGTTGGCGTTGAGGATCGCCATCTGCGAGGCGCGCTTGAGGCCGGCGCCACCCATCATTCGAATGTACATCCAGGTGATCGGCAGGATACTCGCGCTGCCGAACGGTGCGGCGCACACGGCGCCCGCGGTGTTCTCCAGCGTCGCGTGGCCGGGCAGGAACGGCGCCAGGTGCGACTTGACGCCGATCGGGCCGACGCCCGGGCCGCCACCGCCGTGGGGGATGCAGAAGGTCTTGTGCAGGTTCAGGTGCGAGACGTCGCCGCCGAACTTGCCCGGTGCGCACAGGCCGACCATGGCGTTCATGTTGGCGCCGTCGATGTACACCTGGCCGCCATTGTCGTGGATGATCGCGCAGATCTCGCCGATGGCTTCCTCGAACACGCCGTGGGTCGACGGGTAGGTGATCATGATCGCCGCCAGGCGCTCGCGGTGCTCGATGGCCTTGGCGCGCAGGTCGTCGATGTCGACGTTGCCGCGGGCGTCGCAGGCGGTGACCACCACGCGCATGCCGGCCATGTGCGCGGTGGCGGGGTTGGTGCCGTGGGCCGAGGACGGGATCAGGCAGATGTCGCGGTGGCTGTCGCCACGGCTGCGGTGGTAGGCACGGATCGCCAGGAGGCCTGCGTACTCGCCCTGGGAACCGGCGTTGGGCTGCAGCGACACGGCGTCATAGCCGGTGGCGGCGCAGAGCATGGCCTCCAGCTCGGTGGTCATCTGCAGGTAGCCCTGGCTCTGCTCGGCCGGGGCGAACGGGTGCAGGTTGCCGAACTCGGCCCAGGTCACCGGGATCATCTCGCTGGCGGCGTTGAGCTTCATGGTGCACGAGCCCAGCGGGATCATGCTGCGGTCCAGCGCCAGGTCCTTGTCGGCCAGGCGGCGCAGGTAGCGCATCAGCTCGGTTTCGCTGTGGTAGCGGTTGAACACCGGGTGCTCGAGGATGGCCGACTGGCGCAGCAGGCCGGCCGGCAGGCGTACGGCGACGCTGTTGGCCAGGGCGGCAAAGTCCGGGGTGGCCTGGCCGTCGGCGAACAGTTGCCACAGGGCCTCGACATCGGCCTGGCTGCTGGTTTCGTCCAGCGACAGGCCCAGGTGGGCGGTGTCGACCTGGCGCAGGTTGATGCCCTTGGCGCGGGCCTTGTCGTGCAAGGCGCTGGTGGCGCTGCCGGTGGCCAGGGTCAGGGTATCGAAGAAGTCGCTGGTGACCACTTTCACGCCCAGCTTGGTCAGGCCGGTGGCCAGGATCGCGGTCAGCGCATGGGTACGCTCGGCGATGCGCTTGAGGCCGGCCGGGCCGTGGTACACGGCGTACATGCTGGCGATGTTGGCCAGCAGCACCTGGGCGGTGCAGATGTTGCTGGTGGCCTTCTCGCGGCGGATGTGCTGTTCGCGGGTCTGCATGGCCAGGCGCAGGGCGCTCTTGCCGAAGCGGTCGATCGATACGCCGACCAGGCGCCCCGGCATGTCACGCTTGAACGCGTCGCGGGTGGCGAAGTAGGCCGCGTGCGGGCCACCGAAGCCCAGCGGCACACCGAAGCGCTGGGCGCTGCCGATGGCCACGTCGGCGTCGAATTCGCCCGGCGGGGTGAGCAGGGTCAGGGCCAGCAGGTCGGCGGCCACGGCCACCAGGGCGCCTGCGGCGTGGAAGCGCTGCACCACTTCGCGGTAGTCGAACACGTCACCGTTGCTGGCCGGGTACTGCAGCAGAGCGCCGAAGAAGGCGCTGACATCGCCCAGCTCACGCTCGTCGCCCACCACCACCTCGATGCCCAGCGGCTCGGCACGGGTGCGCAGCACGTCGAGGGTCTGCGGGTGGCAGTGCGCGGAGGCGAAGAAGGCATGGCTGGCCTTGTTCTTCGACAGGCGCTTGCAGAAGGTCATGGCTTCGGCGGCGGCGGTGGCCTCGTCGAGCAGGGAGGCGTTGGCGATCGGCAGGCCGCTGAGGTCGCTGATCAGGGTCTGGAAGTTCAGCAGCGCTTCCAGGCGGCCTTGGGAGATCTCTGGCTGGTACGGGGTGTAAGCGGTGTACCAGGCCGGGTTTTCCAGCAGGTTGCGCAGGATCGGCGCCGGGGTGTGGGTGTTGTAGTAGCCCTGGCCGATGTAGCTCTTGAACAGCTGGTTCTTGCCGGCGATGGCTTTCAGCGCGGCGAGGGCGTCGGCCTCGCTCTGGCCGTCTTCGCTGCCGAGCACGCTGGTGCCCTTGATGCTGTCGGGAATGACCGCGGCGGTCATCGCTTCCAGTGAGTCGAAGCCCAGAGTGGTGAGCATGGCCTGCTCGTCAGCGGCGCGCGGGCCGATGTGACGGGCGACGAATTCGTTGGCGGTGCCGAGGTTGATGGTCATGGTGGATACCTCAGGCGTCGTCGTTGGCTTTGATCAGGCGGTCGTAGGCGTCCTGGTCGAGCAGGGCGTTCACTTCGTTCATGTCGGCGGGGATGAAGCGGAAGAACCAGCCTTCGCCCAAAGGGTCTTCGTTGACCAGCTCGGGGCTGTCGTTCAGGCCTTCGTTGACCGCGACCACTTCGCCGGTCAGCGGCATGTACACGCCACTGGCGGCCTTTACCGATTCCACGGTGGAGGCTTCGGCGCCCTTGTCGTACTGCTGCAGTTCCGGCAGTTGCACATAGACCACGTCGCCGAGGGCGTTCTGGGCGTAGGCGGTGATGCCTACGGTGACGCTGCCGTCGGCTTCGACGCGCAGCCATTCGTGATCTTCGGTGAAACGCAACTCGCTCATGGGAATTCCTCGGGAAGCAGGGGGCGTTGGGCGCGGTAGGCTCCGCGCTCTTAAGGTTGGAATTCCCTTAGCAATAATGTGGCCAGTTATTAAAAGTCCTTATAAATCAATAATTTAAAATTAATCTGTAGGCGCTCTGTCATTCTTGTGGAATGAAAACGATACAGATGGGCTGGGAATCAAAAGCGTTGTGGGATCAAACCCTTGCAAAGGCGCATGCAAATGGGTGTGTATCGATATCGATACATAGGAATGAATTCGTTACATGACGACGTCGCGCGATTCAGCCTCGGGTTGGAATTCCATATTTTCGCAAGCGCTGGGCAATGGCCGTGTGCGAAGTCTGCAAGCGTCCGGCCAACTGCCGGGTCGAGGGGTAGCTGGCGTACAGCCGCTGCAACAGTTCGCGCTCGAAATCCCCCACCGCCTGTTCCAGGCTGGCCACCTCGCCATCCTGCCCGCGTGCCACCGAGGTGCCAGCGATGTCCAGGTCATCGATATCCACCACGTTGCTTTCACAGATGGCCGCGGCGCGGAAGATCACGTTCTGTAGCTGGCGCACGTTGCCCGGCCAGGGATTGGCCAGCAGTGCCGGATGCGTGGCAGGCGCCAGCCGGCAGGCTGGGCGCTGGATCTGGGTGCAGGCCTGCTGCATGAAGAACTGCGCCAGCGACAGGATGTCCTGGCCGCGATCGCGCAGCGGCGGGACCTGCAGGTTGAGCACGTTGAGGCGGTAGAACAGGTCTTCGCGGAAAGTGCCTTCGCCGACCATGCGCTCAAGGTCGCGGTGGGTGGCGCTGATGATGCGCACGTCCACTTTCACCTCGCGGTCGCCGCCTACCCGGCGGAAGCTGCCATCGCTCAGAAAACGCAGCAGTTTGGCCTGCAGGTACGGCGACATTTCGCCGATCTCGTCGAGGAACACCGTGCCCTGGTTGGCCAGTTCCATCAGCCCGGGCTTGCCGCCACGTTGCGCGCCGGTGAAAGCGCCGGGGGCATAGCCGAACAGTTCGCTCTCGGCCAGGCTCTCGGGCAGCGCCGCGCAGTTGAGCGCCAGGAACGGTGCGGCATGGCGGCTGCTGATGGCATGGCAGGCTCGGGCCACCAGCTCCTTGCCGGTACCGGTCTCGCCGTGCACCAGCAGTGGTGCGTCGAGGGTGGCCACGCGCAGGGCGCGGGCCTTGAGGGTACGGATGGCCGGGGAGTCGCCGAGCATGGCGTCGAAACCTTCGGCATGGTCGTGGTGCAGGGCCGACAGGCGCTCACCCATGCGGTTGGGCGGGTACAGGGTCAGCAGGCCGCCGGCGTGGGTGATCGGTGTGGCATCGAGCAGCAGGCTCTGGCCGTTGAGCTGCATCTCGCGCATGGGCAGGTGGAAGTTGTTGTCCAGCAGGGCCTGGAGCAGGTCGGGATCGCCGAACAGCTCGCCCACCGAGCGCCCGGCTGACTCGCGCCCGCACAGGGCGATCAGCGCCGGGTTGGCCAGCAGCACCTTGCCTGCGCTGTCCACCGCCAGCACCGGGTCGCTCATGGCGGCGAGCAGGGCGTCGAGTTGCAGGTGGCGGCGCTGGCCGGGGAGGATGTCGACCACTTGCACCGACTGTACGCCGCGCACCTCGAACAGGGCGTCGTGCAGCTCTTCGAGCACGGCGGGGCTCAGGGTCGGGGCATCGATGTAGACGTTCGGCGGGACCATCTCCACGGCATCGAGGTTGAGGTTGCGGGCACCGAGCAGGGCCAGGACTTCCTGGGTGATGCCGACGCGGTCGATGAAGCTGACGTGGATGCGCATGATGAGCGAGGCTTTGGCCGGGATGGGCGTCAGTATGCCTTGCGATGTCGTTCTAGCCCACTATTGCCGGGGCTGCTGCGCAGCCCTTCCGCGGCACAAGGCCGCTCCTACAGGTGCGTTCGATCCCTGTAGGAACGGCCTTGTGCCGCGAAAGGGCCGCGCAGCGGCCCCGAGGATCACTCCAGATGCTCTGGCTTGATCGGGTCACCCGATTTCACATCCAGCTTGGTGCGAATGTCTTCGAACATGTAGTCATACAGCTTGTGCGGCGAACCGAGGTTCTCGAACTTCTTCGGTGGCGGCAGGAACGACTGGGCCTTGCGGCTCAACTGCATCAGAAAGCTCGGCAGCACCTGGTCCTTGGCCAGGAAGAACTTTTCGTCCACCGCCTTGCCTTCGATCTTGCCATGCATGCGGAACTGGATGCCGCGGCCTTCACTCGGGTCCGACACGGCCTCGTAGTCGATGCACAGGTCGTAGCTGTGGTCGTTGGTGTTCAGCGCGGTGCGCTCGATATGCACGTGACCAGGTTGATACTGGGCCATGGCGAGTCCTCCGGAAGGTTGAAAACGGCGGGTGCCAGGCACCCGCCAACTGCATTCAACGGTAGCTGATACCGGGCTTGGCGGTGGAAACCCGCGTGCCGGCGGTGCCCTTGACGATGTCCTCGATGTTCTCCAGCGAGCTGATCACCGCCACCTTGCCGGTGTTGCGCGCAAAGTCGCAGGCGGCCTGGACCTTCGGCCCCATGGAGCCGGCGGCAAAGCCCAGTTTTTCGAGCTCGTCCGGATGAGCCTGGGCGATGGCTTTTTTCGTCGGTTTACCGAAATCAATGTACGCCGCGTCGACGTCGGTGGCGATGATCAGCAGGTCGGCTTCCAGTTGTTCGGCGAGCAGCGCCGAGCACAGGTCCTTGTCGATCACCGCCTCGATGCCCTTGAGCTTGCGGTTCTCGTCATACATGGTGGGGATGCCGCCGCCGCCGGCGCAGATCACGATGCTGCTCTTCTCCAGCAGCCACTTGATCGGGCGGATCTCGAAGATGCGCTTGGGTTTCGGGCTGGCCACCACGCGGCGGTACTTGTCGCCGTCGGGCTTGACCACCCAGCCTTTTTCCTTGGCCAGGCGTTCGGCCTCGTCCTTGGCGTAGACCGGGCCGATGAACTTGGTCGGGTCCTTGAACGCCGGGTCGTTGGCGTCCACTTCCACCTGGGTGAGCAGGGTGGCGAACGGCACCTCGAAGGCCAGCAGGTTGCCCAGCTCCTGTTCGATCATGTAGCCGATCATGCCTTCGGTCTCGGCGCCGAGCACGTCCAGCGGATAGGCTTCATCCGGCTTGTACGACAGCCCCTGCAGCGACAGCAGGCCGACCTGCGGGCCGTTGCCGTGGGCGATGACCAGTTCGTTGCCGGGGTGGATCTTGGCGATCTGCTCGGTGGCGGTGCGGATATTGGCGCGCTGGTTGTCGGCGGTCATCGGTTCGCCGCGGCGCAGCAGGGCGTTGCCGCCCAATGCAACAACGATACGCATGGGGAATGTCCTTTAAACGGGGAGTGACGATCCTGTGGGAGCGGGTTTACCCGCGAATGCGTCAGCAGGGCCAGCGATGTCGTCTGGGCTGGCCCTTTCGCGGGTGAACCCGCTCCCACAGGGATCGAGGATGGCCTTAGAGGTCAGCCAGGGTCGACACCAGGATCGCCTTGATCGTGTGCATGCGATTCTCCGCCTGCTCGAAGGCGATGCACGCCGGCGACTCGAACACGTCATCGGTCACTTCGATGCCGTTGGCCAGGTCCGGGTACTGCTCGGCGATCTGCTTGCCGACCTTGGTCTCGGAGTTGTGGAACGCCGGCAGGCAGTGCATGAACTTGGTCCGTGGGTTGCCGGTGGCCTTCATCAGTTCCTTGTTCACCTGATAGGGCTTGAGCTGTTTGATGCGCTCGCCCCAGGCTTCGATCGGCTCGCCCATCGACACCCAGACGTCGGTGTGGACGAAGTCAACGCCCTTGACCGCGGCTTTCGGGTCTTCGGTCAGGGTGATGCGCGCGCCGCTTTCCTCGGCGTACTTGTGGCAGCGCTCGACCAGGTCGTCATGGGGCCACAGGGCCTTGGGCGCGGCGATGCGCACGTCCATGCCGAGTTTGGCGCCGATCAGCAGCAGCGAGTTGCCCATGTTGTTGCGGGCGTCGCCCAGGTAGGCGTAGCTGATGTCGTGCAGCGGCTTGTCGCTGTGCTCGCGCATGGTCAGCACGTCGGCGATCATCTGGGTCGGGTGGTATTCGTCGGTCAGGCCGTTGAACACCGGCACGCCGGCGAACTTGGCCAGTTCCTCGACGATCTCCTGCTTGAAGCCACGGTACTCGATGGCGTCGTACATGCGCCCGAGCACGCGCGCAGTGTCCTTCATGCTCTCCTTGTGGCCGATCTGCGAGGAGTTGGGGTCGATGTAGGTGACGTTGGCGCCCTGGTCGTAGGCGGCGACTTCGAAGGCGCAGCGGGTGCGGGTCGAGGTCTTCTCGAAGATCAGGGCGATGTTGTTGCCCTTCAGGTGCTGCTGCTCGGTGCCGGTGTACTTGGCGCGCTTGAGGTCGCGGGACAGGTCCAGCAGGTAGCGCAGTTCGCGGGTGCTGTGGTGTTCGAGGCTGAGCAGGTTGCGGTTGTGGATATTGAACGCCATGACGGTTCTCCTTGGATTCGGTGAGGTGCCCGGCCGCTGCCTCGTGGGCGCGGCCGGTTTCGATGGGCGTTAGTAGTCGATAGGGTCGCGCACGATCGGGCAGGTCATGCAGTGGCCGCCGCCGCGGCCCCGGCCCAGCTCGCCGGCGCTGATGGTGATGACCTCGATCCCGGCCTTGCGCAGCAGGGTGTTGGTGTAGGTGTTGCGGTCGTAGCCAATGACCACGCCGGGTTCCACGGCCACCACGTTGTTGCCGTCATCCCATTGTTCGCGTTCGGCGGCGAAGCTGTTGCCGCCGGTCTCGACCACGCGCAATTTCTTGAGGTTGAGCGATTCGGCGACCACCTCGATGAATGATTTGTTCTCGCGGCGCACATCCATGCCATAAGGCTTGCTGCTATCAGGACGGATCACGAACGGCACGATTTCCTTGACCACTTCGGGGAAGACGGTGACCAGATCGCGGTCGCAGAAGCTGAACACGGTGTCCAGGTGAATCGCTGCGCGGGACTTCGGCAGCCCGGCGACCACCACCTTCTCTACCGCACCCTTGGCGAACAGCGATTGCGCCAGTTGGCCGATGGCCTGGCGCGAGCTGCGCTCTCCCATGCCGATCAGCACGACACCATTGCCGATCGGCATCACATCGCCGCCTTCAAGGGTAGCTTTGCCGTGGTCCTTGTCCGGGTCGCCGTACCAGACTTCAAAGTCGGCATTGGTAAATTCGGGGTGGAACTTGTAGATGGCGCTGGTCAACAGAGTCTCTTGGCGTCGCGCCGGCCAGTACATTGGGTTGAGTGTAACGCCACCGTAAATCCAGCAAGTGGTGTCACGGGTGAACTGGGTATTGGGCAGCGGGTCGAGCAGGAAACTGGAGTGGCCGAGGTAATCGCGATACATCTTGATCACGCTCGCGCCTTCGCTGTCGGGCAGGTCTTCACCTGCCACGCCGCCGATCAGGAACTCGGCCAACTTGCGCGGCTCGAGGTCTTCGAGCCAGCTGCGCACTTCGTTTTTCAGGCCGATACCGACAGTGTCGTCGGTGATCTTGCGATCGAGAATCCACTTCAGTGCTTCGGGATTCTGGATGGTCTCGGTCAGCAGATTGTGCATTTCCAGCACTTCGATGCCGCGCTCGCGCATCTTGGTGACAAAATCGAAGTGGTCGCGCTTGGCCTGGTTGACCCAGATGACGTCATCGAACAGCAACTCGTCGCAGTTGCTCGGGGTCAGGCGCTGGTGCGCAAGGCCTGGGCTGCAGACCATCACTTTGCGCAGTTTGCCGGCTTCGGAGTGAACGCCGTATTTCTGTTTCTCAGTGGACATGGTGAATCCTCCTGTAAAGCGAAGACGTGGGGTTCAGAGAGTCAGGAAACCGTCGTACAGGCCGTAGGCCGCCACCAGGGCGCCCGCGACCACGGCGGCGAAGATCAGTTTTTCCACGCTGGTGAAGATCGGTTGGCCGACCTCGCGCTTGGCCTTGGCGAACAGGATCGCGCCAGGGGCGTAGAGCAGGGCCGAGAGCAGCAGGTATTTCACGCCGCCGGCGTACAGCAGCCAGATTGCGTAGAGCAGGGCGATGCCGCCGATGATCAGGTCTTTCTTGCGTTCGGCCAGGGCCTGTTCGTAGGTCTCGTTGCGCCAGGCCAGCAGGAAGGCGTAGGCCGCCGACCATAGGTAAGGCACCAGGATCATCGAGGTGGCGAGGTAGATCAGCGACAGGTAGGTGCTGTTGGAGAACAGGGTGATGACCAGGAAGATCTGCACCATGGCGTTGGTCAGCCACAGGGCGTTGGCCGGCACATGGTTGGCGTTCTCGCGGCGCAGGAACTCCGGCATGGTGTGGTCCTTGGCGGCGGCGAACATGATCTCGGCGCACAGCAGCACCCACGACAGCAGGGCGCCCAGCAGCGAGATGATCAGGCCGACGCTGATCAGCACCGCGCCCCAGTGGCCGACCACGTGTTCCAGCACGGCGGCCATCGACGGGTTCTGCAGCTTGGCCAGCTCCGGCTGGGTCATCACGCCGAGCGACAGTACGTTGACCAGCACCAGGAACAGCAGCACGGTGACGAAGCCGATGACCGTGGCCTTGCCGACGTCGGAGCGTTTTTCCGCACGGGAAGAGAAGATGCTCGCGCCTTCGATGCCGATGAACACCCACACGGTGACCAGCATCATGTTGCGCACCTGGTTCATCACGCTGCCCAGGTCCGGCGTGCCGACGGCCCAGATGTCCGCGGTAAACACATCGAGCTTGAAGGCGAACAGGCAGATCAGCGCGAACAGCGCCAGCGGCACGACCTTGGCCACGGTGGTGACCAGGTTGATGAAGGCGGCTTCCTTGATGCCGCGCAGCACCAGGAAGTGCACCGCCCACAGCAGAACGGAAGCACCGATCACCGCCGCGGGAGTGTTGCCTTCACCGAATACCGGGAAGAAATACCCCAAGGTGCTGAACAGCAGCACGAAGTAGCCGACGTTGCCCAGCCAGGCACTGATCCAGTAGCCCCAGGCCGAGGAGAAACCCATGTAGTCGCCGAAGCCGGCCTTGGCGTAGGCGTATACCCCGCCGTCAAGGTTTGGCTTGCGGTTGGCCAGGGTCTGGAAGACGAAGGCGAGGGTGAGCATGCCCACCGCGGTGATGGCCCAGCCGATCAGCACGGCGCCGACGCCGGCGCTGGCGGCCATGTTCTGCGGCAACGAGAAGATCCCGCCACCGATCATCGAGCCGACGACAAGTGCAACAAGTGCACCTAGTTTTAGTTTTCCGGGAGAATCAGACATTTAACGACTCCGTACCAGGAGAAAGTTGACCTCAGAATAAATCTGACGCCTGGATCATTCGCTGACTTAGATCAGTTCATGCCCGCATGAAGATCAGAAAAATCCTTCACGCGCCTCCTGGAGGATGCCGACAGCTCTGACGCAGGCCTTGTGCGCTGGCACCTCCATGTCCTTCTAGAGCAAACGCTCCGTTTCGCCTGCGAACTGAGAAGTTAGTCCGTTTTGCGGTTTTCGCAAATTTTTCACAGCAAATAGCGACGGGTTTAGACGATCCGCAAAGTAGTCGACTAATGTGATTTTTATTAAGGTGTCGCTATAGACAACATGGTTATGAGTGCTATAGGTTTAATGGCTTTATTTGATAAAAAACTTGTAACAATAATGTCGGCCAATACGTTCACGCGCGCCCGCGCACGAGGAGCCCCATGAGCGAACCGGGACAGAAACTGCGTCTAGGGGCGCTGATCGCGCTGGTGGTCGGCTCGATGATCGGTGGCGGGATCTTCTCGTTGCCGCAGAACATGGCCGCCCGTGCCGATGTCGGGGCGGTGCTGATCGGCTGGGGCATCACCGCGGTGGGGATGCTGGCGCTGGCCTTCGTGTTCCAGACCCTGGCTAACCGCAAGCCGGAGCTGGACTCCGGGGTGTATGCCTACGCCAAGGCCGGCTTTGGTGATTACATGGGTTTCTCCTCGGCTTGGGGCTACTGGATCAGCGCCTGGCTGGGCAACGTCGGCTACTTCGTGCTGCTGTTCAGCACCCTCGGCTTTTACTTTCCAGTGTTCGGCGAAGGCAACACGCCGGTGGCCATCGGCTGCGCCTCGCTGCTGCTGTGGGCGGTGCATTTCCTGGTGCTGCGCGGCATCAAGGAAGCCGCCTTCATCAACCAGGTGACCACCGTGGCCAAGGTCGTGCCGCTGCTGATGTTCATCGTCATCGCCGCCTTCGCCTTTCGCGCCGACATCTTCACCCGCGACATCTGGGGGCTGAGCAATCCGCAGTTCGGCAGCGTGCTGGAGCAGGTGCGCAACATGATGCTGGTGACAGTGTTCGTGTTTATCGGTATCGAGGGCGCGAGTGTCTATTCGGGGCGGGCGCTGCACCGCTCGGACGTGGGCAAGGCCACCGTGGTCGGTTTTCTCGGCGTGCTGGCGCTGCTGGTGTTGGTCAACGTGCTGTCGCTGGGGGTGATGACCCAGCCGGAGCTGGCTGGCTTGCAGAACCCCTCGCTGGCCTCGGTGCTGGAGCATATCGTCGGGCCCTGGGGGGCGCTGTTGATCAGCATCGGCCTGGCGGTGTCGCTGCTGGGGGCATTGCTGTCGTGGGCGCTGCTGTGCGCCGAGATCCTCTATGCCACCGCCCGGGACAAGACCATGCCGCGCTTCCTGGCGCGGGAGAACGCCAACCAGGTACCGGCCAACGCGCTATGGCTGACCAATGTGATGATCCAGGGCTTCCTGCTGATCACGCTGTTCTCGGCGGGGACCTACACCAGCCTGATCTACCTGGCGTCGTCGATGATCCTGGTGCCGTATTTCTGGTCGGCAGCCTACGCCGTGCTGCTGGCCTGGCGTGGCGAAGGCTACCAGGGACAGGCGGGGCTGCGGCGCAAGGACCTGCTGGTGGCGGCGGTCGCGCTGCTGTACGCGGTCTGGCTGCTGTATGCCGGTGGGCTCAAGTACGTGTTGCTGTCGGCGCTGCTGTATGCGCCCGGGGTGATCCTGTTCGCCCGGGCCAAGCGCGAGCAGGGGCAAGTGCTGTTTACCGCGTGGGAGAAACTGATCTTCGCGGCGGTACTGGCGGGGGCGGGGCTGGCGGCGTATGCCCTGTATTCGGGGTTGTTGAGCCTGTGATCAGGCCGGGCGTCGGCCCTGTAGGAGCGGCCTTGTGCCGCGAAAGGGACGCGCAGCGGCCCCTGGATCTCAGGAATGCCTCAGGATTGCCGGGGCTGCTACGCAGCCCTTTCGCGGCACAAGGCCGCTCCTACCGGGTATCCGGCAGTCACCACTGGGCAGGTGCGGAGCCAAGCTCGCAGGCTCCCCGCGCCCAGCTCATGGTGGCCTCACCCACCTTCAACGGCGCCCTGATCCGCTGTGCTTCGCCCCAAGGTGTGTGTTCGATGTGCGGATCGATGTCCAGCGCCGACTCCGCGGCCAATGCCAGGTCCTCTTCCACGGTGCCTCGTTCGATCAGCAATGCCGCCGTGCGTGCCAGTGACAGCCTGGACCGGCATCCCTCGCCTCGTCCCAACGCCCGTATCACTTCGGCCGCCGTCAGGTATCCGGTGGTGTGATCCAGCGCCTGCACCGGTAGTGGTACGGGCCGATCCGCCTGGCGCCAGCGAGCCCGTTGCAGTACATCCGGCGCCGCAGCGCAAATGAATCAACCTTGCAGTTCGACAGCGCCGGGTGGCGTCGGACGTTCCGGGCGCGACCAGATCCACAGGTTGCCCAGGGTCATGCCGGCGATGGCGAGGAACACCGGCCAGTGGTGTTCGAGCACGGTCAGCATCAGGCCGGCGCACAGCAGCATGCTGATGGTCGCGCTGACCTTGGCGCGGCGCTGGATCACCTTGCCGTTGCGCCAATTGTAGAGGATCGGGCCGAACAGCCGGTGGTTCTCCAGCCAGGCGGACAGGCGCGGCGAGCTGCGGGTCGCGGCCCAGGCGGCGAGGAGGATGAACTCGGTGGTGGGCAGCCCGGGAATGACGATGGCCACCAGGCCGATGCCCAGGCTGACATAGGCCAGGATCGCGTAGAGCAGGCGGGACAGTTTCGAGCGGGCGATTCGGGTCATGGTCTCACTGCAACGGTGTGGCCGCCCGCAGGCGGCCGGGTAAAGCGTGTCAGGCCAGCGCGGCGTCGGCGGCGTAGGCATGCTTGAGCAGCTCGGTGAAGCGCTCGAAGGCGGCGACCGCGCCACGCTCGGCGGCGGCGTCTTCCTCGGGCGACAGGTCCAGGCTGTCGAGGATGCGGGTGAACTGCTTCCAGCCTTCGGCACGGCCACCGGCCGGTTCGCCCAGGTGACGGGCACCGAAGGTCTCGGACAGCTCCAGGGCCACGGCGCGCTTGATCAGGAACGCGGCGCCCAGTTTGGAGCCTTCGGAGACGAAGATCCAGCCCAGGGCCTCGCCCAGGCTTGGCTTGCCCAGGGCGCCGGCGAAGGGCGCGGGCACTTCGGTGTCGAGGTCGGCCAGGTCCAGGCGGGCCTGTTCGGCGCGGCAGCGCGCGGCGAGGTCGGGCACGATGGCGATCAGTTGCGGGTCGGTGTACAGCGCCTGCAGCTCGGACTGGAACAGGTACTGGGCAACCACGAAGCGGGCGAAGCTTTCACGGCTGTCGAACGGCTTGTGCGATTTGACCAGGGCGTCCAGCTCGGTGTGCGGGGCGTGGGTGACCTGGTTCAGGCGCTGGGAGCGCAGGGCGGCGCGTTCGGTGGAAGGGGCGGTCATGGGGGCATCCTTGGAAAATGGGGCTGTCTAGTGACAAGACGAAAAGGAAGACGCGGGACAGTAAAAAAACCTCACCTGCGAAGTGAAATCATTCGCAAAACGTGTTTGCTGCTATTCGCGGGTAAACCCGCTCCCACAGGTCTTGCGAGCGACGCGGAACCTGTGGGAGCGGGTTTACCCGCGAAGAAAACAGCGACGGTGTTGGGTCCAGGCCTCAGATATCCCACACCAGGTTGATGGCGAAGTTGCGCCCCGGCGCGGTCAGGCGGTCCAGGTTGGCCGGCTGGGTGACGGCAGCTTCGCCCACACCGTTCTGGTCACCGACCATGGCGTACTTGCGCACGTCGTCCCACTGCCAGTACTTCTTGTCGGCCAGGTTGTACACGCCGCCGTTGATGGTCAGGTCGTCGGTGATCCGGTAGAAGCCGGTCAGGTCCAGCACGCCGTAGCCGGGCGTGCGGAAGTTCGAGCTGGAACCGTCGGGGGCGAAGAACTTGGTATCGTCCACGCGGTTCTTGCGCTTGACCACGGTCCAGCTGAGCTGGGTGCCATAGTCGATCTGCTCGTAGCCCAGGCCGAACACGCCGGTCAGCGGGTTGACGCTGTTCAGCGGTTGGCCGGTGTCGTCGTTGCGCCCGTAGGCATAGGCGATGGAGCCGACGGTGTACAGGCCTTCAGGCGCGCCGAAGCGGTCCAGGTTGAGGCGGCCCTTGACTTCGGCGCCCTTGATGGTGGCGTGCTTGATGTTGTTGGCCTGGAAGGAGGTCCCCAGGTTGGTCGACTGCACGGCCTCTTCGTTGATGAAATCGCGGTACTTGTTGTAGAACACCGCGACATCGAAGTTGCCGGCGTCGAAGTTGCCACGCAGGCCGGTTTCGTAGCTCTTGCTCTTCTCCGGCTCCAGCCCCGGGTTGGGCTCGACCACATAGCCGCCGGCGAGGTTTTCGAAGCGGCCCCAGATCGCCTTGGCGCTCGGCGTGCGGAAACCTTCGGCGTACTGCCCGTACCAGGTGTAGTTGTCGTTGAAGGCATAGGTCACGCCCAGCTTGGGCGATACGCGGTGCCATTTCTTGTCGTCGTCGTTCAGACGGCTTTGCCCGGTGGGGCTGGTGCTCTGCACACCGCGCAGGTATTCGGCGGTCATCTTCGGATCGATGCGGGTGTAGTCGTAGCGAGCGCCCGGCAGGAAGGTCCAGTTGTTCCAGCGGATCTCGTCCTGGGCGAACAGGCTGTAGGTATTGACGGTCGGATCCGGGAAGTCGCTGACCGGTGCCGGGGTGTCGGCCGGGCTGATCTGGCCGATGAATCGGCAGGCGCCGCCCACCACCAGGCAGGTGCCCTTGCCGGTGCGCAGGCCGGTGATCTTTTCGTGCTTGAGCGTGGTGCCGTAAGTGAGCAGGTGGTCGGTTTCACCGATGCGGAACGCCTTGTCCAGCTGGGCATCAAGCACCCATTGGCGGTCCTTGTAGGTGGTGTCGCGTTCGCGCAGCACCGTGCGGCTGAACGGGAAGTAGATTTCCGAGGTTGCCTGGTCGGTCTTGGCGATCTGGTAGTTCAGGCTCCACTTGACGTGGTCGGCGACCAGCGAATCCAGGCCGAATTCATGATTGATGCCGAAACGCTCGCGGGTGACGGTATCGTTGCCGGTGCGGCTGCGGTACATGCCCAGGGGCGAGCCGCCGTTGAACGGTCCGCCCACTGCGCTGAGGATGTTCTGGTCGCGATCATCCTTGTAGTGCTCGTAGGTCAGCCCGAACCGCGCGTCGTCGGCGTAGTTCCAGCCCAGCTTGGCCAGCACGTTGGTGGTGCGAACGTCTTCGGGGTTGGCTTTGGTCCGGTTGATGCCGGCACCGCCATGCCCGCCATAGGACTCGGTCTCGTGGCCATTGCGCTGGCTCAGGTGCAGCAGGCCGTCGAAGTCACCCTGGCGGCCCGCTACGGTGGCCGAGGTCAGCCAGCTTTCGTCGGCGGAGCTGTAGCCGGTCTTCAGGCGTGCGCCGACATCCTTGCCTGGCTTGATGATGTCTTCCGGGTCGAGGGTGTAGTAGCTCACCGCGCCGCCAATGGCGTTGCTGCCGTACAGCACGGAGGCCGGGCCGCGCAGGATCTCCACGCGTTTGACGATCTCGGGGTCGACATAGTTGCGCTGGGTCTGGGCGTAGGGGCCGTTGAAGAAGCTGTCGGGAATCGACACGCCGTCCACCTGGGTCAGCACCCGGTCGCCATCGATACCGCGGATGTTGTAGCCGTTCAGGCCGCTGCGCTGGCCGGTGCCGGACACCGATACACCGGGTTCGTAGCGCACCAGTTGCTTGATGTCGTTGACGTTCTGCCGATCCAGCTGCTCGCGGGTCTGCACGCTGACGGTGCTCGGCACCTGGCTGACATCCTGGGCGCTGCGGGTGGCGCTGACGGTCACCTGTTGCAGGGCGATGGCGTTGCCGGCGGACTGGCGCTCAAGCACCACGTTGCCGTTGCCGATCTTGCGGAAGCTAAGGCCGGTGCCGCGCAGCAGGCGTTGCAGCGCCATCTCCGGGGGCAGCGAGCCCTGCACGCCCGGCGAGGCCACGCCGTCGGCCAGCTCGGCGCTGAAGCCGACCTGCCAGCCGGTCACCTTGCTGAAGGCGTTGATGGCCTCGACCAGCGGCTGCTGGGTGATGGCGAAGCGGTAGTCGCCCATGCGCGGGCTGCTCGCCTGGGCTGGTTCCACGGCCAGCGCCGGCAGGCTGCAGGCGCCGCTGGCGAGCAGGGCCAGGGTCAGCAGGGACAATTGCCCGCGACGGCGGGTAGAAGTGGACGGGCGGGTCTGACCTGTGGGCATTGAAAGCGCTCCCTGTCGCGCGTGAGTTATAGGCGGTGCTTGTTCTCGTTTTCGAACGAGAATCAATCGTATTGGCTATAACGAGACGGGCGAGGCAGGGCGATCGCGTAAAAAAACTTACCGGGTCAGTTGAGAATCACCACGGCTGGGTACTCGTGCAGTTGCGCCGAGGTGATATGGGCGAGGGCGCGCAGGGTTTCCAGCGGCTGGTCGAGGCGGTAGTTGCCGGTGACCGCGACCTGCTCCAGGTGAGCGTTGCGGTTGATGATAAAGCCCGGGTAGTAGCGGCGGACTTCGGCGAGCACCTGGCTCAGCGGGCAGTTCTCGAACACCAGGCGGCCTTCGATCCAGGCCAGGTCCTTGCTCATGTCGGGGCGCTGGCGCTGGCCGAAGCCCTTGGGGCCGACGCTGATGCTGTCGCCGGCGCTCAGGCGGATGCGCTGGTCGCTCGCGGCCTGCAGGTCGACATCGCCGCGTTGCACCCGCACCTGGGCCTCGCCATCGAGGTAGCGCACGGCGAAGTCGGTGTCGCGCACGCTGGCGCGCAGCGGGCCGGCCTGGACTTCCAGGGGCGGCTGGCTGGTGTTGGATACCTGGAAGTACGCCTCGCCCTGAAGCAGGCGGGCGACCTTGCGGCCTTCGCGCTCGTCGCTGGCGAAGGCCGAATTGGTATTGAGCAGCACCTTGGCACCCGGGTCCAACTCCAGGCGCTGTCGCTCGCCGACCACAGTCAGGTGGTCGGCCTGCAGGCGCACCGGCAGGTTGCCGAAGGTGAACAGCCCGACCAGCAGCACGGCAGCGGTGGCCAGCGGCTTCCAGTGGCTGCGCAGGCGCCCGGCGAGCGAGCGCTTGCGGCTGTGCTGCAGCTGGCCGGCGGCCTGGCGCAGCGAGGCGCCGTTCCACAGCGCTTCGGCCTCGACATAGGCCTCGGCGTTCTCCGGCTCGGCCCCCAGCCAGTGCTCGAAGGCGCGGGTATCGTCTTCGCTGGCGCACTGCAGGCGGATCAACCAGTCCAGCGCCTCCTCGCGGGCACGGGCGCGGGCATCAGGCTCGGCGGGTGACGGGCGAGGCGTGGGGCGGTCGGTCACGGGGGATCCTTGCTTCGGGCATTTTTTGCGCATGATCAATGCAGACCCCGCCCATGGCAAGGGCTTTGCTCTGGCCAGCGGCGAGCGGTCGCGTCACTGGTGACGATCGGCCACGCCCATGCAGATGGCCATGATCAGTTTCAGTTCCTTCTGCACCGTGCTGGCCGAGACGCTCAACTGCTCGGCGATTTCCAGGTAGCTGGCGCCGTGCAGGCGGCTGAGGATGAAGATGCGCTGTTGGCGCTCGCTGAGCTGGCCGAGGCTGACGCTCAGGTGCTTGAGCAATTGCTCGGCGTGGGCGGCGTCCTCGCTGCTGGCCGCGGGGGCGGCGACATTGTGCAGGACCTGTTCGGGTACATCGTCCACCAGCGTGCGCGCCTGCACCCGACGTGCGCGCAGGTGGTCCAGGGCCAGGTTGCGGGCGGTCTGGAAAACGAAGGGCTCCAGGTGTTCGATCGGCCGCTCGCCCAGGGCGCGGGTGACCCGCAGGTAGGTTTCCTGCAGCAGGTCCTCGGCGGTGCTGGGGTTGCCCACCATGCGCTGCAAGGTGCGCAGCAGGGTGAGGCGCTGGTTGAGGAACACTGAGTTGAACCGGGACTGACTCACGGGGAAACCTGGTCGCTTTTCGGGTGAATGATAATGCTTATCATCCATGCTCGAGGTCAAGCGCAGAAATGTCACGATCAGGTAAATATTGCGGCTAGCGCGGCCCGTGTAGGAGCGGCCTTGTGCCGCGAAAGGGCCGCGAAGCGGCCCCAGGATTTCAGAGTCGATGCAACAAGAGCTGGGGCCGCTTTGCGGCCCTTTCGCGGCACAAGGCCGCTCCTACAGGAGATCGTGCAAAACTTCACCTGGCGTTGAACAACGCCAGGCAGTTGTCCAGCATGCGGTTGGAGAAGCCCCATTCGTTGTCGTACCAGGCCAGCACCTTGAGCATGCGCCCATTGGCGCGGGTGTGGTTGGCGTCGAAGATCGACGACAGCGGGTTGTGGTTGAAGTCGCACGACACCAGCGGCAGGGCGTTGTAGCCCAGCACGCGGGAGTGGCGGCTGGCCTCGAGGAACAGCTGGTTGACTTCGTCGGCGCTGGCCTCGCGCTTGAGGTTGACCGTGAGGTCGACCAGCGACACGTTGATCACCGGCACCCGCACGGCCATGCCGGTGAGCTTGCCGGCCAGTTCCGGCAACACCAGGCCCACCGCCTCGGCGGCGCCGGTCTTGCTCGGGATCATCGACTGGGTGGCCGAGCGGGCGCGGTATGGATCGCCGTGGTAGACGTCGGTGAGCACCTGGTCGTTGGTGTAGGCGTGGATGGTGGTCATCAGACCTTGCTCGATGCCGAACTCGCGGTGCAGCACCTGGGCGATCGGCGCCAGGCAGTTGGTGGTACACGAGGCGTTGGAGATGATCTGGTGCGAGGCGCGCAGCACGTCGTGGTTGACCCCGTATACCACAGTGGCGTCGGCGCCCTTGGCCGGCGCGCTGACGATCACCTTACCGGCACCGGCCGTCAGGTGCGCGGCAGCCTTGGCGCGTTCGGTGAACAGCCCGGTGCATTCGAACACCACGTCGATGGCCAGGGTCTTCCAGGGCAGTTCGGCGGGATTGCGGATGGCGCTGACGGCGATGCGGTCGCCATTGACGGTGAGGCTTTCATGATCGGCCTCGACGCTGGCGTCGAAAATACCGTGGACGCTGTCGTACTTGAGCAGATGGGCGTTCATCGCGCTGTCGCCCAGGTCGTTGATGGCGACGACCTGCAGGTCCTGGCGGTAGCCCTGCGTGTACAGTGCGCGCAGGACGTTGCGTCCGATGCGGCCGAATCCGTTGATGGCGATGCGTAGGGTCATGGCGTTACCTCTGGCAGTCGGGTGAAGCCTGTGGCACAAAGAGCAGCTTCACTGAAACGGTTTTGTTGTTGGAATTACAAGATTATTCACCGAGAGATAGAAAACAAGCCTTTTTGCTGGCAGTATTTTGTTTAAACATACAACGAGTGGTTGGCAGTGCCGTCGCAAACGGACCAGAAGCCTCTATCCAGAGCCTAGGTCGCAATCGTTTGGAGGGACAGTCCCTGGTAAAACCGCCCTTACCGTTAGCCTGGAGTCCAGTACATGCATCCGCGCATCCTTGAGGTCACCGAACGGCTGATCGCCCGCAGCCGCCGTACCCGTGAACGCTACCTTGAGCTGATCCGTGGGGCAGCCAGTGACGGACCCATGCGCGCCAGCCTGCAGTGCGCCAACTTCGCCCATGGCGTGGCCGGATGTGGCGGCGAGGACAAGCAGACCCTGCGCCTGATGAACGCCGCCAACGTGGCCATCGTCTCCGCCTACAACGACATGCTCTCGGCGCACCAGCCGTACCAGCACTTTCCCGAGCAGATCAAGCAGGCCCTGCGCGAAGTCGGCTCGGTCGGCCAGTTCGCCGGCGGCGTGCCGGCCATGTGCGATGGCGTCACCCAGGGCGAGCCGGGCATGGAGTTGGCTATCGCCAGCCGCGAAGTGATCGCCATGTCCACCGCCATCGCCCTGTCGCACAACATGTTCGACGCCGCCCTGATGCTGGGCATCTGCGACAAGATCGTCCCCGGCCTGATGATGGGCGCGTTGCGCTTCGGTCACCTGCCGACCGTCTTCGTGCCAGGCGGGCCGATGGTCTCGGGCATCTCCAACAAGGAGAAGGCCGATGTGCGCCAGCGCTACGCCGAGGGCAAGGCCACCCGCGAGCAACTGCTCGAATCGGAAATGAAGAGCTACCACGGCCCGGGCACCTGCACCTTCTACGGCACCGCCAACACCAACCAGCTGGTGATGGAGGTGATGGGCCTGCACCTGCCGGGCGCCTCGTTCGTCAATCCCTACACGCCGCTGCGCGACGCCCTTACCGCCGAGGCCGCGCGCCAGGTCACGCGGATGACCAAGGCCAGCGGCAACTTCATGCCGATTGGCGAGATTGTCGACGAGAAGGCGCTGGTCAACTCGATCGTCGCCCTGCACGCCACCGGCGGCTCGACCAACCACACCCTGCACATCCCGGCCATCGCCCAGGCCGCCGGCATCCAGCTGACCTGGCAGGACATGGCTGACCTGTCCGAGGTGGTGCCGACGCTGTCCCACGTCTATCCGAACGGCAAAGCCGACATCAACCACTTCCAGGCCTCCGGCGGCATGGCGTTCCTCATTCGCGAGCTGCTCGACGCGGGCCTGCTGCACGAGGACGTCAACACCGTGGCCGGGCATGGCCTGCGCCGCTACACCCAGGAGCCGTTCCTCGAGGATGGCCGACTGGTGTGGCGCGAAGGTCCGAAGGACAGCCTCGACGAAAGCATCCTGCGCCCGGTGGCGCGGCCGTTCTCCGCCGAGGGCGGCCTGCGGGTCATGGAGGGCAACCTGGGGCGCGGCGTGATGAAGGTGTCGGCGGTGGCGCCGGAGCATCGCGTGGTCGAGGCGCCCGCCCGGGTGTTCCACGACCAGCAGGCGCTGGCCGATGCGTTCAAGGCCGGCGAACTGGAGCGCGACTTCGTCGCCGTGGTGCGCTTCCAGGGGCCGCGCTGCAACGGCATGCCCGAGTTGCACAAGCTGACACCCTTCCTCGGCGTGCTGCAGGACCGCGGCTTCAAGGTGGCGCTGGTCACCGACGGGCGCATGTCCGGGGCCTCGGGCAAGATCCCGGCGGCCATCCACGTGTGCCCGGAGGCTTTCGACGGCGGCCCGCTGGCGCGAGTGCGCGATGGTGATATCGTGCGCGTCGATGGTGCCGAAGGCACGCTGCGGATCATGGTCTCGGCCGAGGAACTGGCCAGCCGTGAGCTGCCCGAGCCGCCCACCGGCAACGACCTGGGCTGCGGGCGCGAGCTGTTCGGCTTCATGCGCGTGGCGTTCAGTTCCGCCGAACAGGGCGCGAGCGCCTTCACCTCGGCCCTGGAGAATCTCAAATGAAGGCCTTGCTGGTCGGCGACATCGGCGGCACCAACGCACGTTTCGCCTTGTGGCGCGACAACGAGCTGCAGGCGGTCCAGGTGCTGGCCACCGCCGACTACACCAGCCCCGAGCAGGCCATCGAGGCCTACCTCGTCGACCAGGGCATCGCCCGTGGCGGCCTGGCGGCGGTGTGCCTGGCGGTGGCCGGTCCCGTGGACGGCGACGAATTCCGCTTCACCAACAACCACTGGCGCCTGAGCCGCAGCGCGTTCTGCCAGACGCTGCAGGTCGAGCGCCTGTTGCTGATCAACGATTTTTCCGCCATGGCCCTGGGCATGACCCGGCTGCGCGACGGTGAGTTCCGCGAGGTCTGCGCAGGCCTCGCCGACCCGTCGCGTCCGGCGCTGGTGATCGGCCCCGGCACCGGCCTGGGCGTGGGCAGCCTGCTGCGCCTGGGCGAGCACTGGCTGGCGCTGCCGGGGGAGGGCGGGCATGTCGACCTGCCGGTGGGCAATGCCCGCGAGGCGGCGATCCATCAGGAGATTCACCGGCAGATCGGCCATGTCAGCGCCGAGACGGTGCTCAGCGGCGGTGGGCTGGTGCGCTTGTACCAGGCGATCTGCGCGCTCGATGGCGCCACGCCGACGCACAAGACCCCGGCGCAGATCACCGACGCGGCCCTGGCCGGCGAGCCCCGGGCGCTGGCGGTGATCGAGCAGTTCTGCCGCTTCCTCGGGCGGGTGGCGGGCAACAACGTGCTCACCCTGGGCGCACGGGGTGGGGTCTACATTGTCGGCGGGGTGATTCCGCGTTTCGCCGAGTTGTTCCTGGGCAGCGGATTCGCTGCGAGTTTCGCCGACAAGGGCTGTATGAGCGGCTACTTCGCCGGGGTGCCGGTATGGCTGGTGACGGCGGAGTTTTCCGGGTTGCTGGGGGCCGGGGTGGCCTTGCAACAGGCGTTGGATCATTGATCGCTGGGGCCGCTTCGCGGCCCTTTCGCGGCGCAAGGCCGCTCCTACAGTTGATTGCGTAGCCTTTGTAGGAGCGGCCTTGCGCCGCGAAAGGGCTGCGAAGCAGCCCCACAGCAGACATCAAGATCTGCGTTTACAAGAGGACTGACCATTGTGACCACTGCCGGCAAATCGATCCTGATGGTCGACGACGACCAGGACATCCGCGAACTGTTGCAGACCTACCTGGCCCGTTGCGGCCTGCAGGTCCATGCCGAACCCGACGGCCAGGGCTTTCGCCGCGCCCTGGACGCCAACCCCTACGACCTGGTGATCCTCGACGTGATGCTGCCCGACGAGGACGGCTTCAGCCTGTGCCGCTGGGTCCGCCAGCACCCGCGCCAGGCGCGGGTGCCGATCATCATGCTCACCGCCAGTTCCGACGAGGCCGACCGGGTCATCGGCCTGGAGCTGGGCGCCGACGATTACCTCGGCAAACCCTTCAGCCCACGTGAACTACAGGCCCGCATCAAGGCCCTGTTGCGCCGCGCCGATTTCGGCCAGGCGGCGCCGGCCAGCGCGGTGCTGGCCTTCGACGACTGGCGGCTGGACACGATCAGCCATCGCCTGTTCCACCGCGATGGCGAGGAGGTGATCCTCTCCGGCGCCGACTTCGCCCTGCTCAAGCTGTTCCTCGACCACCCGCAGCAGATCCTCGACCGCGACACCATCGGCAACGCCACCCGCGGGCGCGAGCCGATGCCGCTGGACCGTATCGTCGACATGGCGGTCAGCCGCCTGCGCCAGCGCCTGCGCGACACGGAAAAACCCCCTCGGCTGATCCGCACCGTGCGCGGCAGCGGCTACCTGCTGGCGGCCAATGTCTGCCCGGCCTAGCGAGCGCCGCTGGCGCCTGCTGCCGCGCTCGCTGCTGGGGCGCATGCTGCTGCTGACCTTGTTGGTGGTGTTGCTGGCCCAGGGGCTGTCGAGCCTGATCTGGGTGGCGCAACTGCGCGCCAGCCAGCTGCAGGGCCTGCGTGCCAGTGCCGGCAGCCTGGCCCATTCGATGAGTGCCAGCGTCAGCTACTTCCGTTCGCTGCCGGTGGCCTACCGGCCGATGGTCCTTGACCAGTTGCGTAGCATGGGCGGAACGCGCTTCTTCGTCTCGCTCAACGTCAAGCCGCTGGAGATGCCGGTGCTGCCGATCACCCCGCGCAAGCAGGCGGTAATCGACGTGTTCCAGCAGGTGTTGCACGAGCGCCTGGGTCAGCAGCTGGAGATCTCCGTCGAATTCGTCAGCCCCGATGACCTGCGGATCTTCAACAGCGGCCTGAAACTCGATGAGCTGCCCCGCTCCTGGGCGCACTACTCGTTGACCCTGGAGCCACTCAACCCACCGGTGTTGGTGACCCAGATCCGCCTGGGCGAGGGTGAGTGGCTGTATATCGCCTCGCTGCTGCCCGAGCCCTACACCAGCCTCGAGGCCGAGCGTCTGCCTCGCCAGCAGATCGGCTTTATCGCCATGACCACCGCCCTGCTGTTGCTGTTCATCGGCCTGTTGGTGCACTGGCAGAGCCGGCCGCTCAAGCGCCTGGCGCGGGCGGCGCGGGAAATGTCGCTGGGCGCCGACGTGGCCCCGGTGGCCGAGGGCGGCGGCAGTGAAGTGGTCGAGGTGGGGCGGGCGTTCAACAGCATGCGCGAGCGGATCAGCCGTTACCTCACCGAGCGCTCCCAGTTGTTCAGCGCCATTTCCCATGACCTGCGTACGCCGATCACGCGCCTGCGCCTGCGGGTCGAGCTGCTCGAGGACGAGAAGCTGCAAGCGAAGTTCAGCCGCGACCTCGACGAGCTGGAGCTGCTGGTCAAGGGCGCGCTGCAGTGCGTGAAGGACACCGACATTCACGAGAACATCGAGCCGATCGACCTCAACCAGGTGCTGGAGATGCTCGCCGAACCTTATATCGGCGACGGCCGCATCACCCTCGAAGGACAGGCGCTGGCGCCGTACCCTGGCAAGTCACTGGCCCTGCGCCGCTGCATCGGCAACCTGATCGACAATGCCATCAAGTACGGCGAGCGGGCGCACCTGCGGATCCTCGACAGTGCCGAGAGCTTCGTCCTGCAGGTGGACGACCAGGGCCCGGGGGTGCCGGAGCAGCGTCTGGAGCAGGTGTTCGAGCCGCACTTCCGCCTGGCCGGGCAGCAGCAGGGGTATGGGCTGGGGCTGGGAATCGCGCGCAACATCGCCCACAGCCATGGCGGCGAGGTGAGTCTGTTCAACCTGCGTGAGGGTGGGTTGCGGGTGACTTTGTACCTACCCCGTACAGCCGAATGACACGATCCCCTGTAGGAGCGGCCTTGTACCGCGAAAGGGCCGCAAAGCGGCCCCAGGGATCTGAAATTGCTGGGGCTGCTTCGCAACCCTTTCGCGGCACAAGGCCGCTCCTACAGGGGACTGATGTCACTACATGGTGACAATTCGGCAGGCCTTCGTGACATGCCAGCCAGGACGGCTGACTAGAATCGGCTGACAACAACAAGGAGGGTGCACCCATGGCCAACCGCTGGATCGACTCCCCGACACACCATGCCTGGCTCGACGCCGAGGCCCTGCGCCTGCTCGCCTTCGCCAGGGCTTCGCGGCTGCCCCAGGGTTTCGGCAACCTCGACGACGAAGGCCGGCTGCCCCGTTGTGCCCTGGCCGAGACCATGAACACCGCGCGCATGACCCACAGCTTCGCCCTGGCGCATATCCAGGGCGTTCCGGGGTGCCGCGAGCTGGTCGAGCATGGCGTCGAGGCCCTGCTCGGTCCGTTGCGCGACCAGGAGGACGACGGCTGGTACGCGCAGCCCGAAGGCCACGGCGACACCGGCAAGGCAGCCTACCTGCATGCCTTCGTCGCCCTTGCCGCCTGTTCGGCGGTGGTGGCGGGTGTCACACCGGCCCAGGCACTGCTGGAGGCCGTGGTCCGGGTCATCGAGCAGCGCTTCTGGTGCGAGGAGGAGGGCGTCCTGCGCGAGTCGTTCTCCCGTGACTGGCAGCAGGCAGAAGCCTACCGTGGCGCCAACAGCAACATGCACGGCGTCGAGGCGTTTCTCGCCCTGGCCGACGTGACCGGCGACACGCTGTGGCTAAGCCGTGCCCTGCGGATCGTCGAACGCTTGATCCTGGCCCAGGTGGCTGCCGATGGTTTCCGGGTCACCGAGCATTTCGACGAGCACTGGCAGGCATTGCCCGACTACAACCGCGACAACCCCGCCGACGGCTTCCGCCCCTACGGCACCACGCCCGGTCATGCCTTCGAATGGGCACGCCTGATACTGCACCTGGAAGCGGCCCTGCAACGGGCGCAACTGCCCGCGCCGGAGTCCTTGCTGCCTGCCGCCAGGGGACTGTTCGACAACGCCTGCAAGCATGCCTGGCAGGCCGATGGCGCACCGGGGCTGGTCTACACCCTGGACTGGCGCAACCGCCCGGTGGTGCGCGAGCGCCTGCACTGGGTGCATGCCGAGGCCAGCGCCGCCGCCGCGGCCCTGTTGCGGCGTACCGGCGAGGCGCAATACGAACACTGGTACCGCTGCTTCTGGGACTTCATCGCCAGCCACTTCATCGACCGCGGCCATGGCAGCTGGCACCACGAGCTGGACCCGGCGCTGCTGCCCAGTGCGCGCATCTGGGGCGGCAAGCCCGATCTCTACCACGCCTACCAGGCCCTGCTGCTGCCGCGCCTGCCGTTGGCGCCGAGCCTGGCCACGGCCCTGGCCATGTAACCAGATGATGACATTCGCGCATCCGTTCGTTACCTGAAGGCTGGCGCGGGCTCCTTACACTCCATGCCATGCAAGCGACAGTCTTGCCTCGCATAACAACAAGAAAGGTATTCCCATGCATTCGACGCTTCGTCTCGCCGCCGCGATCTCCTTCGCCTCCCTGTTCTCCCTCAGTGCCCAGGCCGCCGACTCCAAAGGCAGCGTGGAAGTCGTCCATTGGTGGACCTCCGGCGGCGAAAAGGCCGCGGTCGATGTGCTCAAGGCCCAGGTCGAGAAGGACGGTTTCATCTGGAAGGACGGCGCCGTGGCCGGCGGTGGTGGCGCCACCGCCATGACCGTGCTCAAGAGCCGCGCCGTGGCCGGTAACCCGCCTGGAGTCGCGCAGATCAAAGGGCCGGATATCCAGGATTGGGCCGCCACCGGCCTGCTCGATCCCGATGTGCTCAAGGACGTGGCCAAGGAAGAGAAGTGGGACAGCCTGCTCGACAAGAAGGTCGCCGACACCGTGAAGTACGAAGGCGACTACGTGGCCGTGCCGGTGAACATCCACCGCATCAACTGGTTGTGGATCAACCCCGAGGTGTTCAAGAAGGCCGGCATCGACAAGGCGCCGACCACCCTCGAAGAGTTCTATGCCGCTGGCGACAAGCTCAAGGCCGCCGGCTTCATCCCGCTGGCCCACGGCGGCCAGCCGTGGCAGGACAGCACCGTGTTCGAAAGCGTGGTGCTCTCGGTGATGGGCGTCGAAGGCTACAAGAAGGCCTTGGTCGAGCTGGACGAAAAGGCCCTGACCGGCCCCGAGATGGTCAAGGCGCTCACCGAGCTGAAGAAAGTCGCCACCTACATGGATCCTGACGGCAAGGGCCAGGACTGGAACCTGGAGGCGGCCAAGGTCATCAACGGCAAGGCCGGCATGCAGATCATGGGCGACTGGGCCAAGAGCGAATGGACCCTGGCCAAGAAGACCGCCGGCAAGGACTACCAGTGCGTGGCCTTCCCCGGCACCGACCAGGCCTTCCTCTACAACATCGACTCGCTGGTGGTGTTCAAGCAGAAGGACAAGGGCACGGCGGCGGGCCAGCAGGACATCGCCCGCAAGGTGCTGGGCGAAGATTTCCAGAAGGTCTTCAGCATCAACAAGGGCTCGATCCCGGTGCGTAACGACATGCTCGCCGACATGGGCAAGCATGGCTTCGACAGCTGCGCCCAGACCGCGGCCAAGGACTTCCTGGCCGACGCCAAGTCCGGCGGCCTGCAACCGAGCATGGCGCACAACATGGCCACCACGCTGGCGGTGCAGGGGGCGTTCTTCGATGTGGTGACCAACTACATCAACGATCCGAAGGCCGATCCTGCGGATGCGGCGAAGAAGCTGGCCGCAGCAGTCAACGCCGCCAAGTAGTCAGGCGCCTGTGTAGGAGCGGCCTTGCGCCGCGAAAGGGCCGCAAAGCGGCCCCGGCAATTTCAGTATCTGTGCTGATGCACACGGGCCGCGCTGCGGCCCTTTCGCGGCACAAGGCCGCTCCTACACGGTTATCTGCCTTTCTCGAAACGAGATCTGAACCATGACCACAGCAACCGCCCGCCTGCGGGCCTCCCCCCTGGATGCGCTGCAGCGCTGGCTACCGAAGCTGGTGCTGGCGCCGAGCATGTTCATCGTCCTGGTGGGCTTCTACGGCTACATCCTGTGGACCTTCGTCCTCTCGTTCACCACCTCGACCTTCCTGCCCACCTACAAGTGGGCGGGCCTGGCGCAGTACGCCCGGCTGTTCGACAACGACCGCTGGTGGGTAGCGAGCAAGAACCTGCTGCTGTTCGGCGGCCTGTTCATCGGCATCACCCTGGCCATCGGCGTGTTCCTCGCCGTGTTGCTCGACCAGCGCATCCGCCGCGAAGGATTCATCCGCACCATTTATCTTTACCCCATGGCCCTGTCGATGATCGTTACCGGTACCGCCTGGAAGTGGCTGCTCAACCCTGGCATGGGCCTGGACAAGCTGCTGCGCGACTGGGGCTGGGAAGGCTTTCGCCTGGACTGGCTGATCGACCCCGACCGCGTGGTCTACTGCCTGGTGATCGCCGCCGTGTGGCAGGCCTCGGGCTTCATCATGGCGATGTTCCTCGCCGGCCTGCGCGGTGTCGACCAGTCGATCATCCGCGCCGCCCAGCTCGATGGCGCCAGCCTGCCGCGCATCTACTGGACCGTGGTGCTGCCCAGCCTGCGCCCGGTGTTCTTCAGCTCGCTGATGATCCTTTCGCACATTGCCATCAAGAGCTTCGACCTGGTGGCGGCGATGACCGCCGGCGGCCCTGGCTACTCCTCGGACCTGCCAGCCATGTTCATGTACTCGTTCACCTTCAGCCGCGGGCAGATGGGCATGGGCTCGGCCAGCGCGATCCTGATGCTCGGCGCCATCCTGGCGATCCTGGTGCCGTACCTGTATTCCGAATTGCGGGGCAAACGCCATGACTAGCCTGACCGACAAACCCGCACTGAACCTCAGCCGTATCGCCATTCATGCCGTGCTGCTGCTGGCCGTGCTGCTGTACCTGGTGCCGCTGGTGGTGATGCTGCTGACCAGCTTCAAGACCCCCGAGGACATCGGCAGCGGCAACCTGCTGAGCTGGCCGACCGAATTCACCGCCATCGGCTGGAGCAAGGCCTGGGCCACGGTCAGCGGCTACTTCGTCAACTCGATCCTGATCACCGTGCCGGCGGTGCTGATCTCCACCGCCATCGGCGCGCTCAACGGCTATGTGCTGTCGATGTGGCGCTTCCGTGGCTCGCAGCTGTTCTTCGGCCTGCTGCTGTTCGGCTGCTTCCTGCCGTTCCAGACCGTGCTGCTGCCGGCCTCGTTCACCCTCGGCAAGCTGGGCCTGGCCAGCACCACCAGCGGGCTGGTGCTGGTGCACGTGGTGTACGGCCTGGCCTTCACCACGCTGTTCTTCCGCAACTATTACGTGAGCATTCCCGAGGCGCTGGTCAAGGCGGCGCGCCTGGACGGCGCCGGGTTCTTCACCATCTTCGGGCGGATCATCCTGCCGATGTCGACGCCGATCATCATGGTCTGCCTGATCTGGCAGTTCACCCAGATCTGGAACGACTTCCTGTTCGGCGTGGTGTTCTCCAGCGGCGACTCGCAACCGATCACCGTGGCCCTCAACAACCTGGTCAACACCAGCACCGGGGCCAAGGAATACAACGTCGACATGGCCGCGGCGATGATCGCCGGGCTGCCGACGCTGCTGGTCTATGTGGTCGCGGGCAAGTATTTCGTGCGCGGGCTGACTGCCGGCGCGGTCAAGGGGTAAGTCATGGCAACACTCGAACTTCGCAATGTGCACAAGACCTACGGCGTGGGCCTGCCGGACACGCTCAAGGACATCCAGCTGGCGATCAAGGACGGCGAGTTCCTGATCCTGGTCGGCCCCTCGGGCTGCGGCAAGTCGACGCTGATGAACTGCATCGCCGGCCTGGAAAGCATCAGCGGCGGGGCGATCCTCATCGACGACGAGGACGTCAGCGGCATGAGCCCCAAGGACCGCGACATCGCCATGGTGTTCCAGTCCTACGCGCTGTACCCGACCATGAACGTGCGCGACAACATCGCCTTCGGCCTGAAGATCCGCAAGATGCCCCAGGCCGCCATCGACGAGGAGGTGGCGCGGGTCGCCAAGTTGCTGCAGATCGAGCACCTGCTCGAGCGCAAGCCCGGGCAGCTGTCCGGCGGCCAGCAACAGCGCGTGGCCATGGGCCGGGCGCTGGCGCGCCGGCCGAAGATCTACCTGTTCGACGAGCCGC
Organism: Pseudomonas sp. NMI760_13; assembly: GCF_021283245.1. NCBI lineage: Bacteria > Pseudomonadati > Pseudomonadota > Gammaproteobacteria > Pseudomonadales > Pseudomonadaceae > Pseudomonas > Pseudomonas sp. NMI760_13. The sequence goes on along the minus strand of NZ_JAJSRC010000011.1, from coordinate 87,994 downwards.
TGTCGAACCTCGACGCCAAGCTGCGGGTGGAGATGCGCACCGAGATCAAGCTGATGCACCAGCGCCTGAAGACCACCACGGTGTACGTCACCCACGACCAGATCGAGGCGATGACGCTCGGTGACAAGGTGGCGGTGATGAAGGACGGCATCATCCAGCAGTTCGGCACGCCACAGCAGATCTACAACGATCCGGCCAACCTGTTCGTCGCCAGTTTCATCGGTTCGCCGCCGATGAACTTCATCCCGGTGCGCCTGACCCGGCAGGACGGCCGCGTGCTGGCCCTGCTTGACAGCGGCCAGGCGCGCTGCGAGCTGCCGCTGGGCGTGGCGGCGGACGAACTGGAAGGCCGCGAGATCATCCTCGGCGTGCGCCCGGAGCAGATCACCCTGGGGGCGGAGCAGGGCAATGGCCTGCCGGGCATCCGCGCCGAAGTGCAGGTCACCGAGCCCACCGGGCCGGACCTGCTGGTGTTCGTCACCCTCAACCAGACCAAGGTCTGCTGCCGCCTGGCGCCGGATGTGGCGTGCCGGGTCGGCGACAGCCTCAACCTGCAGTTCGACCCGGCGCGGGTGCTGCTGTTCGACGCCAGCAGCGGCGAACGCCTGGACCTATCTGCCACCGCAGTAAAGGACAACGTGACGCGTTTCAAAGGCCGTTAAGGACGGCGGTCGTACCCTGTAGGAGCGGCCTTGTGCCGCGAAAGGGCTGCACAGCAGCCCCAGCAATGCTGAAGGATGCCAAGACCTGGAGCTGCTTCGCAGCCCTTTCGCGGCACAAGGCCGCTCCTACAGAAAAGACCTGGCCGTTAATTCGTTCTGTTAATAACAAGAAAAGAGGACGCAAAGGGATGGAACATCGCAATCGCATCAGGACGCTGGGTTCACTGGCACTGCTGGCCGTGGTCGGCAGCAGCGGGGCCCAGGCCGCCGAGGCTTTCTCGTCGGAATCGAAATGGATGACCGGCGACTGGGGCGGCACCCGCACCGAGTTGCTGGAGAAGGGCTACGACTTCACCCTCGACTACGTCGGCGAGGTGGCCGGCAACCTTAACGGCGGTTACAACGACGACAAGACCGCGCGCTACAGCGACCAGTTCGCCCTCGGCGCGCACCTGGACCTGGAGAAGATCTTCGGCTGGAAGGACACCGAGTTCAAACTGGCGATCACCGAGCGTAGCGGCCGCAACCTGTCCAACGACCGCATCAGCGACCCGCGCGCCGGGCAGTTCAGCTCGGTGCAGGAAGTCTGGGGCCGGGGCCAGACCTGGCGCCTGACCCAGATGTGGATCAAGCAGAAGTACTTCGACGGCGCATTGGACGTGAAATTCGGCCGCTTCGGCGAGGGCGAGGACTTCAACAGCTTCCCTTGCGACTTCCAGAACCTGGCCTTCTGTGGCTCGCAGGTGGGCAACTGGGTCGGCGGCATCTGGTACAACTGGCCGGTCAGCCAGTGGGCGCTGCGGGTCAAGTACAACATCACCCCGGAATTCTTCGTCCAGGTCGGCGCCTACGAGCAGAACCCGTCGAACCTGGAGACCGGCAACGGCTTCAAGCTCAGCGGCAGCGGCACCAAGGGCGCGATCCTGCCGGTCGAGGCGGTGTGGTCGCCGAAGGTCAACGGCCTGCCGGGCGAGTACCGCCTGGGCTACTACTACAGCACCGCCAAGGCCGACGATGTGTATGACGACATCAACGGCAACCCGCAGGCGCTGACCGGCGCGGCGTTCAAGTCGCACTCCAGCAAGCACGGCTGGTGGGTGGTGGCGCAGCAGCAGGTCACCGCCCATGCCGGCGACGTCAATCGCGGCCTGAGCCTGTTCGCCAACTTCACCGTGCATGACAAGGCCACCAACGTTGTCGACAACTACCAGCAGGTCGGTCTGGTCTACAAGGGCGCCTTCGACGCTCGGCCCAAGGACGACATCGGCTTCGGCATCGCCCGCATCCACGTCAACGACGACGTGAAGAAGCGCGCCGAGCTGCTCAATGCCCAGAGCGGTATCAATGACTACGACAACCCGGGCTTCAAGCCGCTGCAGCGCACCGAGTACAACGCCGAGCTCTACTACGGCTTCCACGTCACCAACTGGCTGACCGTGCGCCCGAACCTGCAGTACATCAAGAGCCCGGGCGGTGTCGACCAGGTGGATAACGCGCTGGTCGCGGGGTTGAAGATTCAGTCGTCATTCTGAGAAAAATTGTTGTAAATTTACGCCATCCATCTCGACCTCCCGCTAACCACTGGCCAGCAGTGGTTAGCGGGCACGGGCCGAGACAGCGCTATCTCGAACAACAAAAGAGCTTGGAACCATGCCTGAACATCCGCTACATCGCTTCTTCACTTCGCAACGGCCCAGGCCAACCTTCGAGTGGGAGCGTTACCAGCAGCGCGATGTGCTGATCATCGACCACCCGTGCTGCCAGGCGGTGTTCAGCCGCCAGGGCGCGCAACTGCTGCATTTCCAGCCGGCCGGCGAGAAGCCCTGGCTGTGGTGCGCCGAGCAGTGGCCGCAGGTGGGCGCCATCCGCGGTGGCGTGCCGGTGTGTTGGCCGTGGTATGGCCGTCATCCCAGCGAGGACCTGTGGCCGGCCCACGGCTGGGCGCGCCTGCTTGACTGGAAGCTGGTGGACAGTCGTGAGGACGAGCAAGGCGTGACCCTGAAGTGGCGCCTTGACCTGTGCGACTGGCAGGTCGACCTGCACGCCCGGCTCGGCGCGAGCATGGAGCTGAGCCTGAGTACCGAGCACCAGGACAGCGAGCCCTGCCAGTTGAGCCATGCGCTGCTGGCCTACTGGCGAATCAGCGACGTGTCGAAGATAGCGCTGTCCGGACTCGAGGATATCCAAGGCTACGATCGCCTCAATCGTCAGGCCTGCCGCGAGGATGGCGCGCTGACCCTCAAGGGTGGCTGCCAGAAGGTCTACCCCGGTACACCCAAGGTGCAGTTGCAGGATCCGGCCTGGCAGCGCGAGCTGTGCATCGACACCGGCGACAGCGACGACACCGTGGTCTGGCACCCAGGCAATCGCCCGTTGATGGGCGTGACCGGGCGCGAATGCCAGGGCTTTGTCTGTGTCGAGGCGGCCAGCGGCAGTGGCGAGGGCTTGAGCCTGGCGCCGGGCGAGCGGGCGCACCTGCGGCTGCAGGCGCACCGGCTCAGTTGAGGTCGTCGTCCTCGATCGGGTAGCGACTGGCGTTGAGGCTTTCCTTGATCTTGCGCAGGTGCGGCTGGAAGTCCACGCCGCGGCGCAGGGTCATGCCGGTGGCGAGCACGTCGAGCACGGTGAGCTGGATGATCCGCGAGGTCATCGGCATGTAGATGTCGGTGTCTTCCGGCAGCGGAATGTGCAGGCTCAGGCTGCAAGCCTGGGCCAGGGGCGAGCCGGCGGCGGTCAGGCCGAGCACCGAGGCGCCGTTTTCCCGGGCCAGGCGCGCCACCTCGACCAGTTCGCGGGTACGCCCGGTGTAGGAAATGATCACGAACAGATCGCCGGTGTGGGCCACCGAGGCCAGCATGCGCTGCATCAGCACATCGGCGTGGGCCGACACGGCAAGGTTGAAGCGGAAGAACTTGTGCTGGGCGTCGAGGGCCACGGGGGCCGAGGCGCCAAGGCCGAAGAAGTGGATCTGCCGGGCCTGGATCATCATGTCCACGGCGCGGCTGACCTGCTGCGGGTCGAGCGCCTGGCAGGCGCTGTCCAGCGAGGCGATGGCGCTGCCGAAGATCTTCTGGGTGTAGGCGGCCGGATCATCGTCGGCCTCCACCGCGCGGCTGACATAGGCGGCGCCGCTGGCCAGGCTCTGCGCCAGCTGCAGCTTGAGCTCGGGGTAGCCGCTGACGCCGAACGAGCGGCAGAAGCGGTTGACCGTCGGTTCGCTGACCTTGGCCGCCTGGGCCAGGGCGGCGATGCTGAAGCGGGTGGCCTGTTGCGGGTTGAGCAGGATGACTTCGGCGACTTTGCGTTCGGCCTTGTTCAGCTCGTCGAGGCGGCCCTGGATCTGTTCCAGGAGGTTACGCACGCGGTCCATGGTGTGTCCTTGGGTCGGGAAGCAGGCTTTTTGCGCTGGCGTGTATCGTACTGTCGGTAAGATTGTCACACCACTTGTCTGTAATGGATGTATTCGATGTTGTGGTTTTTACTACATTAACCCTTGAAAAGCAGGGTTGAAACCGGTATTCCTAGTCCAACATTTATAAAAGAACCAACATCATGGCCGCGATCAGTGTCGAACCCTGCACCTTCGCCCTCTTTGGCGCCCTCGGCGACCTGGCGTTGCGCAAGCTGTTTCCCGCGCTCTACCAGCTCGACCGCGCCGACCTCCTGCACCCGGACACCCGCCTGCTGGCCCTGGCCCGCGAGCCGGGCAGCGTGCAGGAACACCTGGACAACATCGAAGCCCATCTGCGTCGGCATGTGCCGGAGGCGGAGATCGATGCCGCTTCCCTGGGGCGCTTCCTCGGGCGCCTGAGCTACCTGCACCTGGACTTCGTCGAGCCCGAGGGCTACCAGGCCCTGGCCGAACAGGCGCCGAGCGGGCAGCCGCTGATCGCCTACTTCGCCACGGCGGCGGCAGTCTACGGCGCGATCTGCGAGAACCTCGACAAGGCCGGCCTGGCCTCGCGCACCCGGGTGGTGCTGGAAAAGCCCATCGGCCATGACCTGGAGTCGTCGCGTCGGGTCAACGACGCCGTGGCGCGGTTCTTCCCCGAGAGCCGGGTCTACCGCATCGACCACTACCTGGGCAAGGAAACGGTGCAGAACCTGATCGCCCTGCGCTTTGCCAACAGCCTGTTCGAAACCCAGTGGAACCAGAATTCCATCTCCCATGTGGAGATCACCGTGGCCGAGAAGGTCGGCATCGAGGGCCGCTGGGGCTACTTCGACAAGGCCGGCCAGCTGCGCGACATGATCCAGAACCACCTGTTGCAGCTGCTCTGCCTGATCGCCATGGACCCGCCCAGCGACCTGTCGGCCGACAGCATCCGCGACGAGAAGGTCAAGGTGCTCAAGGCACTGGCACCGATCACCGGCGAAGGCCTGAGCACCCATGTGGTGCGCGGCCAGTACATCGCTGGTTTCAGCGACGGCAAGCCGGTGCCGGGCTACCTGGAAGAGGACAACGCCAACGCCCAGAGCGACACCGAGACCTTCGTCGCCCTGCGCGCCGATATCCGCAACTGGCGCTGGTCGGGCGTGCCGTTCTACCTGCGCACCGGCAAGCGCATGCCGCAGAAGCTGTCGCAGATCGTCATCCACTTCAAGGAAACCCCGCACTACATCTTCGCCCCGGAACAGCGTTTGCAGATCGGCAACAAGCTGATCATCCGCCTGCAACCGGACGAAGGCATTTCGCTGCGGGTGATGACCAAGGAGCAGGGCCTGGACAAGGGCATGCAGCTGCGCAGCGGCCCGCTGCAGCTGAACTTCTCCGACACCTGGCGCAGCGCGCGGATTCCCGACGCCTACGAGCGTCTGCTGCTGGAAGTGATGCGCGGCAACCAGAACCTGTTCGTGCGCAAGGACGAGATCGAATACGCCTGGAAATGGTGCGATCAGCTGATCGCCGGCTGGAAGACCAGCGGCGACGCGCCCAAGCCCTATGCGGCCGGTTCCTGGGGGCCGATGAGCTCGATTGCATTGATCACTCGCGATGGGAGGGCCTGGTATGGCGATATCTGAACTGCAACTGCCGGCGACGGTGAGGGCGCATCAGCTGGCTGATGCGAAAACCCTGGCGGCGACCCTGGCCCATGATGTGGCCGAGCGCCTGCGCCAGGCCATCGCCAGCAAGGGCCAGGCCTGCGTGGTGCTGTCCGGCGGCCGCAGCCCGGTGCCGTTTCTCGAGAAACTGGCGGCAGAGGTGCTGGACTGGTCGAAAGTCACCGTGAGCCTGGCGGACGAGCGCTGGGTGCCGGTGGCGCACGACGACAGCAACGCCGGCCTGCTGGCTCGTCACCTGTTCAAGGGCCCGGCGGCCAAGGCGCGTTTCATCGGCCTGTACCAGAGTGCCGCGACCCTGGAAGCCGCCGCCGAGCAGGCCGACCAGGTGCTCGCCGACCTGCCGCCGATCGATGTGCTGGTGCTGGGCATGGGCGACGACGGCCACACGGCCTCGCTGTTCCCGGCCAGCCCCAACCTGCGCCAGGGCCTGGCCAAGGTCGGCGAGCGTCGCTGCCTGCCGATGCTGGCGCCGAGCGTGCCGCACCAGCGCCTGAGCATGACCCGCGCGCTGCTGGCCAGCGCCGGCTTCATCGCCCTGTCCGTGCAAGGCGCGGGCAAGCTCGCCACCCTGTGTGCCGCCCTGGCGGCGGAAGACCCAACCGAAATGCCGATTCGCGCCTTTCTTCACGACCCCCTGGACATCTACTGGTGCCCATGAGCCAAGGACCCATTGTCATGACCACCCTCGAACGCCCACAGCCTTTGCTCTCGATGGCCGACAAAGCCGCGCGGATCGACGCGATCTGCGACAAGGCGCGCATCCTGCCGGTGATCACCATCGCCCGTGAGGAAGACATCCTGCCCCTGGCCGACGCCCTGGCCGCCGGCGGCATCCGCACCCTGGAAGTGACCCTGCGCTCGCAGCACGGCCTGAAGGCCATCCAGGTACTGCGCGAGCAGCGTCCGGAACTGTGCGTCGGCGCCGGTACCGTGCTCGACCGTGGCATGTTCGCCGCCGTCGAGGCCGCGGGCGCGCAGTTCGTCGTCACCCCGGGCATCACCCAGGACATTCTCGAGGCGGGCGTGGACAGCGACATTCCGCTGCTGCCGGGCATCAGCACGCCGTCGGAGATCATGATGGGCTATGCCCTCGGCTACCGTCGCTTCAAGCTGTTCCCGGCGGAGATCAGTGGTGGCGTGGCGGCGATCAAGGCCTTTGCCGGCCCGTTCGGCGACATTCGCTTCTGCCCGACCGGCGGGGTGAACCCGGCCAACGTGCGCAACTACATGGCCCTGCCCAATGTGATGTGCGTGGGCGGCACCTGGATGCTCGACAGCAGTTGGATCAAGAACGGCGACTGGGCGCGGATCGAGGCATGCAGCGCCGAGGCGATGGCGCTGCTGGACTGACAGATTTCGTTGTGTGCTACACGGCTTGTGGGGCGCTTGGTCGGCGCCCCTTTTTTTCGCCTGCAGTTGCGCCTTGCAGGGTGGCCGATCGCCCTGTAGGAGCGGCCTTGTGCCGCGAAAGGGGCGCGCAGCGGCCCTGGTTTCAGTGTTCATGCAAAGATCGCTGGGGCCGCGTTGCGGCCCTTTCGTGGCACAAGGCCGCTCCTACATGGGCGGACGCAGGCCAAAGCAACAGGCATGAAAAAGCCCGCATCATGTGCGGGCTTCGTTCATCGGCGATGGCTTACGCCGCCTTCGCCTGCTGCTGGCTCAGCGAGCGGTTCAGCGCGCTGAACAGCGCCTTGAAGCTGGCGGTGGTGATGTTCTCGTCGATGCCCACGCCGTGCACCGGACGCCCACCGGCCACGCGCAGTTCGATGTAGGCCGCCGCCTTGGCGTTGGTGCCGGCACCGATGGCGTGCTCGTTGTAGTCCATGATCTCCACGCTGACCGGCAAGCCGGCCACCAGCGCTTCCAGGGCGCCGTTGCCCTTGCCGTGCCAGTGCAGGGTGGTCTCGCCTTCACCGGAAACTTCCACCTGCACGTGGCTGCTGCCGTTCTCTTCCTGCAGGCGGTGGCTGACCAGCGCATACGGTGCATTGGCCTGGAGGTATTCCTTCTGCAGCAGCTTGTAGATCTGCTCGGCGGTCATTTCCAGGCCGAGACGGTCGGTCTCGCCCTGTACCACCTGGCTGAACTCGATCTGCATGCGGCGCGGCAAGCTGATGCCGTACTCCTGCTCGAGCAGGTAGGTGATGCCGCCCTTGCCCGACTGGCTGTTGACGCGGATCACCGCCTCGTAGCTGCGGCCGATGTCGGCCGGGTCGATCGGCAGGTACGGTACCTCCCACAATTCGCTGTCCTGCTGCTTGGCGAAGCCCTTGCGGATGGCGTCCTGGTGCGAGCCGGAGAAGGCGGTGTGGACCAGGTCGCCGACGTACGGGTGGCGCGGGTGTACCGGCAGCTGGTTGCACTCTTCGACGACCTTGCGCACGCCGTCGATGTCGGAGAAGTCCAGTTGCGGGTCGATGCCCTGGGTGTAGAGGTTCAGCGCCAGGGTCACCAGGTCGACGTTGCCGGTGCGCTCGCCGTTGCCGAACAGGCAGCCTTCGGCGCGGTCTGCGCCGGCCATCAGGCCCAGCTCGGTGGCGGCGATGCCGGTGCCACGGTCATTGTGGGTGTGCAGGCTGATGATCACGCTGTCGCGACGGTTGATGTTGCGGCAGAACCATTCGATCTGGTCGGCGTAGACGTTCGGCGTGGCGACTTCGACGGTGGCCGGCAGGTTGAGGATGATCTTGTGCTCGGGGGTCGGGTTCCACACCTCGATCACCGCGTCGCACACTTCCTTGGCGAACTCCAGTTCGGTGGCGCTGAAGGTTTCAGGCGAGTACTGGAAGGTCCACTGGGTATTTGGCTGCTGCGCGGCGTACTTGACGAACAGCTTGGCGGCGTTGACCGCGATGTCCTTCACGCCCTGCTTGTCCTGGTTGAAGACGATGCGGCGGAACGACGGGCAGGTGGCGTTGTACAGGTGCACGATGGCCTTCTTGGCCCCACGCAGGGACTCGAAGGTACGGGCGATCAGGTCTTCACGGGCCTGGGTCAGCACCTGGATGGTGGTGTCGTCCGGGATGTGGCCGTCTTCGATCAGGGTGCGCACAAAGTCGAAGTCGGTCTGCGAGGCCGACGGGAACGACGCTTCGATTTCCTTCACGCCCACCTGCACCAGGGTCTTCCAGAACCGCAGCTTCTTCTCCGAGTCCATCGGCTCGATCAGCGACTGGTTGCCATCACGCAGGTCGGAGCTGCACCAGATCGGCGCCTGGGTGATGGTCTTCGACGGCCAGGTACGGTCGGGCAGGTCGATGGTCGGGAACGCGCGGTACTTCTTCGATGGGTCTTTGAGCATGGTCATGAAAGCAATCCTTTTATGTGCGGCCGTGATCGGGCCTGCCAAACGAAAACGAGAGAAAAAGGCGAGGCGACGCGATTCACCCTGGTAGTCGGGCGCTGACCAGGCAGAGGCTGCGGTGTTGTCGGAGCAGGGTGCTGAAGATGTTCATAGGCTCAACCCTAACCAGTGGGTTGGGGGATGGCAAGTATTGCGGGGAAATTGAGAGGAATGCTTAAAAAATGCTATTAGGCGAGATTTTATTGCTGATATTTACGGAGTGATTATTTGTTTTTGCGCAGTATTTTTCGATGGCGCAACTACAAGGGATTGATGTTGGCCGTGCCGGCCTCTTCGCGGGTAAACCCGCTCCCACAGGTACAGCGCAATTCCTGTGGGAGCGGGTTTACCCGCGAAGAGGCCGGCCCAGATGGCACAGGTCTCAGGGCTGGAACGCGCCGATGAAGATCGCAGGATCCACCCGCGCATCGTTGAGGCTGACGTTCCAGTGCATGTGCGGCCCGGTGGCCCGGCCGGTGGAGCCCACGCGGCCGACCACCTCGCCACGGCGCAGCACCTGCCCCGGCTTCACGTCGATCTTCGACATGTGGCAGAACATGCTGATGAAGCCCTGGCCATGGTCGACGAACACCGTGCGGCCATTGAAGAAGTAGTCGCCCACCAGGATCACCTTGCCATTGGCCGGGGTCTTGATCGGCGTGCCGGCGGGCACGGCGAAATCCAGGCCGGCATGGGGGTTGCGCTCCTCGCCGTTGAAGAAGCGGCGCACGCCGAACTTGCTCGACAGCGGGCCGTTGACCGGCTTGTCGAGGATCAGGTTGCTCGGCAGGGTCGGGCTGAAACTGCGGTAGGCCTTGATCTGCTCGGCCAGCTCGCGGTCGATGCGCTTGAGGTCCTCGGGCTCGGGGTTGACCTGGCGCTTGTTCTTCAGGGTGATGTGCTGTTCGGGGTATTTCTTGCTGCCCACGCTGAAGCGGATGTCGCGCCCACCCTGGCTGAGCACGGCGCTGCCGGGCTTCTGGGTGAGCGGGATGCCGACAATGGCCAGCCATTTGTCCTGCTCCTTCACCACCAACACCGGCTTGCCGTCGAAGCGGGCCGTGGGGGCGCTGGTGGAGGGGCCCAGGTCGATCACTGCCACGCCGCCGGGCACCGGCTTGTCGAGGGTGCGGGTGATGTAGCTGGCCTGGGCCGCGGTAAGTGGCAGCAGCAGGGCAAAAGCGAGCAGGGGCGCGAACAGGCGGGGCATGTGTCAGTCCAGTAGGGAGAGGGTGACCGGAGTCTGGTGGTTGTCCTCGACCCGCACCTTGAGCTCGCCTTCGTTTAGGCGGGCGGTCAGGCGCTGGCCGTTGTGGGTCTGCGCGGCGCTGCGGATGGCCTGGCCGCGCTCGTCGAGGAGGATGCTGTAACCGCGGGCGAGGGTGGCCAATGGGCTGACCACCTGCAGCGTCTGCAACTGCGCCTGGAAGCGCTGGCGACGGTCCTTGATCACCTCGCGCATGGCCCGTGGCAGGCGTTCGGCCAGGCTGTCCAGGCGTTGCTTGAGCAGTTTCAGGTTGCGTCCCGGGTGTTGCGCGGCCAGGCGCATGTCCAGGCGGCCGAGGCGTTCGTGGCGTTGGCTCATGGTCAGCGCGAAGGCGCGGCGCAGGCGCATGTCCAGATCGTCCAGGCGCTGGGCCTGCTGGCGCAGGCGTTCGCCCGGGTGGCGCAGGCGCCGGGCCAGGCCCTCCACGCGCAGGCGGTCATGGGCCAGGCGGCTCTGCATGCGCAGCAACAAGCGCCGCTGCAGGCTGTCCAGGCGTTGTTGCAGGCCGCTGCTGTCGGGGGCGAGCAGCTCGGCGGCGGCCGAAGGCGTGGGGGCGCGCACATCGGCGACGAAGTCGCTGATCGACACGTCGGTTTCATGGCCCACGGCGCTGACGATCGGCGTCACGCAGGCGGCCACGGCACGGGCCACGGCCTCTTCGTTGAAGCACCAGAGGTCTTCCAGCGAGCCGCCGCCACGGGCCAGGATCAGCGCGTCGAAGCCCTGCCGGTCGGCCATCTGCAGGGCACGGACGATCTGTGCGATGGCCTCGCGGCCTTGCACTGCGGTAGGGATCAGATTGAGTTCGACCTGCGGCGCGCGGCGGCGGAACACGCTGATGATGTCGCGGATCACCGCGCCGGTGGGCGAGGTGACGATGCCGATGCGCTGCGGGTGGGCCGGTAGCGGCTGCTTGCATTCGGTGCTGAACAGCCCCTCGGCGCCGAGCTTTTCCTTCAGTGCCTCGAAGGCCAGGCGCAGGGCGCCGTCACCGGCCGGTTCGACGGTGTCGAGGATCAGCTGGTAGTCGCCGCGGCCCTCGAACAGCGAAACCTTGCCGCGCACCTTTACCGCCAGGCCGTCACGCAGGGCCTGGCGCACACGGGCGGCGTTCTGCCGGAACAGCGCGCAGCGGATCTGCGCGCCGCTGTCCTTGAGGGTGAAGTACATGTGGCCGGAGGCCGGGCGGGCGAGGTTGGAAATCTCGCCTTCCACCCAGACGCTGCGGAACACGTCCTCGAGCAGCACGCGGGCGCGGCCGTTGAGCTGGCTGACGGTGAGGACCTCGCGGTCCAGGCCGAGTCGTTCGAAAGGGTCTCTGATCATGCCGGGCATCATAAAGGAGCGAAGGCCTGGTTGTCTGTGCCGGCCTCTATCGCGGGGCAAGCCCGCTCCCACGCACATACGACCTAGGGCGTGGGAGCGGGCTTGCCCCGCGATAGAGGCCTTCAGCCTTGCATGATCGCCACGAACTGACGCACCAACTCCCCGGCATCCCGCCGGCAAGCCAGCGCCACGGTACTTTGGCACGCCTCGACCAACGGCACGAAACGCACCAATGGCGGGGCGATCTCGCGCATGCTCGCCGGCAACAATGCTACCCCGAACCCGGCCTGGATCAACTGCAGTTGCGTGGTCTTGCGCGACACCACCTGCGCCGCCTGGGGATAGAATCCCTCGTTCATGCACAGCGACGCCGACAGGTAGCTCAGCCCGCCGCGCTGACGATGGGGGATGGAGATGAAGCGTTCCTCGCGCAGTTGCCCCAACCGAACACTGGCCGCCGTGGCCAGTGGGTGGCTCGCCGCCACCGCCAGCAGCAGGGGCTCGTCGAACAGCGCATGCAGTTCCACGCCCTCGTGCTGGCGCAGTACTGGCAGGCGCAACAGGCCGATCTCCAGCCGTCCCTCGGCGATGTCCTCCAGCTGCGCTTCCGACGATTGCTGGGCGATTTCTAGGGATACGCCAGGGTTAGCCTCGAGGTAGGTGCCGAGGCGCTGCAGCAACTGCCCGGTCAGCGGCACGGTGCTGGAGTGGTTCAGACGCAAACTGCCGCGCAGGCCTTGGCCAACTTCGCGGGCCAGGCGTTCGGCCTTGTCCAGGTCGGCCAGCAGGCGTCGGGCGCGGTCGAGGAAGGCCAGCCCGGCGGCGGTCAGCCGTGGCTGGCGAGCGGTGCGCTCGAACAGTGCGGACCCCAGGTGCAGCTCCAGCTCCTTGATCTGACGGCTGAGGGCCGACTGGGCGATGTACAGCCGCTCTGCGGCGGCACTGAAGCTGCCGGCCTCGGCAATTTCGACGAAATAGCGCAGCTGACGGATCGAAGTCATGTCATGCCTTTTCCAGATGGCTCATGGCGTAAAGGCATATTAGTCGGCATGGCTTGTCGCTGGCTAACCTTCAGTGGTCTCCCGAGGAACTGTCGCGATGCTCGCTCAATTGTCGTTTTCCACGCTCGACTGGCTGCCCATCCTGCTGGGTGTGGGGGTGGCCTATATCGTCTTCGGCATCGCCGGCTTCGGCACCGCGCTGGTCGCCGGCCCCGTGCTGATCCACTTCATGCCGTTGTCGCGGATCATTCCGTTGCTGGTGTTGCTGGACTTCGTCGCCGCCTTCGGCAACCTGCTGCCGTCGCGGCGTGACGTGGTGCGCGGCGAGTTACTGCGGCTGCTGCCGTTCATGGCCGTGGGCTGTACCCTGGGCGTCGTGTTCCTGCTGCGCCTGAAGTCGGATGTGCTGCTGTTGCTGATGGGGCTGTTCGTCACTGCCTACGCGGTCTATGGCCTGGCGGTGAAGGTGCGGCCGGCGAGCTTGTCGGGCGCCTGGGCGGTGCCCATGGGCACGGTGGGCGGGTTGTTCGGCGCCCTGTTCGGCAGTGGTGGTTTTTTGTACGCGATCTACCTCAGCGCACGGCTGGAGGCCAAGGAGCAGGTGCGGGCGACCCAGGTCGCACTGATCAGTTGCAGCACGGTGGTGCGCCTGTCGCTGTTCCTGATCGCCGGGGTATATGCCGACGTCAGCCTGTTGCTGCTGGCCGCCTGCCTGTTGCCGGTGATGTTCGCCGGTACCTGGCTGGGACGGCGGCTGACCCTGAGGCTATCCCGCGAGGCCTTCGTGCGATTGATCACCTGGCTGGTGCTGGCCAGCGGCCTGGCGTTGATCGGTCGCTACCTGAGCGCCTGAGCAGACGGTAGAATTGAGTGATTACCGCAGTTCGCAGGCCCGCCTCAAGCATGAACACCCAAAGCATCATCGTCCCCAAGCTGTCCACCGTGCCGGTTCACGAAGCCCGTGCCCGCGCCATCCTGCGCTGGCTGGTGCGCGAGAAGATCGTCGAGGAGCAACTGAGCACCTGCGGTCGCACCGGCAATCGTATGGGCCATGCCCTGGCCGAAGGGGCGCGCAAGGTGGCCCTGCACCCCGAGAAGCTGCCGTTCGGCGCACAGGTCAATGGCCTTGAGGTGATGCTCAAGCGCTGCATCTATACCCCTACCGACGGATTTCTCGAGGAGGCCGGCTGCCCGGAATGCCGGCGGGAGGTGGGCGAGCCGCTGTTCGAGAGCCTGGAGGAATGGATGCCGGGGGTGAGCGACAACTTCACCTGCCCGCTGTGCGGATTCGAGGACGACATCAATGGCTTCCTCTACCTGCAGCCGTGTGCCTTTTCCAACCTGGGGTTCATCTTCAACAACTGGGGCGAGGCCGGGTTCACCCAGGCCTTCCTCGACAGCTTCGCCGACTGGCTGGACCAGCCGGTGGCGGTGGTGCAGGTAAAACTGCCGCAAGGCTGACCGAAGGCCCTTATTTTGCATTGAGCGGCGCGCCATGGATGGGTATAATGGCGCGCTTCCATTTTTCCCCTTCCGGGAGCCCCCGCGATGCTGCGTATCAGCCAAGAAGCCCTGACCTTCGACGATATCCTCCTTGTACCTGGCTACTCCGAGGTACTGCCCAATGAAGTCAGTCTCAAGACCCGTTTGACTCGTGGCATCGAGCTGAACATTCCCCTGGTCTCCGCCGCCATGGATACCGTGACCGAAGCGCGCCTGGCCATCGCCATGGCCCAGGAAGGCGGCATCGGCATCATCCACAAGAACATGACCATCGAGCAGCAGGCCGGCGAAGTACGCAAGGTCAAGAAGTTCGAGGCCGGCGTGGTCAAGGACCCGATCACCATCGACGCCGACGCCACCGTGCGCGACCTGTTCGACCTGACCCGCCTGAACAACATCTCCGGCGTTCCGGTACTGGCGAACGGCGACCTGGTCGGCATCGTCACCTCCCGTGACGTGCGCTTCGAAACCCGCCTGGACGCCAAGGTCCGCGACGTGATGACCCCCAAAGAGCGTCTGGTCACCGTCCGCGAAGGCGCCGACAAGAACGAAGTCCGCGAGCTGCTGCACAAGCACCGCCTGGAAAAAGTCCTGATCGTCGACGACAAGTTCGCCCTCAAGGGCATGATGACCGTCAAGGACATCGAGAAGGCCAAGGCCTATCCGTTGGCCAGCAAGGACGACCAGGGTCGCCTGCGCGTCGGCGCTGCGGTCGGCACCGGCAAGGACACCGGCGAGCGCGTAGCCGCCCTGGTTGCCGCCGGCGTTGACGTGGTGGTGGTGGACACCGCCCACGGTCACTCCAAGGGCGTGATCGACCGCGTTCGCTGGGTCAAGGAAACCTACCCGCAAGTGCAGGTGATCGGCGGCAACATCGCCACCGGCGCTGCCGCCAAGGCCCTGGCTGAAGCCGGCGCCGACGCGGTCAAGGTCGGTATCGGCCCGGGCTCGATCTGCACCACCCGCATCGTCGCCGGTGTCGGCGTGCCGCAGATCAGCGCCATCGCCAACGTCGCCGCCGCACTGGAAGGCACTGGCGTGCCGCTGATCGCCGACGGCGGCATCCGTTTCTCGGGTGACCTGTCCAAGGCCATCGTTGCCGGCGCCTCGTGCGTGATGATGGGCTCGATGTTCGCCGGTACCGAAGAAGCACCGGGTGAAGTCGAACTGTTCCAGGGCCGTTCCTACAAGGCCTACCGCGGCATGGGCTCGCTGGGTGCCATGGCACAGGCGCAAGGCTCGTCCGACCGTTACTTCCAGGACTCCTCGGCCGGCGCCGAGAAGCTGGTACCGGAAGGCATCGAAGGCCGCGTGCCCTACAAGGGCGCCCTGGCCGCGATCATCCACCAGCTGATGGGCGGCCTGCGTTCGTCCATGGGCTACACCGGCAGCGCGACCATCGAAGAGATGCGCACCAAGCCGGAGTTCGTGCGCATCACCGGTGCCGGCATGGCCGAGTCCCATGTGCATGACGTGCAGATCACCAAAGAAGCCCCTAACTACCGCGTAGGCTGAGGCTTCCAGCAATAGCAAGCGGGGCTGTCATGACAGCCCCGTGTCGTTTCCGATTTCCACTGACGAGATTGAGTCATGGCCCTCGACATTCACGCTCACCGCATCCTGATCCTCGATTTCGGTTCCCAGTACACCCAGCTGATCGCCCGCCGCGTGCGCGAGATCGGCGTGTACTGCGAACTGCACCCGTTCGACATGGACGATGAAGCGATCCGCGAATTCAACCCGCGCGGCATCATCCTGGCCGGTGGCCCCGAGTCGGTCCACGAAGCCAACAGCCCGCGCGCCCCGCAGGCCGTGTTCGACCTGAAGGTCCCGGTGCTGGGCATCTGCTACGGCATGCAGACCATGGCCGAGCAGATGGGCGGCAAGGTCGAAGGTTCCGACCTGCGCGAGTTCGGCTACGCCCGTGTCGACGTGGTCGGCAAGAGCCGCCTGCTCGACGGCATCGAAGACCATGTCGATGACGACGGCGTACTGGGCCTGGACGTGTGGATGAGCCACGGCGACAAGGTCACCCAGATGCCGGGCAACTTCAGCGTACTGGCCAGCACCCCGAGCTGCCCGATCGCCGGCATGTACGACGACGCCCTGGGCTACTACGGCGTGCAGTTCCACCCGGAAGTGACCCACACCAAGCAAGGCGGTCGCATCCTGTCGCGCTTCGTCCAGGACATCTGCGGCTGTGAAGCCCTGTGGACCGCCTCGAACATCGTCGAGGACGCCATCGCCCAGGTGCGCGCACAGGTCGGTTCGGCCAACGTCCTGCTGGGTCTGTCCGGCGGCGTCGACTCCTCCGTGGTTGCCGCGCTGCTGCACCGCGCCATCGGCGACCAGCTGACCTGCGTGTTCGTCGACAACGGTCTGCTGCGCCTGCACGAAGGCGACCAGGTGATGGCCATGTTCAAGGAGAACATGGGCGTCAAGGTGATCCGCGCCGATGCCGAGAAGCAGTTCCTCGACAACCTGGAAGGCGAAGCGGACCCTGAGAAAAAGCGCAAGATCATCGGTCGCACCTTCATCGACGTGTTCGATGCCGAAGCCAGCAAGCTGGACAACATCCAGTTCCTCGCCCAGGGCACCATCTACCCCGACGTGATCGAGTCGGCTGGCGCCAAGAGCGGCAAGGCCCACGTGATCAAGTCGCACCACAACGTCGGTGGCCTGCCGGAGGAAATGAACCTCAAGCTGGTCGAGCCGCTGCGCGAGCTGTTCAAGGACGAAGTGCGCAAGATCGGCCTGGAACTGGGCCTGCCGTACGACATGGTCTACCGCCACCCGTTCCCGGGCCCGGGCCTGGGCGTGCGTATCCTTGGTGAAGTGAAGAAGGAATACGCCGACATCCTGCGTCGCGCCGACCACATCTTCATCGAAGAACTGCGCAAGGCCGACTGGTACCACAAGACCAGCCAGGCGTTCGTGGTGTTCCAGCCGGTCAAGTCGGTCGGCGTCGTCGGCGACGGCCGTCGCTACGCCTGGGTCGTGGCCCTGCGTGCCGTCGAGACCGTGGACTTCATGACCGCGCGCTGGGCGCACTTGCCGTACGAGCTGCTGGAAACCGTCAGCGGCCGTATCATCAACGAAATCGACGGTATCTCCCGCGTCACCTACGACGTGTCGAGCAAGCCGCCGGCCACTATCGAGTGGGAATGAGTTGAGCCACAAGGGCGCCGCAAGGCGCCCTTGTCGTATCTGCGCTTCGCTCAATGGCTGATGTAGCGCATGCCGCGCAGACTCAAGCGGGTATGCAGGTCGGCAAGGTGTTCGAAGCGCCGTTCATGTACGTCTGGCCAGTCGGGGCGTTCGATGTAGCAATAGCGCCCGTCCCGTTTGATCAGGGTGCGTCGCAGGGCCGAATTCCGGCTGCGGTTGATCACGTATTCCTCGCCATTGACCCGTTCGATGGTGTAATCGCCTGGCGTGACCAGCATGCTGTCGAAGTCAGGTGATGTCGAGCGTATGGGCAACACTGCCGCACGCAGGAGCAGGTCGCTTTCCAGATGCCTGACACCAGCCTTCGGGTCAACGATGTCCCTGCCGGGGTCGGCGCTGTAGGTGTCGATTCCATCGATCGGGCCGTCTTCGACGCGCAGGCCAATTGCGCCTTCCGTTTCAGCCAGACCAGTAACGCCATGGAAGTTGTTGGCGTGGCTGCTACCCACAAGTGCAACCCATTTTCCCGGACCTCGTGCAGCCTGGTCGGCCTCGATGATCAGGTGCGCATAGAAGTTCATCATCTGCTGGCGTGTCCCATCGGCAACCGGATTCACCCATGCCTGGCGATAGCTGGCCATGCAGTCGATGGCTTGGATCCGTACGCCGTTCTTCTGCGCCTCAACCATTACCCGGCGGAAGGTGTAGCAGCCAGCCGGGTCGGTGCCGTGGCCGAGATCCTGTTCCGCGACATAAGCATCAAGCGCTTTGGGCATCACGCCGCTGCGATTGAACGTGTCCAGGTCCGCTTGCTGGAAGTCGGTCGTGTAGTGCTCCATGTACAGCGTCCTGACCTTCAGCTTGCGCAGCAGGCGCATGTTGTCGATCAGTAGCCGCTTGCTGCCAAGGCTGCTATGCGCTTCTCCGATGACCAAGCCATTGCTGTTCTCGTAGATGCTTTGCAGCACCCGTTTGGAGGCGGCGCCAGGAGGGATCTCAGGTATCTGTGGACGTGGGGGAGGCTGCACCGTCTTCATGAAATCATTGGCGTCTGTCGCCAATTGATCACGTAGCTGGCGGAAACGCTTGAGGGCGGCGTTGCGTTCTGGTGCCTCCAATCGTTCCCGCGTACCCGTAATCTCATGCTCTGAAACATCGTTCAGTGATTGGCGCAGGTCGGCGGGGACGTCATAAGGTGTCTCTGCAAGTGCAGGCGGGCTAGCGGACGTTGACGGGCGACCCCAGGCCTTCAGGCGTGCGAGCATGCCCCCTTTGAGGCCTGGGCGATCCACAGGTTGCCAGTGTCCTTCTGCATCCAGGCGGATCGGTTGGTTCTTGTAGAAAGAGAGCGGGTTGTCGGGGTCGACGATGGTCCAGGTTTTCAGCTCTGATACAAAACGCACCTGGTAAGGCATATCTTCAACCAGTGCGTAGAATTGCCCGCCTTGCGTGTAGATCCCTTCTAGGGTACCTGACCCCGGTTCGCCGCTGAGCATTACATTGGTTTCGAAAGGGTTCAGCAGCTCCCAGCTTTGCGCAGGTTGGAAAGGGTCGGGTACCCAGGTCTTGATGGCATCCGCCACGCTTGTCGCTGAGTCATCCTCGACTTCGCTATCGCCGGAAGCTGCGTGCTCCTCTGTCTCGGTTGGGCGCTCCCCGATATCCGTTGTTCCTTCTGCTTCACCTAACTCGGCAAGGGGGTTGCCGGGAGCGCTGAGCAGAAAGGTCGCATTGAACAGGGTCTCGATGGCGGCGAAAATCGCGCCCGTAACACCTGCCTTGCGTTCGCGGGTCGTGTGCCCGGTTATTGCCTGGTCGATGTTCAAGCCTGTTTCGGCGATGCCGGCGCCCACCAGTGCCAAGGCCACCGGCCAGTCCACGGCCGCCATGGGGCCGAACACTTGCAGGCCGGCCTTCAAGTAACCGATCCACAGCTGTTTGCGCAGGTCGGCGTTGGAGCGCAGGGCGAAGTGCGCATCATCGAGCATCCGCTGGTGGGCTTTGTTACGCAGCCAGTCGAAGGCATCTTCGTCGATCTGCTGGTCCAGGGTGTTGAGGCCGGAGAAATCCTGCCTGCCCCAGCCGTGGTAGAGCAGGTCGATCAAATGATTCAACCCGACCTGGCTGTCGCCCTCGTCGCGATCGTTCAGGGCGAAGTGCGCTACGAAGCGTGCCCGGTTCTCGGCATGATTGCAGTGGTTGAGCACCCACAGGAACAATGCCTGCACATCCTGGAAGTGATACAGGCCTTCGATGTCCCCGGGCAGGTAGATGACCTGGCTACCGTCTTGCATCTGCAGGCGCAGGATATCCGTCGCGACATGGCCGCCGATATCGAATGTGCATATGCGCACGCCGTTACCCGGCAGCATTCGTTGGTGCAACGCTTGCACTGATGGCGGCCAGGGCATTTCGCCCACCAGTGCCCGCACGATGTCACTGCACTGGCGGGCGAGCGCTGACTTGGGGTCATGGGCACAGGTTTCCAGTACTTTGCTCAGGAAGTTGGCCTTGGCCAGCGTGCGGAAGTTTTCCGAATGATTCGTCCAGAAGGTGCCCAGCCGCCGCTTGAAATCAGCGGCGAAGTCGATCTTCCAGAAGTCATCCAGCACATCCTTGGCATCGAGCCGTACTTCATTGTGTTCGTCGTAGCTGTCCTTGCCTGGCCCATCGCTGTAGAAACCCACCAGATAGCTGAGCAAGTCGGCGTTGTCCTGGTCATGGACATCGAAACGGTGCATCACCAGTTGTGGCAGAGTCATCGACTCGTACGGCTGATCGAAGTGCTGCCAGCCGTTGAAGGTCCTGGGGCTGCTGACGGCGGTATTGAATCGGTGCAGGTACACACTGTCGGGATCCAGCGCTTTCAGGCCATTGCGGTCAAGGATCTGTTGCGCGACTGTTCGCGCCATCTCGCGCATGTCCGGGCAGTCTTCGGTGAGTTGCCGGGCGATTGTCAGCAGGGTCTGCTGATCACTGGAGGTGCGAGTAAAGATGGGCATCACGAGGGTCCGGTACAGAAAAATGAACCTCAGTGTCAGGCGCTCGCATGCTTGGGTGGAGGTGCATATTGCTTATTCCATAGCCCGGCAGCCTGAAACGACAAAGCCCGCATCAGCGGGCTTTGTCGTTTCAGGCGAAGACGTTGATCAGAAGTCGTAGCGCACGTTCGCACTGAAGGTGTCGGCGTTGAAGCCGCTGCTGGCCAGGTAGTTGTACGTGCCTCCTACGCTCCACGCACCCACGCGGTAGTTTGCACCCAGCCCCAGCTCGTAGCTGTCGCGCGCAGGTTTCGCGCCCGTGGTGGTGAACGGGGTGCCTCCGAGCACGAAGGTGGAGGTGGTGCTGGCCTTGTCAGCGATGAAGTCGTGCCAGGCCATCAGCTTGGCTTCCGGTTCCAGGGTGCCCACGCCTACGTCGAAAGCGGCCGCCAGGCGAGCGCCCAGGCCCATCTCGCCTATTTCATAGCGCTGGCTGCCGACGTTGAGGGCGGCTGAGCTGCCTTTTTCACGGTACGAATCAATCGACACCTTGGCATAGCGCGCACCGACCTGTGGTTCCAGCAGCCACTGCTTGTCGAGCTGGAAGGTGTAGCCTGCCAGGGCGTTGACGCCGAAGATTTCACTGTCGTAGTCGGCCTTGGCGCGGGTACCGGCAATGTAACGTTTGGACTCGTTGTCGTTCCAGCCATACATCAGCGAGGTGTCGACGAAGAAGTTGTCACGGGCCCAGTTGCCGTACAAGGTCAGTGCATGGCCGCTGACGTCGGTCTTGCTACCCAGGTCGGATTTGACGTCGCTGGTGAGGTAGCTGTATGCCACGCCCAGGGTGGTATTGGCGTCGAGCTTGCCGTCAGCACCCACGGCGATGCCGTGGGTATTTGCGTCGTAGCCGTCGACGCCGTGGCGGCTGTCCTGGTTGGCATCGCTGGACAGCGCTTGCAGCCATACGCCTTGTTCTGCCAGGACGTCACCGGAGGACTGGCCATTGCGCGCTTTGCTGGCGCGACGGTTGATGGCGCTTGTGACCAGGTTCTGGCCGCTGGTGGCGGCATGAATCACCCCACGGCTGACATCCGGGGTCAGGGTTTCGGCAAGTTTGGCCAGCTCTTCGTTGGTGGCGGCGTTGGCGAAACGCTGGAAAACCGGATCGCTTTCGTCCATCAGGCCCAAGACGGTGTTCTTGAGCGGCTTGATCGCGTTCACCGCGTTGTTCGAGCCACTGGCATCCTGCAGGCCCTGCGCAATCACCTCGTCACTGCGGGTGGCGACCAGTGCTTTGAGATCCTGGCCTTCGATGCCGAAGCTTTTCACCTCGAGCAGTGCCGAGGAGGAGACCACGGACAGGTTCTGCGGATCTTCCCAGGTGCCTGAGTTGATGAGGGTGTAACGAGTGCCCTGGGCCGGTGTACGGAAGTCGTCGGAGCGAGCTTGCAGTTCGACCTGGCTACCCTCGGAGAAGTAGGTGTTGCCTGTGACTTTGAGGATCGGCGTTTCAGGCAATGTGTCGTTATCCAGCAGCAGACGCAGGCGCGCAGTGTCGCTGTCCAGGTCGAGGCCGCCCACGATGGTCGTCTGCGGGCGGAGCAGCGTCAGGCGACCACCGTCGATATCGACGTAACCGGCACGGATGGTCGAGCCATCGAATATCGCTTCACCGCTCACCAGCACACCGTTCAAGCCCAGCAGGTCACCTTTTACTTGCCCTGCGTGCCAGTAGAAATACGAGGGCGAGGTGTTGTCGTCCGCCAGGATTGCCGCAGTGCCGCCTTCGATCAGGCCACCTGTCTGCGTGATGGCGAAAATGCTGAAACCGCCCGAGGGGTCGAGGCTGACAAAGTGAATGCCCACCCCATCGGCCGAGATCGTCCCGCTATTGTTGATAGCGGTCTTGAAGTCGCCACCCAACACTTGAGCGGTGAAGCGGGCGTTCTCTACTTCGATACCCGCAGAGTCGATGCCGCGAGCGGTGATGGTGCCCGAGTTGTTGATGTTCGCCTGGGTCGAGGTGATCATCATGCCATTGGCACCTTCGCCAGTCACAGTGATGTTGCCGTTGTTGTTCACTTCACCCGCGATCTTCGCCAGGTACAGGTCCAGCCCCATGGCGCTGTTGCTGTCTACCGTAATGTCGCCCTGGTTGACCAGGTCGCCAGTGGCGGTGGAGTTGAGGGTCATGCTGATACCCGACAGGACGTCGCTGGTGTTCGCCGCCGCCAGGTTGATTTTGCCTTGGTTGACCAGGTTGCCCGCCAGGGTCACGTTAACCAACGTTACACCTGCGTTCTGCGACGTGCCGGTGAAGGTGACGTTATTGAATACATCACCGGAGCTGTTGTAGGCCCCTGTACCCAGGTCATGGTTGAGGTCGGGTGCGGGTGTGGCATGGGCAGTAGCCGCGGCGACAGACAGCGCCAACAGCGAGCGGCGCAAGAGGTAGATGCTCAAGACAGTCGTATCCTTACAGGGAGAAACCGGCAGGGAACACTGCGCATCAGCGTTTGTTATAGGCATCCCAGCCAGCGTGTCGGTGAAGTGCTGATTTTAAACGCGTGCAATCTACACGATGCCTGCAGGAGAATTCATCATGAAAAAGACAAATCCGAACGAATAAGCCCAACGAATGCTTCGAGGCAGCTTTTTGGAGCTTCCCCTTCAGTATTAAGGGAACTCAACGATCAGGCGAAGAGCCTCGTCCAAGCCAGGTCTTAGGGGACCGGTGCCAGCGGCGTTTGAGCCCATTGGCTCCATGTTGCCTCCCACCCTCTATCATGGCTTGCTTGTGGCACAAGGACACATTGGGAGAGGGGTGAGCCAAGCGCCTGTTGGTAACTATCGGCCAAGCTGGCAGGGATGATCGGGTCTGCTGCTCCAATGAAATGACGCTGGGGTAGCGAGGCGAGCCGATCGCGATAGTCCAGAGGCTCCAATGAGCCCTCGAGTGGCGACAGGCCTTTCATCATCGCCCACAGATGTGGACTGAGGTTGCCAGCGAGGCTTTGCACCTGGGTAACGTCGTTGCGCTGCGCCGCCAACAACAAGGCGAGGGCGGCGCCACCTGAATACCCCACCAGTTCGAATTCCCTGTTGGCATATCGCTGCTTCAACTGGTCCAGCGCGTGGCTCAGGCGGGTAACCACCTCACTGGAGAATCGTCGATGGGTCCAGAGGGAGGATTGGCAGGCTGCGGCCATGATGAACTGGCAGGGGCGTGCCAAATACACATTCGGGGTTGGGTCATTGAGCGCCAGCCGTGGCACCAGCAGATTGTGCGGGCTCGGGTCCAGGCTGGGTTGAGTGGCCGTCGACCAGGCGTGACCATCGCCTTCCAGGTAGACACGCAGGCGGGTCATCTTTTCTGCAGGGTGCGGCGCTAGCATGACGAGCGGGTAGGTGTGGCCCGGGAGCACCTGCAATGGTCGGCCGTGCTCTTCAGCCAGTTGTTGCAGCGCCTCGCGCGGCGATTGGCAGGCGATCAAAAGCGCGCTGAGCATTAGCATCCAGACGCCATGGAGGCTGGTCGATATCCACCGACAGTAAGCGTATCTGCTCACCCAAGGTCACAACACATGATGCAAAGTCTCGTATCGCAGCGTACGGGGACGGTGCGTGATAGTGCAGGCGCCTTGGTTGAATTGCTAGTGTCCTGTCTCGGAAGTACCGCTGAAACACCGCACTAGCCTGAGCAGTCATTTTCGGCGCATTGTCCCGTCACATCCGCGGTGGCCAGGGAGTCCTGCCCGTCAGCCGTTGCGACAACACTTCACTTAATCTTTCCTATTTGCAGGTGTATCGTATTCGCCCTTCATCGCCAGCCGCAGTTGGCAGACTGATTGTGCAAAACACGAGGTACCCGCACCGATGTCCTTTACCCGTCGACAAATGCTCAAGGGCCTGACCGGCCTGGTGGTGGTAGGCCTGGGCGCCGGAGGCGCGGCACGCTACTGGCTGGGCAAGGTCGAGGACGACAATGCCGGGCACGACTACGAGCTGATCGCCGCGCCCCTGGACGTCGAGCTGGTGCCGGGCTTCAAGACCGAGGCCTGGGCCTTCGGCCCGTCGGCGCCGGGTACCGAACTGCGGGTGCGTCAGGGCACCTGGCTGCGGGTGCGCTTCATCAACCGCCTGCCGGTGGAGACCACCATCCACTGGCACGGCATCCGCCTGCCGCTGGAGATGGACGGCGTGCCGTATGTCTCGCAGTTGCCGGTCAAACCGGGCGAATACTTCGACTACAAGTTCAAGGTGCCGGATGCCGGCAGCTACTGGTATCACCCGCACGTCAGCAGTTCCGAGGAGCTGGGCCGCGGCCTGGTCGGGCCGCTGATCGTCGAGGAGCGCGAACCCACGGGCTTCCAGCATGAACGCACCCTGAGCCTGAAGAACTGGCACGTGGACGAGCAGGGCGCCTGGCTGCCGTTCAGCATCCCCCGCGAGGCGGCCCGCAATGGCACCGCCGGGCGCCTGATCACCATCAACGGCCAGGCCGAGTCGGTTACGGAGCTGCCGGCCGGGCAGGTGGTGCGGGTGCGCCTGCTGAACCTGGACAACACCTGGACCTACCGCTTGAACCTCAAGGGCAACTGCGAGGCAATGATCTATGCCCTCGATGGCAACCCGGTGACCCCGCGGCCACTGGACGACGAGTATTGGCTCGGGCCGGGCATGCGCATTTGCCTGGCGATCCGCATTCCCGAGGCGGGCGAGGAGGTTTCCCTGCGAGATGGATTCGTGCGCCTGGGCACCCTGCGCTCGGTGGCCAGCAGCGAGGCGCCCGGCGACTGGCCCGAGGCCCTGCCGCCGAATCCGGTCGCCGAGCCGGACCTGGAGAACGCCGAGAAGCTCAACTTCAATTTCGAATGGGTCGGCAAGGTCTCGGTGAACACCGAGAACGGCAAACCGCCGAGCCTGTGGCAGATCAACGGCCAGGCCTGGGACATCACCGACAAGACCTGCGCCGACCGGCCGATCGCCACGCTGCAGAAAGGCAAGAGCTACATCCTCGAGCTGAAGAACATGACCCAGTACCAGCACCCGATCCACCTGCATGGCATGAGTTTCAAGGTAATCGCCTCCAATCGGCGCAAGATCGTCGAGCCGTGGTTCACCGACACCTACCTGCTGGGCAAGAACGAGCGGGCGCAGGTGGCGCTGGTGGCGGATAACCCGGGCACCTGGATGTTCCACTGCCACGTCATCGACCACATGGAAACCGGCCTGATGGCCGCGATCGCGGTGGTCTGATGCGACCGCAGATCATCGATCGCAGCCGCGACCAGGAGTTCATGCGCCTGGCCCTCGATCTGGCGGCCCAGGGCGCGGCCCTGGGCGAGGTGCCGGTGGGGGCAGTGCTGGTGCAGCATGGCCAGGTGATCGGCCAGGGCTTCAACCGGCCGATCATCGACAGCGACCCCAGCGCCCACGCCGAAATGGTGGCGATTCGCGCCGCGGCCAAGTCGGCCAGCAACTACCGGCTGCCGGGCAGCACCCTGTACGTGACCCTGGAGCCATGCAGCATGTGCGCGGGGCTGATCGTCCATTCGCGGGTGGCGCGGGTGGTCTATGGGGCACTGGAGCCCAAGGCGGGGATCGTGCAGAGCCAGGGGCAGTTCTTCAGCCAGGGGTTCCTCAACCATCGGGTGATGTTCGAGGGTGGGGTGCTGGCAGAGGAGTGCGGAACGATCTTGAGTGAGTTCTTCAAGGCGCGGCGGGCGAAAGCCTAGCTGACACGATCCCTGTAGGAGCGGTCTCGTGCCGCGAAAGGGCCGCAAAGCGGCCCCAGCGATCTTTGCTCAACTCTGAAATCCTGGGGCCGCTGCGCAGCCCTTTCGCGGCACAAGGCCGCTCCTACAAAGGACGGTGGCGTGTCACATCGGCGGCGATTGTTCCGCCGGCTTGTCCTTGTTCACCGCCGGCACATGCAGGTTGCCCTCGGCCACCTGGCCTTCGAGCTGCGGCTGCGTGACCCAGGTGAGAATGTCGTAGTAGCGGCGGATGTTGGCCACGAAGTGCACCGGCTCGCCGCCGCGGGCGTAGCCGTACTTGGTCTTGCTGTACCACTGCTTCTGCGACAGGCGCGGCAGCATCTTCTTCACGTCCAGCCACTTGTTCGGGTTCAGGCCTTCGCGCCTGGCCAGGGTGCGGGCGTCTTCCAGGTGGCCGCTGCCGACGTTGTAGGCGGCCAGGGCGAACCAGGTGCGGTCCGGCTCCTTGATGCTGTCGTCGAGCTGGTCCTTGACCAGCATGAAGTACTTGGCGCCACCCTGGATGCTCTGCTTGGGGTCCAGGCGGTTGGACACGCCCATGGCCTGGGCGGTGCGCTGGGTCAGCATCATCAGGCCGCGCACGCCGGTCTTGGAGGTGACCTCGGGCTGCCACATCGATTCCTGGTAGCCGATCGCGGCGAGCAGGCGCCAGTCGACCTGCTCGACCTTGGAGCTGGTCTTGAAGTGCTTCTCGTACTTGGGCAGGCGCTGCTGCAGGTGCTGGGCGAAGGTGTAGGCGCCGACGTAGCCGAGGACATCGACATGGCCGTAGTAACGGTCCTTCAGGCGCTGCAGGGTGCCGTTCTTCTGCGACTTGTCGAGAAACTCGTTGATCTCGTTGAGCAGGCTGTTGTCTTCGCCGGCAGCCACCGCCCAGCGCTGGTCGCGGGTGTCGCCCAGGTCGAAGGCCACGCGCACATTGGGGAAGTACACCTGGTTCATGGCCAGCTCGTTGGAATCGACCAGGGTCAGGTCGATCTGGCCCTCGTCGACCATGCGTAGCAGGTCGACCACCTCGACGGCGTCGGACTCCTCGTACTCCAGCCCCGGGTTCTGCTTTTTCATCTCGGCGAGCTGATCGGCGTGGCTGCTGCCCTTGAGCACCATGATCTTCTTGCCCACCAGCCCTTTGGCGCTGGTCGGCCGCGAGCGGCCATTGCGATAGATGACCTGCGGGGTCACTTCCAGGTAGGGGTGGGAGAACTTCGCCTGGGCGGCGCGGCGCTCGCTGCTGACCAGGCCGGCGGCGGCCAGTACCGGGCCGGACGGCTTGCCCAACTGGTCGAACAGCTCGTCGAGGTTGTCGGCGGTCTCGATCTCCAGCTTCACGCCCAGGTCGTCGGCGAAACGCTTGACCAGTTCGTATTCGAAACCGGTTTCGCCGTTGCGGTCCTGGAAATAGGTGGCCGGGCTGTTACGGGTAATCACGCGCAATACGCCATCCTCCTTGACGCGTTCGAGGGTGCTGGGTTTTTCAACGCAGGCACCGAGCATCAGGAAGAGTCCGGTTGCGAGGAGCCATTTGGCGCATCGCTGGCGCAAAGCAGTGTGGGCGAACATAGGGTGCAGTATACGCAAAGGACCGGCGGCGCCATATCTCGACAATGGTTGGCAGGTCTGCTAGCGGGTTCTGTGCAGAAGCGGCTCGATTCCTTTGTAGGAGCGGCCTTGTGCCGCGATGGGCTGCGTCAGCGGCCCCCAAGGGTTTTCCCAGCACAGCAGTGAATTTGGGGCTGCTGCGCAGCCCATCGCGGCACAAGGCCGCTCCTACAGGGATCGCGCGAAGCCGGTGGTTTTTTTGACCCCTGGGTCCGGTTCCACCGCCCGGCAGCATTGGCTTTGAGCGGGTGCCGAAAGCCTGCGAATTAGGCTAGAATGCACGGCCTCTAAGCACACCCCTTCCTGAGGCTGTCCCGACGATGTTGATCCTGCGCGGCGCTCCTGCCCTTTCTGCCTTTCGCCACGGTAAATTACTCGAGCAACTGAGCCAGAAAGTCCCCGCTGTTACTGGTTTGTATGCCGAATTCGCCCACTTCGCCGACGTCGACGGCGAGCTGACCGCCGACCAGCAGCAGGTGCTGGGCCGTCTGCTCAAGTACGGCCCGAGCGTGCCGGTGCAGGAGCCAGCCGGCCGCCTGTTCCTGGTCGTGCCGCGCCTGGGCACCATCTCGCCCTGGGCATCCAAGGCCAGCGACATCGCCCACAACTGCGGCCTGCAGTCGATCCAGCGCCTGGAGCGCGGCATCGCCTACTACGTCGCCGGTAGCATCTCCGACGCCGACGCCCAGGTGCTTGCCGCCGAGCTGCACGACCGCATGACCCAGCGCGTGCTGGCCAGGCTGGAAGACGCAGGCGACCTGTTCAGTTATGCCCAGCCCAAGCCGATGACCTCGGTGGACATCCTCGCCGGTGGCCGCGCCGCCCTGGCGCAGGCCAACATCGACCTGGGCCTGGCCCTGGCCGAAGACGAGATCGACTACCTGGTCAATGCTTTCCAGGGGCTCAAGCGCAACCCGAACGACATCGAACTGATGATGTTCGCCCAGGCCAACTCCGAGCACTGCCGCCACAAGATCTTCAACGCCAGCTGGGACATCGACGGCCAGGCGCAGGAGAAGAGCCTGTTCGGCATGATCAAGAACACCTACCAGATGCACAGCGAAGGCGTGCTGTCTGCGTACAAGGACAACGCCTCGGTGATCGTCGGCAGCGTCGCCGGCCGCTTTTTCCCGAACCCTGAGACCCGCCAGTACGGCGCGGTGCAGGAACCGGTGCATATCCTGATGAAGGTCGAGACGCACAACCACCCGACCGCCATCGCCCCGTTCTCCGGCGCCTCCACCGGCTCCGGCGGCGAAATCCGCGACGAAGGCGCCACCGGCCGTGGCGCCAAGCCCAAGGCTGGCCTGACTGGCTTCACCGTGTCCAACCTGCGTATCCCGGGCTTCGAGCAGCCATGGGAGAAGCCTTACGGCAAGCCTGAGCGTATCGTCGACGCCCTCGACATCATGATCGAAGGCCCACTGGGCGGCGCCGCGTTCAACAACGAATTCGGCCGCCCGGCGCTGACCGGCTACTTCCGCACCTTCGAGCAGGGCATCAACACCCCGCACGGTGAAGAAGTCCGTGGCTACCACAAGCCGATCATGCTCGCCGGCGGCATGGGCAACATCCGTGAAGACCACGTGCAGAAGGGCGAGATCACCGTCGGCGCCAAGCTGATCGTGCTCGGCGGCCCGGCCATGCTGATCGGCCTGGGTGGCGGCGCCGCTTCGTCGGTGGCCACCGGTGCCAGCTCCGCCGACCTGGACTTCGCTTCGGTGCAGCGCGAAAACCCGGAAATGGAGCGCCGTTGCCAGGAGGTCATCGACCGCTGCTGGCAGCTGGGCGACAAGAACCCGATTGCCTTCATCCACGACGTCGGCGCCGGTGGTATTTCCAACGCCTTCCCGGAACTGGTCAACGACGGTGGCCGCGGTGGCCGTTTCGAACTGCGCAACGTGCCCAACGACGAGCCGGGCATGGCCCCGCACGAAATCTGGTCCAACGAATCGCAGGAGCGCTACGTGCTGGCGGTCAGCGCCGAAGATTTCGAGCGCTTCCAGGCTATCTGCGAGCGCGAGCGCTGCCCGTTCGCCGTGGTCGGTGAGGCCACCGAAGAACCGCACCTGACCGTTACCGACAGCCACTTCGCCAACACGCCGGTGGACATGCCGCTGGACGTGCTGCTGGGCAAGCCGCCGCGCATGCACCGCTCGGTCACCCGCGAAGCGGAGCTGGGCGATGAGTTCGACCCGAGCACCCTGGACCTGAATGACTCGGTCGAGCGCGTCCTGCGCCACCCGGCCGTGGCCAGCAAGAGCTTCCTGATCACCATCGGCGACCGTACCATCACCGGCCTCGTGGCCCGCGACCAGATGGTCGGCCCGTGGCAGGTACCGGTGGCCGACTGCGCCGTCACCGCCACCAGCTTCGACGTCTACACCGGTGAAGCCATGGCCATGGGTGAGCGTACGCCGCTGGCCCTGCTCGACGCCCCTGCCTCTGGCCGTATGGCGATCGGCGAGACCCTGACCAACCTGGCCGCCTCGCGCATCGAGAAGCTGTCCGACATCAAGCTGTCGGCCAACTGGATGTCCGCCGCCGGTCACCCGGGTGAAGACGCCCGCCTGTACGACACCGTCAAGGCCGTCGGCATGGAGCTGTGCCCGGAGCTGGGCATCACCATCCCGGTCGGCAAAGACTCGATGTCGATGAAGACCCAGTGGAGCGAAGCGGGCGAGCAGAAGAGCGTCACCTCGCCAATGTCGCTGATCATCACCGGCTTCGCCCCGGTCACCGACATCCGCAAGACCCTGACCCCGCAGCTGCGCATGGACAAGGGCGAAACCGACCTGATCCTGATCGACCTGGGCCGTGGCAAGAACCGCATGGGCGCCTCGATCCTGGCGCAGACCCACGGCAAGCTGGCCGCCCAGGCGCCGGACGTCGATGACGCCGAAGACCTCAAGGCGTTCTTCGCCGTGATCCAGGGGCTGAACGAAGACGGCCACCTGCTGGCCTACCACGACCGTTCCGACGGTGGCCTGCTGACCACCGTGCTGGAAATGGCCTTCGCCGGCCACTGTGGCCTGGAGCTGGAACTGGGCAACCTGACTAGCAAGCGCGAGAAAGTCGCGGCCATCCTCTTCAACGAAGAGCTGGGCGCGGTGATCCAGGTCCGTCAGGACGCCACGCCGGATGTGCTGGCGCAGTTCAGCGCCGCTGGCCTGGGCGAGGATTGCGTCGCCGTGATCGGCCAGCCGATCAACAACGGTGAAGTCCTGATCAACTTCGAAGGCGAAGAACTGTTCAACGGCGACCGTCGCCTGCTGCAGCGCCAGTGGGCCGAGACCAGCTACCAGGTCCAGCGCCTGCGCGACAACGCCGACTGCGCCGACCAGGAATTCAACGCCCTGCTCGAAGAAGACAACCCGGGCCTGTCGGTCAAGCTGGGCTACGACGTCAACCAAGACATCGCCGCGCCGTACATCAAGAAGGGTGTGCGCCCGCAAGTGGCGATCCTGCGTGAGCAGGGCGTCAATGGCCAGGTCGAGATGGCTGCGGCCTTCGACCGCGCAGGCTTTGCTGCCATCGACGTGCACATGAGCGACATCCTCGCCGGCCGTGTCGACTTTGAAGCGTTCAAGGGCCTGGTGGCCTGCGGCGGCTTCTCCTACGGCGACGTGCTGGGTGCCGGTGAAGGCTGGGCCAAGTCGGCGCTGTTCAACGCCCGTGCCCGCGATGCCTTCCAGGCCTTCTTCGAGCGTACCGACAGCTTCGCCCTGGGCGTGTGCAACGGTTGCCAGATGATGTCCAACCTGCACGAGCTGATCCCGGGCACCGAGTACTGGCCGCACTTCGTGCGCAACCGCTCGGAGCAGTTCGAGGCCCGCGTGGCCATGGTCGAGGTGCAGAAATCCAACTCGATCTTCCTCCAGGGCATGGCCGGTTCGCGCATGCCGATCGCCATCGCCCACGGCGAAGGCCATGCCGAGTTCGCCAGCGAGGAAGCACTGCTGGAAGCCGACCTGTCCGGTTGCGTGGCCCTGCGCTACGTCGACAACCACGGCAAGGTCACCGAAGCCTACCCGGCCAACCCGAACGGCTCGCCGCGTGGCATCACCGGCCTGACCAGCCGCGACGGCCGCGTGACCATCATGATGCCGCACCCGGAGCGTATGTTCCGCGCGGTGCAGAACTCCTGGCGCCCGGATGAGTGGCAGGAAGACGCGGCGCTGATGCGCATGTTCCGCAATGCGCGGGTGTGGGTGAACTGAGGGTGTACAAGCTCGCCTTCTTCGTCCCCGACAGCCATGTCGAGGTGGTCAAGGCCGCCGTGTTCGCCGCCGGTGGCGGACGCATCGGCGACTACGACCACTGCGCCTGGCAGACCCTCGGCCAGGGCCAGTTCCGCCCGTTGGACGGCAGCCAGCCGTACCTCGGGCAGACCGGCCAGGTCGAGGTGGTCGAGGAGTGGAGGGTGGAGCTGGTGGTGGCTGATGCGCTGATCGGCCAGGTGGTTGCTGCGCTCAAGCAAAGCCACCCGTATGAAACGCCGGCTTATGAGGTCTGGCCGCTGGCCGATTTCTAAGGCTAGTGCCATCGCTGTAGGAGCGGCCTTGTGCCGCGAAAGGGCTGCGCAGCAGCCCCGGCAATCTTGACGAAAACGCCGGAATTCTGGGGCCGCTTTGCGGCCCTTTCGCGGCACAAGGCCGCTCCTACATGTCTTGCAGCGCCTGGCTCAATCCAGGCGCTCGCGCTCCCACCAACAGATGCCACACCCCACCCGCCTGCGGACTCACCCCCAGGCACCCCAGCGCGATCAAGCGTTCCTGCTCTACCTTGCCCTCATCCCTGACCCTTACCCGCAGCCGGCTCGAGGCCACGCACTGCGCCTCCAGCACATTCTCGCGCCCGCCCAGGGCCTGCAGCCATTCATCCGCAACGACCGTCTCGGTGACCACGGCGGCCTTCTCGGCAACCGGTGCCGCCACCCGCGCATGGGGCAGTTCTGCGCGAATCTCGTCGGCCAGCGCATCGGCCATCGGCCCCACCACCACCTGCAGGCTGCCACCGGTACCGGGACGCACCACCGCGAGGGCGCCGAGGGCTTTCAGGTCCTGGTCGCGGGCCAGGTTGCGGTCGGCCAGTACCAGGCGCAGGCGCGTGGTGCAGGCATCGACGCCCTGCAGGTTGGCCGCGCCGCCGAGGGCGTCGATGTAGCGTCGGGCCCGTGGCGCATCGCTGCCCTCGGCCTGGCTGGCCGCCTGTTCTTCGCGGCCGGGTGTCTTCAGGTCGAAACGGCGGATGCAGTAGTCGAACACGAAGTAGTAGACCAACCCATAGAGCACGCCCACCGGGAACACCAGCCAGCCGTTGCTCGAGCGTCCCCAGCCCAGGGCCATGTCGATGCCGCCGCCGGAGAAGGTGAAGCCCAGGCGGATCCCCAACAGGTCGCAGATGGCCATGGACAACCCGGTCAGCAGTGCATGGATCATGTACAGCAGCGGCGCCAGGAACATGAAGGCGAATTCGATCGGCTCGGTCACTCCGGTCAGCGCCGAGGTCAGTGCCATCGACAGCAGCACCCCGCCGATCAGCTTGCGCCGCTGTGGCAGGGCGTGGCGGTACATGGCCAGGCAGGCGGCGGGCAGGCCGAAGATCATCACCGGGAACATGCCGGTCATGAACTGCCCGGCGTCAGGGTCGCCGGCGAAGAAGCGCGCCAGATCGCCGGTGACCACCTGGCCGCTGGCCGCCTGGAAGCTGCCGAAGACGAACCACACCAGGTTGTTGAGGATATGGTGCAGGCCGGTGATGATCAGCAGCCGGTTGAGCACGCCGAAGAAAAACGCGCCGATGCTGCCGCTCTCCAGCATCAGCTGGCCGAGTTCGTTGATGCCGTGCTGGATCGGCGGCCAGATCAGGCCGAACAGCAGCCCGAGAAACACCGCCGATACCCCGGTGGCGATCGGCACGAAGCGCCGGCCGCCGAAGAACGCCAGGTAGTCCGGCAGCTGGATGTCCTTGAAGCGGTTGTACAAGCCGCCGCCGAGCAGGCCGCAGATGATGCCGGCGAGCATGCCCATGTCGATCTTCGGATCGATCACCTTCAGCGTCGCCACCAGCACCAGGTAGCCGATGGCGCCGGCCAGGCCCGCGGTGCCGTTGTTGTCGCGGGCGAAGCCGACGGCGATGCCGATGGCAAAGATCAGCGCCAGGTTGGCGAAGATCGCTTGCCCGGCGTCATGCACCAGGGCGATGTCGAGCAGGTCAGTGTCGCCCAGGCGCAGCAACAGGCCGGCGATGGGCAGGATGGCGATGGGCAGCATCAAGGCGCGGCCGAGCCGCTGCAGGCCCTGGATGAAGTGCTGGTACATGGTGCGCTCCGATTATTGTTGTAGGGCCACGGGGGCCGCTGGTTGGGCGTTGGGTTGCGCGGCGAAGTCACGGCAGGCCTGGCGTACCGCACCGGCGCTGGCCAGGCCCAGCAGGCCCTGGCTGAAGCGGCGGCAGGCACTGGCATCGAGCTGGCGGACCAGAGCCTTGATCTCGCCGATCTGCGGCGCGCTGACCGACAGCTCGGCCACGCCCAGGCCGACCAGCACGGGCGTGGCCAGCGGATCGGAGGCCAGCGCGCCGCACACGCCGACCCAGCGCCCGTGTTTCGCCGCACCCTGGCAGGTCAGCCCGATCAGGCGCAGCAGTGCCGGGTGCAGGGCATCGACCCGCGCGGCCAGCCCGGCATGGTCACGGTCCATGGCCAGGGTGTACTGGGACAGGTCGTTGGTACCGATGGAAAAGAAGTCTGCGTGCTCGGCCAGACGCTCGGCGAGCAGCGCCGCGGCCGGCACCTCGATCATCACCCCCAGTTCGGCGCGAGTCGTCACGCCCAGCTCGGCGGCCAGCCGGTCGAGGCGCTGGCGGATGGCGATCAGCTCGTCGACCTCGGTGACCATCGGCAGCATGATTCGGCAGCGCCGCTGCGGGCTGACCTGGAGCAGGGCGCGCAGTTGCTGGTCGAGCAGCTCCGGGCGCACCTGGCCCAGGCGGATGCCGCGCAGGCCCAGTACCGGGTTGGCCTCGGCCGGCAAGGGCAGGTAGTCGAGCTGCTTGTCGCCGCCGACGTCGATGGTGCGGATGATCACCGGGCGCTCGGCCATGGCGTCGAGCACCGCCTGGTAGGCGTTGCGCTGCTCGGCCTCGTCCGGTGCGGTGGGGCGGTCGATGAACAGGAACTCGCTGCGCAGCAGGCCGATGCCGTCGGCGCCCTGGGCCAGGGCCTGGGCGGCCTCTTCGGCGCTGGCGACGTTGGCCGCGACCTCGATCAGCTGGCCATCGCGGGTACGCGCGCCTTGCTGCGCGGCAGCCTGCTGGCGCTGGCGGATTTCGCGGCGTTGCTGCAGGTGGCAGTGGACCTCGGCCAGGCGTTGTGGGGCGGCCTGGGTTTCCAGGCGACCCTGGTCGGCGTCCAGCACCAGCGGCGTGCCGGCGGGCAGGTCGAGCAGCGCTTCGCCCACGGCCACCAGGCATGGCAGGCCGCGGGCGCGGGCGAGGATGGCGACGTGCGAGGTGGCGCCACCGGCGGCCATGCAAAGCCCGGCGACATCATGGCGGGCGAGCAGCAGCAGGTCGGAGGGGGTCAGTTCGTGGGCGACGACGATGGCCGCCGGCGGCAGGCGCAGTTGCCGGGTTTCGCCGAGCAGGGCGCGCAGCACCCGCTGCTGCAGGTCGTACAGGTCGTTGGCGCGCTCGGCCAGCAACGGGTTGCCGAGGCTGCGCAGGACCTGGCACTGGGTCTCGATGGCGCGGCTCCAGGCATGGCTGGCGGCGACGCCGCCGGCGATATGCTGGCGGGCGTCACCGAGCAGGGCCGGGTCGTCGAGCAGGGCCAGGTGGGCCTCGAGTATCGCCGCCGCGTCCTCCTGGCCGCGAGGCAGGTGCCGCCAGTCGCGGTCGATGGCGTGGCGGACTTCGGCCAGGGCAGTGTTCAACGCCTGGTGCTGCTCGGCGGGATCGTTGTCGCCGCTGTCCGCCGGCAGGCTGATGCCGTCCAGGCGCGCCAGTGGCCCGAGGGCGAGGCCTGGGGCGGCGCAGACGCCGTTGAGCACGCCGGGCTCGGCATTGGGTGTGGGCGTGGCGACGCTGGTGGGCACGTGGGTGGCATGGCGCTCACCGACCGAGGCGGTCTGCACGGCGACGATCAACGCCTGCAGCGCGGCCTGGCTGTCCGGCCCAGTGCAGATAAGCTCGACCTCTGCGCCCTCGCCAACGCCCAGGCCCATGACTGCCACCAGGCTGGTGAGGTCGGCCTCGCGCTCGGCGAAACGCAGCACCGCATGGCTCTGGAAGCCTTGCGCGGTCTGGCGCAGCAGGGCGGCGGGGCGGGCGTGCAGGCCACCGTGATGAGCAACCCGGGCATGACCACTTGCACGCTCATGGCTGACCGGTCGTATATCAGCTTCGCTGTCCGTGGCCTCGACCTCCAGCAGCGCCGCGCCAAGGCGCGCAGTGCCTGTCTCCAGCCGCATCAGGCCAAAGCCCGGGCCATTGCTGACCAGCATCACGGTGACCAGGCTGACGCAGTGCTGGGCCACCAGGTCCATGTCGAAGCGCACCAGCGGTTGTCCCAGGGTCACCTGGTCGCCCAGCGCCACCAGCGGCGAGAAGCCGCGCCCCTGCAACTGCACGGTGTCGACACCGATATGCAAAAGGACTTCCGCACCATTGGCCGCGCGCAGGGTCAGCGCATGGCCGGTGCGCGCCAGTTGCACCACTTCGCCGGCGCAGGGCGCGTGCAGCACGTCGTTCAACGGGTCGATGGCGACGCCGTCGCCCAAAGTGCCGCTGCTGAACACCGGATCCGGTACCTGGTCCAGCGGTACCTGCGGTCCGGCGAGCGGGGCATGGAGGATAATCTTGTTATTGTCGGGCATGCGCTGTTCCTCGCGGCTTCACTGCGTGCAGGTCACTTTGCTCAGGTGACGCGGTTGGTCGGGGTCGAGGCCGCGGGCCTCGGCCAGGGCCGCGGCCATGATGTAGAAGCTCTGGATCGCCAGCAGCGGGTCCAGGGCCGGGTGTTCGGCGCAGCTCAGGGTGAGGTCGCGCCCGGCGATATCGGCCGGCGCCGCCAGCAGCACGCGGGCGCCGCGCTGGCGCATGTCGGCGGCCAGTTGCAGCAGCCCGGCCTGCTCGACGCCACGGGGGGCGAACACCAGCAGCGGGTACTGGGCATCGATCAGGGCCATCGGGCCATGGCGCACTTCGGCGCTGCTGAAGGCCTCGGCCTGGATCACCGAGGTTTCCTTGAGTTTGAGCGCGGCTTCCTGGGCGATGGCAAAGCCCGCGCCACGGCCGATCACCATCAGGCGCTCGCTGTCACGCAGGGTGTCGATGACCGGGCTCCAGTCCTGCGCCGCGGCCTCGCGCAGCTGCGCGGGCAGGGCCAGGCCGGCTTCCAGCAGGGCGCGGTCCTGGCCCCAGTGGGCGACCAGGCGGGCGCTGGCAGCCAGGGTGGCGACGAAGCTTTTGGTCGCCGCCACCGACAGCTCAGGGCCTGCGCACAGCGGCAAGTGGTGCTGGCAGGCCTGCTCCAGGGGCGAGCCTTCGGCGTTGACCAGCGAGACCGTGGTCGCCCCGCACTGGCCCAGGCGCCGCAGGCTGTCGACCAGGTCCGGGCTCTGGCCCGACTGCGAGAAGCCCAGCGCCACCTGGCCACGCACCCGCAGCGGCGCCTGCTGCAGGGTCACCACCGACATCGGCAGCGAAGCCACCGGCAGACCCAGCTGCTGCATGGCGATGTAGGCGAAGTAGCTGGCGGCGTGGTCCGAGCTGCCCCGGGCCACGGTCAGCGCCACTTGCGGATCGAGCCGGCGCAGCTGTTCGGCCAGGGTTTGCAGGCGTGGGTCCAGCGTCTGCGTCTGACGTTCGACGACCTCGGCGCAGGCGCGGGCTTCTTCGAGCATCCTTGAACTCATGCGGTTTCTCCTTCGATCATCACGGCGGTCAGGTTCAGTTGGCGGTCCAGCAGCACCGCATCGGCCCAGGCGCCCGCTTGCAGGCGGCCACGGTCGGCGATGCCGAGATAATCGGCGGGATGGAGTGACAGGCGCTCGGACGCTTCGGCCAGCGGCAGGCCGATCTTCACCAGATTGCGTAGCGCTTGGTCCATGGTCAGGGTACTGCCGGCCAGGGTGCCGTCGGGCAGGCGCACGCCGCCCAGGCACTTGGTCACGGTGTGGCTGCCCAGGCGGTATTCGCCATCGGGCATGCCGGCGGCGGCGGTGGAGTCGGTCACGCAGTACAGGCAGGGGATCGAGCGCAGGGCCACGCGCATGGCGCCGGGGTGCACGTGCAGCAGGTCGGGAATCAGTTCGGCGTAGCGGGCGTGGGCCAGGGCCGCGCCGACGATGCCCGGCTCGCGGTGGTGCAGCGGGCTCATGGCGTTGTACAGGTGGGTGAAGCTGGTGGCGCCGGCCTCCAGGGCCGCCACGCCTTCTTCGTAGCTGCCCAGGGTGTGGCCGATCTGCAGGCGGATGCCGCGCTGGCTCAGGGCCTGGATCAGCGGCAGGTGACCAGCGACTTCCGGGGCGATGGTGATGACCCTGATCGGCGCCAGGGCCAGGTATTGCTCGACCTCGTCGAGCAGCGCCTGGTGGGCGAAGTTCGGCTGCGCGCCGAGCTTGCCGGGGTTGATGTACGGGCCTTCCAGGTGCACGCCGAGGATGCGCGCGCCCTGGCGCGGTTGCCTGAGGTGTTCGCCCAGTTCGGCGAGCACGCGGGTCAGCTCCTCGCGGGGCGCGGTCATGGTGGTGGCCAGCAGCGAGGTGGTGCCGAAGCGCCGATGGGTGCGGGCGATGGTGGCGAAGGCGTCGCCGCCCTGCATGATGTCGCTGCCGCCACCGCCGTGCACGTGCAGGTCGATGAACCCGGGCAGCAGGTACGGCAGGTCGTTGGCCTGCGGGTCGCACGGCGTGCCGTCGATGGCCCGGATGCGGCCGTTTTCCAGGTGCAGTTGTCCGCGCACCCAGCCGTCGGGGGTGAGGATATTGGCGATGTCCATGGGGGCTCCGGTCAGCGTCGCAGTTCGGCGACGAAGTCGTAGTAGTCGTTGCGGCAGTAGGTGTCGGTCAGCTCGATGGCGGTGTTGTCGTCGAGGTAGCCGATGCGGGTCATCAGCAGCATGGCGGTGCCGGGGGCGATGCCCACCTGGGCGGCCAGCTCTTCGCTGGCGTTGATTGCGCGGATGTGTTGCAGGGCGCGGACCACCGGACGGCCGAGCCGGTCGAGGTGCTGGTAGAGCGAGTCGCCGATGGCCTGCGGGTCGCCGAGCAGGCGGGCGGGCAGGGTGCTGACCTCCACCGCCATGACGATATCGTCGGCCTTGCGCAGGCGCTTGAGGTGGACCACCTGGTCGGTGGGCGACAGGCCGAGGCGGATCAGTTCGTCGTTGCTCGGGGTGCCGATGCTGCGCTCAAGCCACTGGGAGCTGGGCACGAAGCCTTTCATGCGCAGCATTTCGCTGAAGCTCGACAGGCGTGACAGGGGTTGTTCGAGGCGTGGGGTGATGAAGGTGCCGGAGCCCTGGATGCGATGGATCAGGCCTTGTTCGAGCAGGACCTCGAGGGCCTTGCGCGCGGTGACCCGGGAGATGTCCAGGGTTTCGCTGAGGGTGCGCTCCGAGGGCAGCGCCTGGTCGGCGGTCCATTGGCCGGCGTGGATGGCCTGCTCAAGGTTGCGCGCCAGCTGCAGGTAGAGCGGGGTGGCGCTGGTGTCGTCGGGGCGCAGGGCCGATAGAGGACGCATGGGCGGTGTCCGATATTGTTGTTGGGTGGAAAATTAATACCACTTTAATACCAGGTCAATACCACTGGTCAGGTTATCTGTCGTAATCCCTGGGGGCGCTTTGCGCCCCTTTCGCGGCACAAGGCCGCTCCTACAGGGATGCGCGTACTCCTGTGTAGGAGCGGCCTTGTGCCGCGAAAGGGCTGTGAAACAGCCCCAGCGATCTCAAGAACTGTCAGATATTTCCGAATCTGAAACCAAATGCTTCAGCCAACAAAGCTTGGGAACTATCCTACGCGCTTGCCGGAAGCCGCCGCGTTGTCGGGGAAATACCCCAGGGATAACTTCATCGGGTCGCCAGATTTGGTGACCAGGGTGTGAGAATCCTGGAGTACAAGTTTTTCGGCAGTCCCTTCATGGCAGCCGTGCACGGGCAGACTTCGGTCTGACCGGGTTTCTTGTGCCCCGGATTCTCACCCCGTTCACGGCTGCCACCCTTTGTCTTGTGAGAATTGCCATGGGATGGCGCTTCCTTGGAACGCACAAGAGTTGGACCTATGAAAAAAATCGTCCCCGATCCACCCCGTCTCGCACCCTTCATCAGTATCCGTTCCACGCTCACCCGCGAGGAGGCGATGGCCGCTGCTGTCGAGGTAGCCACCGCCATCTCCGATGTGCTCGATATCTACTTCCAGACCGAACCCGGTGAAGTTCAGGACCGCCTGTTCACCGCCAGCGACTACCTAGGCCAACTGGCCTGCGCCCTGCTCGAACACAAACCGGAGGCCCGACCATGACTCGTGGCCATACCGCAGGCCGTACGGTCTGCCTGGACCTGTTCAAGGTCGAGCCGGGTGTTTCCTTCGAGGACGCCTTCAGCGAGTTGTCGGTGCTGCTCGGCTGCATCCGCCACCTGACCTGCGAGGCGGAAATGGAGGGTGACCTGTTGGCCGGCAGCTCGGCGCGGATCCTCAGTGCCATGGCCAAGGCGTTGATCGATGACATGGAGGTGGGGTTGAACCGTTCCGGTTGAGCCGATGGCCCTATCGCGGGGCAAGCCCGCTCCCACGCAGAGTGTGCAAATGTGCGATTGGCGTGGGAGCGGGCTTGCCCCGCGATAGGGCCGGTACAGTGTTAGACCGCCCGGCGCACCAACCCACACGCCAGCAACCCCACCTCGAACAGCACCCACATCGGCACTGCCAGCATGGTCTGGGAAAACACATCCGGCGGCGTCAGGATCATCCCCACCACGAAACACCCGACGATCACATAGGGCCGGCTGCGCCGCAGCGTGGCCACGTCGGTCAACCCTGCCCAGACCACGATGAAGGTCGCCACCGGGATCTCGAAGGCCAGGCCGAACGCCAGGAACAGCGCCATGATGAAGTCCAGGTACAAGCCGATGTCGGTCATCATCGCTACCCCGTCGGGGGTCACGCTGGCGAAGAAGCCGAACATCATCGGGAACACCAGGAAGAACGCGAACGCCATGCCGCCATAGAACAGCACGATGCTCGACACCAGCAGCGGCAGGGCGATGCGTCGCTCGCGGCGGTACAGCCCCGGGGCGATGAAACCCCAGGCCTGATGCAGCAACAGCGGCATGGCGACGAACAGCGCGCACATCGCCGTCAGCTTGAACGGCGTGAGGAACGGCGAGGTGACGCTGGTGGCGATCATGCTGGCGCCTTCGGGCAGGTAGCGGCGCAGCGGTTCGGAGATCTGCGTGTACAGCGTCTGGGCGAAGGGGAACAAGCCGCAGAACACCAGCGCGACCACCAGCAGGCAACGCACCAGGCGCTTGCGCAGGTCGCGCAGGTGGTCGGTCAGCGGCATGCGCGCCGCCTGTTCGAGGGCGAGGGACATCAGGCGCTCTCCTTGGCGTGGGCGACCGGAGTCGCATCATTGGCCGGCGTCGCGTCGAGCTGGATACCCTGGCGGATCTCTTGTTCCAGGCGCTGCAACGGCACGGCATCCAGGGCGGGTATGTCGATCTCCCGCTCCACCTGCGCCTTCAGCGCATTCAACGCCCGCCGCGCCTGGCCCAGCCCACGGCCGAGGGTACGCGCCGCCACCGGCAGGCGCTCGGGGCCGAGCACCAGCAGGGCGACGATGCCGACCAGCAGCAGTTCGGTGAAGCCTATCTCGAACATCAGGCCTGGCGATCCGTCTGCGCCTGCTGTACCGGCTGATTGTTCAGCACCTGGGGTTGCTGCTCGACGCCATTGTCGGCAGTACCGCCCATGGACTTGCGAAAGCCCTGGATCGCTTCACCGACATCGCTGCCGAGCCCCTTGAGACGCTTGGTGCCGAACAGCAGGAAGACGATCAACAGCACGATCACCAATTGCCAGATTCCGATGCCACCCATGTAAGACCACTCCTGTCAGGTCAAAGAAAAAGGAAGGCCAATCCTGCCCTGCGCAGATGACGGGCACATGACTGCCATCTGACTGCAACAACGGGCGTGTTGACTGGCGCTTTTCAGCGGCCACAGGAAGACAGGGATGGGGCGCAGGCGACAACAGGGCGCGGCACTGCTGATGGTGTTGGTGGTACTGGCGATGCTCGCGGCGGGGCTGGCCTGGCTGGTGGAGGATGGCCGGCGCCAGGTGGATGAGGTGCGCCTGCTGCACCAGCGGGTGCAGGTACGGGCCATGGAGCAGGCTGGGCTGGCCTATGCCTCCCAGGCCCTGCGCGATCCGGCCTGGCGGGCCAGCCCGCTGTTCTGGCAGGCCCTGCGCGGGCAGCCGCTGGCCTACGACTTCGGCGCCGGCAAGGCGCAACTGCGGGTGATCGACCAGCACGGTTGCTTCAACGTCAATGCCCTGTTGGGTGAGGACGGCCCACGGGCCGAACGCCAGTTGCGCCACCTGCTGGGTGACGACATGGCCGCCGAGCGGTTGGTCGATGCCCTGGCCGACTGGTTGGACGCCGACAGCGATGCCCGCTTGCAAGGGGCCGAGAGTGCCCAGTATCTGCGCCAGCAGCCACCCCGGTTG
Organism: Pseudomonas sp. NMI760_13; assembly: GCF_021283245.1. Taxonomy (NCBI): domain Bacteria; kingdom Pseudomonadati; phylum Pseudomonadota; class Gammaproteobacteria; order Pseudomonadales; family Pseudomonadaceae; genus Pseudomonas; species Pseudomonas sp. NMI760_13. The sequence goes on along the minus strand of NZ_JAJSRC010000011.1, from coordinate 45,565 downwards.
GCGGCCAACCAGCCGATGCTCGACACCAGTGAACTCAACCTGCTGCTGGAGCCCGACAGTGGCCGGCAAGGCCGCTACCGAATGCTCTGCGCACTGCCATCGACCGGCGGCTGGCGACTCAATGCCAACGCCCTGGGGCTGGAGCACCTGCCGTTGCTGGAGGCCTTGTACGAGGGGCAGTTTTCCCGTTCGATGCTCAGCCGCATCATCAGCGGCCGCCCGGCGGCGGGGTACGTGGATGCCGCGGCATTGCGCCAGGCGCTGGGGGCGGTGGATGACGAGACCTTCGCCCGGTTAAGCGAAGGGTTGTTGCTCAACAGCGGCCATTTCGTGCTGCAGTTGTCGTTCGAGGAAGAAGGGCGCACGCTGCGCAGCCAGTTCCAGATCGAGGCGCTGGGCGTGGTGCAATGGCACGCGCGGGTGCCGGCGCAGCAGGTGCGGGTCAGGGGGCGGGAGGCGGTGGCCTGGTAGCAGACAATCACAGGCTATAAGCAACCTCTGTAGGAGATTACGCAGCCCTTCCTGGCTGCGCTGTCGCGCAGGGAACAGGGTTCCAGCGTGGGAGCGGGCTTGCCCCGCGATCACAGGCGAAGCCGGTGCCAAACGCCGCATCGCGGGGCAAGCCCGCTCCCACGCTGCTCCAGTCAAATCAAAGAATTATGTTTTGTGCCATGAGAGCGGCCTTGTGCCGCGAATGGGGCGCGCAGCGGCCCCAGGGTTCGGTGTTGACGCTGCATTCGTCGGGGCTGCTGCGCAGCCCATTCGCGGCACAAGGCCGCTCCTACAAGGAGTATGCAAGTCCTTGTGGGAGCGGCGTGAGGCTAAAGCTGATCGATCAGGCCGTACCGATCTCCCCGCCATCGTTACGCTGGATCACCACCGTCGAAGCCCGTGGCCGCACCGAGGTGCCGGTCGGCGTGACATCGGTGGCCTTGTCGGTGGTCGGCCAGTTGTCCGGGTGCTGGATGTTGACGAACATCGTCTTGTTGTCCGGGGTGAAGGCGATGCCCGTCACCTCGCAACCGTTCGGCCCGACGAAGAAGCGGCGCAGGGCCGCCTGGTTGGTGGCGTTGACCGGGATCTGCTTGCCGTTGGCGTCCACAAGGTCGGTGGGGATCACCGCCAGCAGCTGGTCGTTGGTGTAGCTGGTCAGGGTAGCCTCGCCGTTGTCGGTCTCGAACCACAGCACGCCGCGGCTATCGAAGCTCATGCCGTCGGGGCTGGCGAACTGGTTCAGTTCGGTCAGGCCCGAGCGGTTGATGTCCGGGGCGCCGGCGGCGTTGGCGCCGAACACGAAGATGTCCCAGGTGAAGGTCTTGTGGTCGTCGCTGTCGTGCCAACGGATGATGTGGCCATGGCGGTTCGGGCCGCGCGGGTTGGCCGCGTCGACCTTGGCGGCGGTGCGCGCGCTGTTGTTGGTCAGGGTCAGGTAGACGTCGCCGTTGAGCGGGTTGACGGCGGTCCACTCCGGGCGGTCCATGGGCGTGGCGCCCACGGCGTCGGCGGCGCCACGGGTGTTGAGGATGATGCCTGGCAAATCGGTGAACAGCGCGCCGAGGGTGCTGCCGCCGGTGGTCGGGGTGGCGACGTCGAGCAGCAGCCAGGCGCCGGTGCCGTTGGCGTCGAAGCGGGCCACGTAGAGCTTGCCCTTGTCCAGGTACTTGGCGCCGGTGGCCAGGCGGTCGGCCGGGTTGGCGTCAGCCGGGTCCCATAGCGCGTCGGAGACGAACTTGTACAGGTACTCGTTGTTGGAATCGTCGCCGGTGTACCAGACCAGCGGCTTGCCGGCCACCGGCAGGCCCGGGCAGCAGCCTTCGTGGCGGAAACGGCCCAGAGCGGTGCGTTTCACTGCCAGGGTGTTGCTGGTGTACGGGTCGATCTCGACGATGTAGCCGTAGGTGCTGGCTTCGTTGCGGAAGTCGTCGGTGGCGCTGGCGCCGGTGGGGGTGATGTCGAAGCGGGCGAACTCGCCGGCCACTTCGCTGGCGTCACCGGCCGCGGTTTCCCATTTGTACTGGCCGCTGCTGGTGGCGACGCCGATACGCACCTGGTTGGCCGGGCGCGTGCCCTTGTTGACGAAGATGCCGGGCCAGTTCTCTTCGCAGGTCAGGTAGGTGCCCCACGGGGTGTAGCCGTTGCCGCAGTTGTTGTTGGTGCCGCGGCACTGGGTGCCGGTGGGCGAGAACTTGGTCTTGACGTGGTCGGTGCCGCGCAGGGGGCCGGCAATGTCCATCAGCGAGACGGTGGTGAAGCGGCGGTTGAGCGGGTCGTTGTCGACCACCTGCCAGCGCCCGGCGACCTTGCTGATACGCACCACGCCCGCGCCATGGGCGTTGATCTCCTTGCGCACCTCCTCGACCGGGCGCTTGCCGGCGACGGTGGTAGGGCCGGCCGGGTGCAGGGCGGCGGTGTCGATGTACTCGAAGTTGATCGCCAGCAGGCCATCGCTGGAGCTGCCGTTGATGGGGAAGAAGTGCATGCCGTCATGGTGCATGCCCATGGCGTTGGCCTGGTCGGTGGAGGTGTTGCTGCCGTCGGCCTTCCATGGGTTGGCGGTGGCGTTCAGCGGCGTGCCCCAGGGCGCCAGCACATAGGCGCTGTAGCCGGCGGCGACCACGCAGGCATCGGTGCGCGAGCCTGGGATTGAATTGAAGCCCAGCTTGAGTTTCGGTTTCTCCGGCTGGGGCGCCGGATCGTCGTTGTCGGAACCGCCGCCGCCGTCGAAGCAACCGGTCAGGCCGGTGCCGGCGATCATGGCGATGGCGGCGCCGAGGCTGCCGCGCACCACGGCGCGACGGCTCAGGTAGGTGTCCATGACACTGGCCATCGGCAGGTTGCCGCTCAGGTTCCGGTCCAGGTTATCGCCGGTATCTCGACTCATCAGGGTGTCCTTTTATTAGCTGAGTTGAAGGAAACCGCGACTGTAGACGGCAAGTATGTCGATTGATTGGCAGAAATGTTAAAGGGCGTTTAAAACGCGCTGCTATTACTAAAGGCCTAATCAAGTCTGTTTTGGAATTAGCAGCGGATTTCTGCCATCAAACTGTCACGCCAACGCCGCAATATCCGGAGCCCAACGTGAACAGGGATGGCGGAGTCGATGGCAAGCAGTGTGGGCAGGCGCGAGGTGATCGGGTGGATGGGCGTCGGTGCGCTGGCGCCGTTGCTCGGCGCCTGTTCCGCGCTACCGGGGCCGCGTGGCGGCAGCGACCGGGCGCTGGACCTGCTGTATGTGGCCGACACCCTCGATGCCCGCCAGCCGGGCCAGGCCGTGGTGCCGGCCACCCGCCTGGGGCCGGTGAGCCACCTGGGCCGCGCGCCGTGGATGAGTGGGCCCAATGCCAGTGCCGGGCAGCCGGAACTGGCGCCGTTGCTCGACGCCGGCCTCAGCGGGCAAGCCCGTACCGGTGGTTACGCGGTACTCGCGGCGTTGCTCGAGCAATTGCGCGTCGAAGCCGGCAGCGAGCAGTGCCTGACCCTGGAGAACGGCCAGTGCTGGAACGGCAGCGGCCTGGCCTACCTCACCCAGGGCGAGAGCGGCGTGCAGGGCAGCCAGTTGCTCGGCAGCGAGGTGCGGGTCAGCAGCGACGAGCGGGTGCTGTGGCCGCAGCGCAGCGCCGGGCTCTATCGCCAGTCTTCCTCTATTACCCTCGGCGCCGGCCTTGCCGACACCCAGGCCAAGGCGCTGGGCGTCGAAGGCGTCAAGGTGTTCCAGCGCGGCGGCGTGCGCATTGCGGTGGTGGGTGTCACCGACCCTTACGCCCAGGACCAGAAAGCCTCGCTGAAACAGTGGTACCAGTCGCTGCAACCAAGCTTCCAGCAGGCCCGGCGCGAGGCCGACCTGGTGGTGGCGCTGGCGGATGTCGGTACCGGCCCCGGACTGTGGCTGGCCGAGCGGGTGCCGGAAGTGGATGTGCTGCTGTGCGCCCGCGGCCAGGACCTGTGGCCCGCGCCGGTACTGGCGAGCCAGGCCAGTGGCCGGCGGGTGCCGGTGCTGTTCGCCGGCTGCCGGGCCAGCGGCGCGTTTCGCCTGCGGTGCCGCCAGGCCGGTGGCCAGTGGCAGTTCGAGGCGCGGTTCTTCCCGGCCTTCGAGCACAGCCTCGGGCCGCAAGCCCAGGCCCGCGCCAGCCAGCTGCGCGGCGAGCTGCAACGCCAGCGCAGCGGCCATGCCGCCTGGCTCGACCAGCCCCTGGCCCGTGCCCCCGAGGCGCTGTGGCGCCGCGATACCCGTGGCGGCAGCTGGGACCGATTGCTGCACCAGGCCCTGGCCGACGATTCGAGCATGCCGGTGCTGCTGCCCGGCCTGCGTTACGACTACCCGCTGCAAGCGGGCGAGCCGATTACCCGCGAACACCTGATCAGCCTCACCGGCGGCTACCCCGCGCCGGTAGTCGAAGCCCCGGCGCGTCAGGTCGAACAGGTGCTGGAGAACGCCGCCGAGCAACTGTTCGGCGACCCGCTGCTGCTGGACAACAGCCAGGACCTGCCGCGTTGGCAAAGCCAGGGCTGGCAGGTGAGCTACAGCCCCAACGGCAAGCGCATCATCGGCCTGCAACCGGTCGAGGGCCTGTGCCGCACCTTCGGCCTGCACTTCGACGCCCAGGCCGGTGTACCGCTGTGGCAGACCCTGGAAGCCTGGCTGACCCGGCAGACGCCGGGCTGGGCGCTGGCAACACTGCAATTGCCGGCGGTGCGCTACGTCCAGGGCCATCCGGGCTGGCACCCGCACCAGGTGGCGGCGTGACTTCGCGCCTGGCCACCTTCGCCTTGCTGAGCCTGGCCGGCTGGCTGGCGGCGCAATGCGTGCTGCTGCTCAGCCGCCAGCCGCTGCCGGCCAGCGCACCGGTTCAGGCGGATGTCGCGCTGCCGGGCCTGCTGGTGGAGCACTGGCAAGCCCCCGTCGATGACGGAAGTATTCCCATCACCCGCCTGCCCCTGGCTTACCTGGGCGGGCTCAAGGCCCAGCCGCTATCGGCCAGCGTGGTGGTGCTGCGCCACGGCCAGCAGGTGCGCACCCTCGGCCGTGGCCAGCGCCTGGCGCCGGGCATCGTGCTGCAGGACATCGACGTCGATGGCCTGATCTTCGACAACAACGGCCGGCGCGAGCGCCTGCCCTGGCCGCCACGCCCCGCCGTGACCGGCTTCAAGCGCCAAGGATGAATGATGATCGCAAGGTACTGTCTGGCCGGGCTGCTGATGCTCGGCATGTCCCTGGCCCGGGCCGAAGAGCCGGAAGTGTTCGCCGACGACGGCACGCCGCTGTACGAGGTCAATTTCGTCGACACCGAGCTCGGTGAGTTCATCAACAGTGTGTCACGCATCACCGGCACCACCTTCATCGTCGACCCGCGGGTGCAGGGCAAGGTCACCGTGCGCACGGTCGATCGGCATGACGCCGACGCCATCTACGATATCTTCCTGGCCCAGCTGCGGGCCCAGGGCTTCGCCGCCGTGGACCTGCCCAATGGCAGCGTGAAAATCGTCCCCGACCAGGCCGCGCGCCTGGAGCCGGTGCCGGTGGAGAGCGCCGGCAAGAAGTCCGAGGGCAGCGATGGCGTCGCCACCCGCGTGTTCAACGTACGCAACGCCGCCAGTGAGCAGATGCTCGGCATCCTCAAGCCGCTGATCGACCCACGGGTCGGCGTGATCACGCCGTACCCGGCCGCCAACCTGCTGGTGGTCACCGACTGGCGCAGCAACCTGGAGCGCATCGACAGCCTGCTGCGCCAGCTCGACCAGGTCAGCGACGAGCCGTTGCAGGTCATCCCGCTCAAGCACGCCAGCGCCGCCGACACCGCGGGCCTGGTGACCCGCCTGCTGGCCCGCGAGCAGGGCGGCGATGCCGCCCAGGTGGTCGCCGATCCGCGCAGCAACGCCTTGCTGGTACGCGGCAGCGCCGACAGCCGCGAGCGGGTGCGGGCCTTGCTGGCCCAGCTCGACCGGCCCGGCGACAACCTGCGCAGCAGCAATACCCAGGTCATGTACCTGCGCCATGCCAACGCCGCCGAGGTGGTCAAGGTGTTGCGCGGCCTGAGCCAGGCCGGCGCGGTACCGGCCGCCGAAGGCGAGGGCAAGGACGCGGCGCCGGTGCCGGCGGCCAGCGATTCGGGGATCCGCCTGGAATACGAGGAGGGCACCAACGCCGTGGTCATGGTCGGCCCGGACAGCGAGCTGGCCGCCTTCCGCAGCATCGTCGAGCAGCTGGACATCCGCCGGGCGCAGGTGGTGGTCGAGGCGATCATCGCCGAGGTGTCCGACAGCAGCGCCCAGGAGCTGGGCGTGCAGTGGTTGTTCGCCGACGAGAAGTTCGGCGCCGGCATCGTCAACTTCGGCGGCAACGGGGTGAACATCGCCAGCATCGCCGGGGCTGCCAGCAGCGGCGACAACGAAAAACTCGGCAAGCTGCTGTCGGCCACCACCGGCGCCACCGCCGGCATCGGCCATATCGGCGGCGGCTTCAACTTCGCCATGCTGGTCAACGCGCTCAAGGGCAAGAGCGGCTTCAACCTGCTGTCCACGCCGACCCTGCTGACCCTGGACAACGCCGAGGCGTCGATCCTGGTCGGCCAGGAAGTGCCGTTCGTCACCGGTTCCGTCACCCAGAACAACGCCAACCCCTACCAGACCATCGAGCGCAAGGAGGTGGGGGTGAAGCTGCGCATCAAGCCGCAGGTCAATGTCGACAACAGCGTGCGCCTGGACATCGTCCAGGAGGTGTCGTCGATCGCCGACTCCAGCGCCGCCAGCGACGTGATCACCAACAAGCGCGAGATCAAGACCAAGGTGATGGTCGAGGACAACGGCCTGGTGATCCTCGGGGGGTTGATCAGCGACGAGCTCTCCACCAGCAACCAGCGCGTGCCGCTGCTCGGCGACATTCCCTACCTGGGCCGGCTGTTCCGCTCCGACGCCAGCAAGAACACCAAGCAGAACCTGATGGTGTTCATCCGCCCGCGCATCCTGCGCGACGGCGAGAGCCTGGCCGGGCTGAGCCAGCAGAAGTACCAGAGCCTGCAACAGAACACCCCGCTCAAGCTGCCGGCTCTGGCCGAAGGCCTGCCGCTGCTGCAGGTGTTTCCCTCCAGCCGGGCACGCCTCGAAGGCGGTGACTGGTGATGCTGCCCTATCGCCTGGCGCGCCAGAGCGGCGTGGCCATGGCGCCGACCGAAGGCGGCTGGCAGCTGTGGCTGCGCAGCGACGCCGACAGCGACCAGTTGCAGGAGCTGCTGCGCGTGCATGGCCAGCCGGTGGGCGTCGAGCACCTCGACAGCGCGAACTTCGACGAGCGGCTCGGCCAGCTCTACCAGGCCGGCGAGGCGGCGAACGAGGCCTTGATCGAAGGCATCGGCGAGCAGGTCGACCTGGACAGCCTGATGAGCGAGATGCCGCGCATCGAGGACCTGTTGGAAAGCGATGACGAAGCCCCGGTGATCCGCCTGATCAACGGCCTGTTCGGCCAGGCCCTGCGCCTGCGCGCCTCGGACATCCATATCGAGACCTTCGAGCAGAGCCTGGTGGTGCGCCTGCGCGTCGACGGCCACCTGCGCGAAGTGCTGCGCCCGCCCCGGGCGCTGTCGGCGATGCTGGTGTCGCGGATCAAGGTCATGGCCCGGCTGGACATCGCCGAGAAGCGCCAGCCCCAGGACGGCCGCATCACCCTGCGCGCGGCCGGGCGCGAGGTGGATGTGCGGGTCTCGACCCTGCCCGGGATCCATGGCGAGCGGGTGGTGATGCGCGTGCTCGACAAGCAGGCCAGCCTGCTGGCGCTGGACAACCTGGGCATGCCCGCCGCCGTGCTGCGCGGCTTGCGCTCATGCCTGGCGCGGTCCAACGGCATCGTGCTGTCCACCGGCCCGACCGGCTCGGGCAAGACCACCACGCTGTACGCCAGCCTCAACAGTCTGAACGACGGCAGCCGCAACATCCTCACCGTCGAGGATCCGGTCGAGTACGCCATCGCCGGCATCGGCCAGACCGCCATCAACCCCCGCGCCGGGCTGACCTTCGCCAGCGGCCTGCGCGCAATCCTGCGCCAGGACCCGGACGTGATCATGCTCGGCGAAATCCGCGACCAGGAAACCGCGCAGATTGCCGTGCAGGCCAGCCTCACCGGTCACCTGGTGCTGTCCACCCTGCACACCAACAGCGCCGTGGGCGCGGTGACCCGCCTGCGCGACATGGGCATCGAACCCTTCCTGATCGCCTCGTGCCTGCGCGGCGTACTGGCCCAGCGCCTGGTGCGGCGGCTGTGTGCCTGCGCGGTGGCCCAGCCGCTGCAAGGCGCCGAGCGCGAACTGTGGCCGGAGCTGGGCAGCCTGCGCGAGAGCTATCACCCGGTCGGCTGCGAGCACTGCCAGGGCAGCGGCTATGTCGGCCGGCTGGGGCTGTACGAGTTCATCGAACTGGATGCCGGGCTGGTCGCCTTGCTCTATGACGGCGAGAGTGAACTGGCCATGCAGGCCTACCTGGATGGCCGCCGGCAGAGCCTGGTGGCTGAGGCCCGCGACTGCCTGGCCCGTGGCGAGACCAGCTTGGCCGAAGTGCTGCGCGTGGTGCAGGGCTGAGCATGCCGACCTATCGCTACCAGGCCGTGGATCTTGCCGGCAAGGCGCACAAGGCCAGCGTGCAGGCCGATAGCGAGCGGCATGCGCGCCAGTTGCTGCGTGAGCAGGGCCTGTTCGCCCGGCAGCTGCAGCGCCACGACAGCGCACAACCCCGCCGCCAGCGCCTGACCCGCGCCCAGCTGTGCGAGCTGACCCGGCAGCTGGCGACCTTGGTCGGTGCCGGCATTCCACTGGTCGATGCCCTGGCCACCCTGGAGCGGCAGCTGCGCCAGCCGGCCCTGCATGCGGTGCTGGTGACCCTGCGTGGTTCCCTCGCCGAAGGCCTGGGACTGGCCCGCAGTCTGGCTCGCCAGGGCGCGCCGTTCACCGGGCTTTACTGCGCGCTGGTCGAGGCCGGCGAGCGCTCCGGGCGCCTGGGCCAGGTGCTGGCGCGCCTGGCCGATCACCTGGAGCAGGTCCAGCGCCAGCGTCACAAGGCCCGCACTGCGCTGATCTACCCGGCGGTGCTGATGGGCGTGTCGCTGGCGGTGGTGGTCGGCCTGATGACCTTCGTGGTGCCCAAGCTCACCGAGCAGTTCGCCCATTCCGGGCAGAGCCTGCCGTTGATTACCTCGCTGCTGATCGGCATCAGCCAGGGGCTGGTCCATGCCGGGCCGTACCTGCTGGCGCTGGCGATCGGCCTGACCGTGGCTGGCGGCTGGCTGCTGCGCAAGCCGCACTGGCGCCTGCGTCGCGACGACCTGCTGCTGCGCCTGCCGCGTGTCGGCGCGCTGCTGCAGGTGCTGGAAAGCGCGCGCCTGGCGCGCAGCCTGGCGATTCTCTCCGGCAGTGGCGTGGCCCTGCTCGAAGCCCTGCAGGTGGCCACCGAGACGGTCGGCAACCTGCGTATTCGTGCCGCCATGGAGCAGGTCCGCCAGCAGGTGCAGGGTGGTACCAGCCTGCACCGCGCGCTGGACGGCGCCGGCCAGTTTCCGCCGCTGCTGGTGAACATGGTTGGCAGCGGCGAGGCCAGCGGCACCCTGGCCGACATGCTCGAGCGGGTGGCCGATGACCAGGAACGTGGCTTCGCCCGCCAGGTAGACACCGCCATGGCGCTGTTCGAACCTCTGATGATTCTGGTGATGGGCGCGGTGGTGCTGTTCATCGTGCTGGCGGTGCTGCTGCCGATCATGCAGCTCAACCAGGGATTGCAACTGTGACAAGGAGACCTTTCATGCAACAACGACGCAACCGCCAAGGTGGCTTCACGCTGATGGAAATCATGGTGGTGATCTTCATCATCGGCCTGCTGATCGCCGTGGTCGCGCCCAGCGTGCTGGGCAACCAGGACAAGGCTATGAAGCAGAAGGTCATGGCCGACCTTGCGACCCTGGAGCAGGCGCTGGACATGTACCGCCTGGACAACCTGCGTTTCCCCAGCAACGAGCAGGGCCTGGCGGCGCTGGCGAAGAAACCGACCCAGGAACCGCTGCCGCGCAGCTGGCGTAGCGACGGCTATATCCGTCGCCTGCCGGAGGATCCGTGGGGCACGCCGTACCAGTACCGCATGCCCGGTGAGCATGGCCGGGTCGATGTCTATTCGCTGGGGGCCGACGGCGTGCCGGGCGGCGAAGGGCTCGATGCCGACCTGGGCAATTGGGCGCTCTGAAATGCCTGCCCGAAATGAGCGCAACTGCGTGGGAGCGGGCTTGCCCCGCGATGGCAATGTTGGCCATGCCACCGCCATCGCGGGGCAAGCCCGCTCCCACGCTGTCGCGATCCAACAGCGCGGCTTCAGCCTGCTCGAACTGCTGGTGGTGCTGGCCATCGCCGCGCTGATGACCAGCCTTGCGGTGGCCTGGCTCGACAGCGGAAGGAGCAGCGTCGACCAGACCCTCGACCGCCTGGCCGCCGCCACCGTGGCCCAGGCCGACCTGGCACGTCATGCCGGGCAACTGCGGGGGATTCGCTGGAACGGCCAGCGACCTGAGTTCGTGCGCCGCCAAGGTGATCAATGGCAGGTGGAAACCGTGGCCTTGGGCGATTGGCCCAAGGGCCTGCGCCCGGACTGGCCGGCCAGCCAGACGCCCGCGCTGCTGTTCACCCCCGATGGCTGGGCTCGCCCGGGCACCGTGCGCTGGCGCTGGGCCGAGGGCGGCCGGCGCTGGGACTGGGACCGCAGTGGCCAGTTGCGCGTGAGCGTGATGCCATGAAACGCGGGCAACGGGGGTTCACCTTGCTCGAAGTGAGCGTGGCCCTGGGCATCGCCGCGGTCCTGGCGGTGATCACCAGTCAGGTCCTGCGCCAGCGCCTGGCTGTGCAGGACACCGTGCAGCAGCATCGCCTGGGCCTGCTGTGCGCCCGCGAGCTGCAGGCACGTTTCGCGGTCGAGCAGTACTGGCCGGTGGCCAACCAGGACAGCGGCGTGCTGGTCGAGGGCGGGCAGGCCTGCCATTGGCAGCTGCAGCTGCGCCGTACCGGCGTACGCGACCTGCGCCGTGGTGAGTTGCTGCTGCATGCCGACCGCGACCAGCGCCTGCCGCTTGGGCAGTACACCGTGTTCCTGGAGCGACCATGAAGCGGCGCCAGGCGGGCATGACCCTGATCGAGCTGCTGGTGGCCCTGGCTCTCACCGCCTTGCTCGGGGTGATGCTGTCGGCGCTGGTCAACGGTTGGCTGAAGGTGCGCGAGCGGCTCGACGAACAGGTACGCGAAACCGGCTTGCTGGATTTCTGCCTGGCCCTGGAGCGGCGCTTCGACAGCCCGGTGTTGCGCCGTGTGTATGAACAGCGCCTGCCGCTGGCGCCGCGCTGGCTCGACTGGCAACCCGACCGCCAGCAGTTGCTGTGGGTGGCCGCCGCAGCCTGGCCCCAGGCCGAGGGCGGCTCGCGTCTGCAACGCCAGCGCCTGCGTTTCGAGCCCCGCGAACAACGCCTGCTGCTGGAAACCTCGGCCGACCTGTATGCCGCCGCGGCCCCGCAGTGGGTGATGCGCGAACGGCTGGAGCGGGTCAGCGCGATGAACATCCTCTACCACCAGTCCGGCCGCTGGCTGGCCTGGCCTTCCGAACAACCGGCGCACCCCGGGCGGGGTGTGCGCGTGGAGCTAGTGCGTGATGGAGCACCGTTTACCTGCACCTTCGTTCTGCCCTGGGGGCGCTCATGAAGCTTGAATGGCGCCGCCGGGCGCCGGCACAACCCTGGCTGCTGCTGCGCCCAGGCGAGGTCTGGGAGTGGCTGCTGGTAATCCAGGGACGCCCCGTGCGCGAGGGACTGGGGGAACCACCGCCAGGGCTCGAGGCGCGCGTCGCCCTGATCGTCCCCGGCGAGCATTGCAGCCACTTCCAGCTGGCCGCGCCACCCGGGCTCAAGCGCGAAGAGTGGCCGTTGCTGGTCGAGGACCGCTTGCTGCAAGGCGTCGATGAGGTGCTGTGTGCCTGTATCGGGCGTCACGCGGGGCAGGTGCAATTGCTGGTGGTGGCGCGGGCGAGGCTGGACGAATGGCGTGCTCAGTGCGCCACTTGGGCATTGCCGGTGGAGCGTTGCTGGGCTGAGTTCCAGCTGCTGCCCGACAGCGTGGGCGCGGCGGGTTGGCATTGGCGACGAGGGACGACGAGCCTGTACAAAAGCCAGGCGCGTTGGTTGGCCTGGCCACAGGCGCTCGGCCTGCCGCCGGCGTTGGACGGGCTGGCCGATGACGCCGAATGCATCGAGGCCCCATGGCCAGAGGTGCTGGCGCCGCTCGATGGCCTGCCGGGAGTGTTCGAGGCGCGACGTGCCCGCTCACGCCCGCGTTTGCAGGGCGGGCAATCGCGCCTGGCCGTCGCCTGCCTGGCGCTTGCCTTGGCATGGGGCGGGCTGTGGTGCGCGCAACAGTGGCGACAGGCCCAGGTCTATCGCGCCCAGGTGCTGGCGGTGACCGGTCCCCAGGCGACACCACGCCAGGCGGCGGTGGCGCTCAAGCGCCTGTGGGACGACGCCGGTGAAAGCCAGGTGCGCCTGCGTCTGCTCGACGCGGTGCAGGCGCAGGTCCATGCCTGGTTGAGCGATCACCCTGGCTGGCAGGTGCGGGCGGTGCGGTACGACGGCCAGCGCTGGCACCTGGAGCTGGAAGGCGAGGGCGACGTCGCGCCCTGGCACGACATGGCCACGGCGATCGGCGTGCAGGTCCAGGTGGAAGACGAGGCGCGTCGCGTGGTGTTCGACCTGGGGAGCGCAGCATGAACCGCGAATGGTTGCAGCAGCATCGGTTATCGCTGGCCTGGGGCGCCGTCGCGCTGTTGGTTGTGCTGCTGGCGCTGCGCGAGGGTAACGCCTACTGGCGCGAACAGGCGCAGTGGCGGGCGCTGGCCGAATCGCTGACGGCGCCAGCACAGCAACCCGCATTGACCCTGGAAGAGTTGCACCAGTCGGCCCAGGCGCGACGCATCGAGCTGGCCGAGGTGCAGCCCGAGGACGAAGGTTGGCTGGCGCGTGGCAAGGTGGCCGATGCCCAGGTGCTGCAAGGCTGGTTGCAGGCCCTGCGCGATGATGGCGCGCAGCCTTTGCAGTGGGGGCTGGAGCGAGACACCGAGGGGCTGCGCTTTACCGTGCGGCTGCGGCCATGAACCGGCGGGCTGGGCTGTGGGTGGCCCTGGTGTTCTGCCTGACACTGTTGACCGAGCTGCCGGCACGCTGGCTGGTCGCGGGGGTTGGGCTACCGGCCGAGGGCGTGAGCGGCAGCCTGTGGCAAGGGCAGGCCGTTCGGCTGGGTGCGGCAGGCCCGGTGCAATGGACGTGGCGACCGTGGCAGCGCGACCTGCAGGTGCGGTTGGGTTTTCAAGGCCAGGGTTGGCAAGGGCGCCTGAGCGGCTGGCCGTGGCGTTGGCAGGCCGGGCTGCAGGCAGTGGGCTCGCAGCCCAGCGCTGCCCTGGGATACCGCCTGACTGGGCAGTGGCAAGGGGGCATCAGCCTGCAAGGCTCGGGGCAGCGTTGCCTGGCCGCTGAAGGGCGGATCACGGTGGCCGATCTGGCCTTGAGCGCCCCGTGGTCCCTGGGATTGGGGCAGGGGACGCTGGAAATGGACTGCCGCCAGGGCTGGCGGCTGGCTGCGGGGCTGGTTCGCCAAGGTCAGCACCAGCTTGGCCTGGAGGCCGACCTGGTGGCACGGCGGGCGCAGCTCGACTTCGCAATGTCGGCTGACGCCGGCCTGACACCGGTGCTGCGCGGCCTGCAATGGTTGGGGCCGCAAGACCGTGTCGGGCAGCGCCGGCTGAGCTGGTAGCTCAGAGGTTCAGGGACCACTGCGCGACCCAGAAGCCTTGCTCCAGCGCCTTGCGTGGTCGATCGCTGGCATACAGCCCGCGCTGGTAGTCCAGGCGCAGCTGGCTGTGCGGCAGGCTCAGTTCGACGCCTGCCGAGGCACCGACCAGGCGCTGCGATGGGCTGGTGCGTGCGTAGCGGGCCCAGCCCAGGTCCAGGCCTGCGGTGGGGCGCACCTGTACCGGCAGCGGCAGTGGCTGGCTGAAGGTATTGCGCCAGGCGCCGGCACTGGCGCCGGAGACGTTGTGCTGGCGGAAACCACGCACGGCCGAATGGTCGCTGAGTGACATCTGTTCGACGGCAGGCAGCACATGGGTGCTGTATTGCAGCGCCAGTTCGCTCTGCCAGCGCCACGGCCATTGGGCGGGGCCCTGGCGCAGGTGCAGCAGGTTGGCGCGGTACTTGGTGAAATCCGGTCGTGGCGCCTGCTTGTGGGCGAATGGGCGGTCGGCGCCGAGCCAGTGCATGCCCTGGCTCAGCCCCAGGTAGGCGTTCCACAGCCCGCCTTCGAGCCACAGCAGGTTGAGCCCGGCCTCGACGGTGGCCAGGGTCGGGCTCTGCAGGGCCAGCACGGCGGGGCCGAAACGGTTGACCAGTTGCTTGCGGTCGAGCCGGGCGCTGGCGCTGAGCATGCCCTGGTGATTGCGCCACAGCACGCGTTCGGCGCCGAGGCCGAAGAACTCGCTGCGGCCGTTGCTGGCATAACGAGTGTTCGGGATCGGCGCGCGGTAGCGCATGCGGCTGACGTTGAGGGTGAAGGTCCAGCGGCCATGGGGCAGGCTGTAGTACAGGTTGGTCCCTTTGCTTTGCCCGGGCGCGCCGAACACCACCGAGCTAAGCGACAGGCGCAGGTCGTCGTTCAGCCCCAGCGGGCTGTCCAGGCCAAGGCCCAGGTTGAGGCGGTGGCGGCCGGTGAGCTCACCGCCGCGGTTGTCGAGGAGGGCATCCAGATGCACGGGCGAGGCGGCCCGTCGTGGTTCGATCATGACACGGGTGCCACCGCGCAACTCACCTGGCAGCAGGGCCATCTCCAGGTCATAGGCGCGCAGCCGGTTGAGCTGGTCCAGACCCTGTTCGAGGTCCGGCAGATACAGCGGCTGGCCAAGCTGGCCGGGGAACGCGCCGTGCAGCGAGAGTGGCAGGTCGGCGCCAGCGAGCTCGATCGACTCGATGAAGCCTTCGACAATGACGATGTCCAGTGGCGCGCCGTGCTCGGGCGGGCTGGCCACATAGGGGCGGCTGGTGGGGTAGCCGGCCTCGACGTAGTGCTGGGTCAGGTGCTTGAGCAATCGGTCGATATCGGCGACGCCCATGCATGAGGAAGACACTGCGCGCACGCTCGATTCCAGCTGCCGGGTATCGAGTGTGCGGTTGCCAGCCAGGCGCACGCCGCTGATTGCCCAGCAGTGCTGATCGGGCGCAGTGAAGGTTGAGTCGGTGGCCTCCAGGGCGGTGGAGGCCTGGGGACGTTGCCAGCGATCGAGGCGCTGTTGCTGTTCCAACTGCCGCAGCTTCTGCTGCTCGTTGCGCAGTTGCTGACTGGCCGGATCGGCCTGGGCCAGGGGCATTGCCAGTGCGAGGCAGGCGAGCAGCAGGTGAATGATGCGTCGTGTTCCGACGGTTGAGTGGAGTCTTTGTCTGGTCATTGGCATCTGGTCTGGTCACGGAGCCGTTGTGCAGGAATCGGAGTTCGCAGGTAGTCCGCGTGCCCTGTGGGAGATCGCCCAGCCCTTGGGATACGCTGTCGCGCAAGGAACTGTTATCTCTGTGGGAGCGGGTTTACCCGCGAACACCGGCGGAGCCGGTGCCAGGCACCGCGTTGGATTCTTCGCGGGTAAACCCGCTCCCACAGGATCAAGCTAAATCAATGGGTTATGCGTTTTTCCATAGGGGCTGGCTCAGTGCCTGCGACCCTCCTCGATCTTCGAGACGTACTCGACGCTGCGGTCATGCCCGCTGGTGCGGACCAGACCGAGATCGAGTGGCTTGTCACCGTTGTCGGCACCGTCATTGCCCGTGACCTTGTCCTTGATGAACGAGAACAGGGTGCCTGCCAGGTCGACGGGCGAGAACGAGGCATCGACCTTCACCTTTCGCTCATGGTCACGACCGTTCAAGGTCTTGCGCGAAACGCTACTTTCGCCAAGCTCGACCTGGCCTTCGCTGGCGCGCAGCGTGGCGCCGACCAGGCGGGTTTCGCCGCCGACTTCCAGGTCGATGCCGTGCGTTGCGGACAGCGTGGTCTGCTGGTTGACGGTGTCGTTCTTGCGCTGGGCGTACTCGGCCTTGAGGGACGGTGTGAACTTCGCGGTGATCTTGCTCCAGAGCGCACCAGCAATTTCCCCGAGGTTGCCGCTTGCGAGCGTCTCCAATGGGCTGCTCGACTCGTCAGTGCCTTGCGTGGATGCCTTCTGGGTCAGGCTGGCGTCGATGTCGAGGACCAGGCTGTCGACCTGATCCTGGCGGCTGGCGACCAGCAGGTCACCGCCGACCTTGCCTTCGATCCGCTTGGCCTGCACCTGAGCACCTTCGACGCGGGTATCGCCCTGGCTGCGCAGGTCTACCAGGTCGGCGCGCAGGTTGCTGTCGTGCCAGGTGGTGTTGTTGCGCTTGTCCAGCTTCAGGTCGACCTGGCCATTGATGCCGCCCAGATCCAGGGCCGCCAATTTGAGGCCGCCGCCGACTGTGACGGCGAGATTGTCGTGATGCTCGGTGTTCCTGGCCGCCTCGATCAGCAGGCCACCATTCTGGGCATCCAGGCCAATCCGCTCGGCACTGGTCTGCAGCCCTTGCACCTGCAAGGCGACATCTTCGCGGGCAAGGCTGGTGAGCTGCACCGCGCCCTTGCCGGTGAACTGCGCGCCAACAGCCATGCTGGCCTGTTCGTTGACCCAGCCAAAGGTGCCGTGGCCACCCAGGGCACCACCGGTGGCGCTACCTGTGACATCCAGGCCGCCACCCCAGGTCTTGCCCTCGCTTTTGCGGGTGTCGTGGGCAGCGGTCACTTTCAGCACGCCGTCGCTGTGCAAGCGGATATCGCCTTCACGGCTGTCGATACGGGTGCCTTGCAGGTGCATGTCGCCTGTGCTGGACAGCTCGATCGTGCCCTTGCCGTCGATCTGCGCCACCCTTGCCTTTTCGGTGTGTTGCGTGAGTGTGCTGTGCTTGAGGTTGCCGTCCAGCCCGCCGTTGGGGCCGAGCAGACCGGTACCACCTTTGGCTGCCAGACCGGCCTCGAATTTGGTGCTGCTGCTGGAGGTGTGATCCTGGGCTGCGGCAAGGGTCAGGTCGCCGCTGCTTTCCAGGCTGACCGCACCCTCTTCACTGGCGATGTAGGTGCCTTGGTAGTGGCCTGCGCGTTCAAGCTGCACCTCGATGCCGCTCTTGCCACGCAGGCTGCCGACACGGGCGAGCGATGCTTCCTCTTTTTGTGTCAGGTTGGAGCCTTTGCCTTCGAGCCTGGCGTTGATGTCCGTGGCCAGGGTGGTGTCCACCCGCAGGCTGCCGCCCCCGGTGATGTACTTGACCTCACGGGTCTTGCGGTCGTTGGCGGCCAGTGCCTGGTGCTCTCCGGCCTCGATTCGCAGGCTGCCGGTCCTGGCGTTGTAGTCGGTGCCCTCGTCCTTGATGTGGTCGGCCTTGACCCGGACATCGGCGCCGTTGAAGGTGCTGACCTGCGCGGTACTGTCGATGTCTTTCTGCAGGCGGGTCTGGTGCCCGATGGCCAGTTCGGCGCCGGTCTTGGGCAGGGCCAGTTTGTCGATCACCGTAGAGGGACGTGCACTTTCGGCTTGCTTGCCGGTGAACAGCCGTTCGATAGGGCGGGTGATGCGCTGGTAGTCGGTGCTGATGCCGAGGCTACCGTCCCATTGGTTCAGGCTGGTTTCGGTTTCCCGGATATTGGCGACCGCGCGGTTGTCGATACGCTCGGCGTTTACGTGCAACGTACGGCTCGCTTGCACATTCGCCGCCTCGGTGGTCAGTTGCCGGGTATCAAGTCGCAAGTCGCCGCTGGCCTGCAGGGTGCTGCGGCGCACGTTGTTTTCACGTTCGATCAGGCCGGCTGGGCCACGGTAGGCATCGATACCCAGGCCCAGGCGGTCCATGCCGCCGGTGACGGCCAGCGCGGCGCCGGTACGGGTGTCGATGGTTTGTCGGGCCACGCTGTCGTGGGCGGCGGCGAGTTCGATTTCGCTGGCCGAAACCTCAAGGCTCCCGGCGTTCGCCTTTATCTCGGAGCCACTCACCGTCAGTTTCTGCCCTGTGCGCACGGTTACGCCGGCGCCACTGATGCTGCTGGCAACCTGGTGCGTCTCCGAGGTCTGCTCGTCGCTGTGCAGGGCTTCGTAGCCCACGCTCGCCGTGTACTGGCCCGAGCTTGGCTGGCCATCCTGCCCGGGCTGGGTCCGCCCGGCGCTGGCGGTGAAATGGCGCTTGCCAGTGGACCGCTCGGTACGGGCGTTTTCCTCGGCGCTTTCGATGGTCAAGTCACCGTTGGCGTCGAGCGCGATTGTCTTCTCGGCCTCGAGCCTGGCTGCGCGCAGTTGCAGGTCGCCGCCGGCACTGGCAACCAGGGTGTCGGCCTTGAGCGTGCTGGATTTTACTTTCTCGGAGTAGGACTTGCTGTCGATGCCCGTATTGTTCAGGTAGACGCGATGGTTGAGCCGCTCATCGACCTGCTCGCTGTCCACGCCGGCATCAATGGTCATCGTGCCGCCACTGCGCAGCTTTAGCCCGTTATCTGCATTCAACTGCACGGCGGTCAGGTGCAGGTCGCTGCCAGCTTGCAGGTTGATGCTGTCTTCGGCGCGCAGCCGACTGCCCAGTTGCTCGCGGCGGGTCGTTTTGGTATTGCCGTCGAACGCTTCGGTAGTGATGAACGCCCACTCTTTCTTCCAGCTGGTAGGATCGTCCAGCACCTTCTCCCGGGTGACGGTGTCCAGGGTCAGTTTCTTGCCGGCATTGACCTCGATCTGCCTGGCCTTGCCCTGGGTGGCGGTGAGCCGCAGGTCGCCGGCGGCGTTCAGGTCGAGCTTGCCGGTATTGCTGGTGAGGCTGGCCTGGCGCCTGTCGCTGCCGTGCACATGCAGGTCTCCGGCGGAGTGGATGATCAGGTCACGGTCCGCCAGCAGGCTGGCGTCACCGACCTGCACACCGGCGCCTTCGGCAGTGCTGACGATACGGATGCGACCGCCTTGCATGGCGCCGAGTAGCTTGGCATCGATGGAGGCACTGGCGGCGGGCAGGTGCTCGAGCACTTCGCGGTTGCCGGCATCGATCCGGTTACGACCAACGGTCAGGTTCAACTGGCCCTGGGCCAGGAGTGGCCCCTTGCTGTCAATGCGTGGGGCGATCAGGTCGAGGGCGCCCCTGGCGTTGCTCTGGCCGCCTCCCAGTACCTGCAGGGTGGCGCTGGCTTCGCGGCTGTCGAGGTGCTTGAGCTGGCCGTCCTGGATGTCGACATTGCCGACCAGGAAGCCGGCGCGGGTGGTGTTGATGAAGCTGCCACCGTTAAGCGTGATGCCATTGGGGTTGGCGAGCAGGTAGTCGGCCTTCTGGCCGAAGATTTCCTGCGCGCCTTCGATCCGCGAGGCGTTCTGGCTGACCACCTCGTTGAGGATGGTCGAGGCGGCCTGGCCCTGGAACTGCGGGTTGGCGCCCAATTGACCGGCCAGTTGCGATTGCCCGGCCTGCAGGGCGTTGTTCAGTACCAGCCCTTGCTTGCCAACGTTGTAGTCGAGGAACTGGTTGTGCGACAGGCCGCCGGCATTGGGCGCGACGATGTCGATCACCGGCACGCCGTGGCCATTGTCGATGATCGGCGTGCCACCCGGGCCGGGCGTCGGCGTCAGGGCGCCCTGCGCCTCGACCTGGGTGCTGCCCAGCAGGGCGAGAAAGACGGCCCAGCGTAGGGTGTCAGGCCTGGTCTTGGGTGTAGGGATTTGCATGGGAACCTCGCAAGTGATGTATGAAACAGAGAAATCATTTGCGGGAATTTTAAGAATGCCGGTGATGGCATTTGTATGGCTCAAAGCCATCGCCTTGTGGGAAGGAAGGCTATTGTGTGCGTAGGAAAAGTGAGCGGTTATGCGTCGAAAGGGAATATCGGCGGTGAAAGACAAAGGCCTGCCCCGCGAGAGCGGGGCAGGCCTTTGTTGTAATCGAAAGCTGTCGAGGGTGGTTCAGGGCCGGATTTCAATCAGCGTGCCGTCCTTGACCATGCTCCATACCTCACGCATGTCGTCGTTGCGCATGGCGATGCAGCCCTCGGTCCAGTCGAGGGTGTGGAAGTACCACTCTGGGTACTCCTCGTTGATCGGCGTGCCATGGATCATGATCATGCTGCCGGCGGCCACGCCTTCGTTGCGGGCCTTGGCGGCATCGGTGATGTTCGGGTAGGAGATGTGCATGGCCAGGTTGTAGCGGTCGCTGACCTTGCGCCAGTCCAGCCAGTACAGGCCTTCGGGAGTCTTCTTGTCGCCCTCGCGCTCTTTGGCACCCTTGGGCTGCTTGCCCAGGGAGATGCGGTAGGTCTTGAGCGGCTCGCCACGGCTGATCAATTGCAGGCGGCGTTCGGACTTGATCACCAGCACCTTGTCGATCAGCCGTTCCTGCTGGACGCCGCCAGCGGCGGGCTGGACCGGCGACGGCACGGCCGACGGCGTCTTGCGGATGATGGTCTCGGTGAAGGCAGCTTGCGACACCGAGGCGACACTGAGGCAGAAGAGGGCAAGCAGCCAGCGCATGAAACCGTATCCCTGAAGACTTAAGTGGTGGGCGACGAAACGTTCATCGGCGGCAGGTATTCATGGCCTATCGGGTAGTGCTGCCTGATGCGGTCGCGATAATAGCATTCTAGTGTGCGTGTGACGGTGCGGAAAGCCAGCTCGCCCCAGGGGATCTCGTGCTCCTCGAACAGGCGCACCTCCAGGCTCTCGACCCCCACGGCAAAGTCCAGGTCGGCCAGTTCGGCGCGGAAGAACACATGCACCTGATTGATGTGCGGCAGGTCGAACAGCTGGTACAGGCTCATCTCGGCGACCCGGGCGCAGGCTTCCTCGACGGTTTCGCGACGGGCGGCGGCATCCAGGGTCTCGCCGTTCTCCATGAACCCGGCGGGCAGGGTCCAGAAGCCCCGGCGCGGCTCGATGGCGCGGCGGCACAGCAGCACCTGGGAGCCCCAGGTGGGCAACACCCCGGCGACGATGTTGGGGTTCTGGTAGTGGATGGTCTGGCAATGGTCGCAGACATACCGCAGGCGGCTGTCGCCTTCGGGTATCCGCTGGGTGACCGGTTGGCCGCACGCGCTGCAGAATTTCATGCTTACATTCATTCCAATGGGGTCGGACTATCTTGGCGCGCCCGGCCCGCCCACCGCAAGCGGCCTGCGGGCGGGGCTTGGGTGCCTCGCGGCTTTGGTGCATCATGCACGGCAGGCCTTGGACACGAGAGTGCGTAATGCTGGACGAGCTTCTTCGCCGAATGAGCAACCATACCCCCGCGTCACTGGAGACGGATCGTCGTTTCCCCGAAGCGGCGGTGCTGCTGCCCATTACCCGCAGCGAAGAGCCGGAGCTGGTACTGACCCTGCGCGCCAAGGGCCTGTCGACCCACGGCGGCGAAGTTGCCTTCCCTGGCGGGCGGCGCGATCCGGAAGACCCCGACCTGGTGTTCACCGCCCTGCGCGAGGCCGAGGAAGAAATCGGCCTGCCGCCGGGGCTGGTCGAGGTGATCGGGCCGCTCAGCCCGGTAATTTCGCTGCACGGCCTGAAGGTGACACCGTTCGTCGGTTTGATCCCCGACTATGTCGAGTACCGCGCCAACGACGCCGAAATTGCCGCGGTGTTCACCGTGCCGCTGGCGTTCTTCCGCCAGGATCCTCGCGAGCACACCCACCGCATCGATTACCAGGGGCGCAGCTGGTACGTGCCCAGCTACCGTTACGGCGACTACAAGATCTGGGGGCTGTCGGCGATCATGATCGTCGAGCTGGTCAACCTGCTGTTCGATGCCGGCATCAGCCTGCACCACCCACCCGAGCGTTTCATCAAGAACTGAGTGGGGCACACCCCGCCGGCTTCAAACCGTGAGGAGCGATACATGAAATTCCGCCTGGGCGACCTGCGGGTCGATACCCATCCTGAGAGCTGGACCGCGCCCAACGCCACGCTGATCGGCAAGGTGCGCCTGCAGGCCCGCGCCAGCGTGTGGTTCGGCGCGGTGCTGCGCGGCGACAACGAGCTGATCGACATCGGCGAGGACAGCAATGTCCAGGACGGCACGGTGATGCATACCGACATGGGTTCGCCGCTGAACATCGGCAAGGGCGTGACCATCGGCCATAACGCCATGCTGCATGGCTGCAACGTGGGCGACTACAGCCTGATCGGCATCAACGCGGTGATCCTCAACGGGGCGCGTATCGGCAGGCACTGCATCATCGGCGCCAACGCGCTGATCCCGGAAGGCAAGGAAATTCCCGACGGTTCGCTGGTGATGGGCTCGCCGGGCAAGGTGGTGCGTGAACTCACCGAGCAGCAGAAGCGCATGCTCGAGGCCAGCGCCGCGCACTACGTGCACAATGCCCAGCGCTATGCGCGCGAGCTGGTGATCGATGAAGACTGACGAACGGCCCGTGGCCTCGCCCTGCGTCAGCATCTGCGCGCTGGACGAGCAGGACATCTGCACTGGGTGCCAGCGCACGGTGGACGAGATCACCCGCTGGGGGCGGATGGACAACGAGCAGCGCCGGGAGGTGCTGAAGAAGTGCCACGAGCGGGCGCTGGCGGCCGGGCTGATCATCGGATCGTAGAATCTGCGCGGGCATCTTCGCGGGTAAACCCGCTCCCACAGGGATCGCACCCCTCCTGTGGGAGCGGGTTTACCCGCGAAGAGTCTGGCGTTGACTTTAAATTCAAGTACTCTGTGCGGCTGGCCCACCGAACACACAGACCATGTTCTATCTCATCGCCTACATCAGCAGCGTGGTGCTGATCAACTACGCCTTTTCCAGCGCGCCGCACCTGGACGTGATCTGGTCCGCCTGGGGCGGGCTGGTGTTCATCCTGCGCGACATGGTGCAGACCCGCTACGGCCACGGCGCGCTGCTGGCCATGCTGGTGGCGCTGGTGCTGTCCTACGCGACATCGGAGCCGGCCATCGCCCTGGCCAGCGCCACCGCGTTCTTCGTCTCCGAGCTGATCGACTGGCTGGTGTTCAGCGTCACCCGCCGGCCCCTGCGCGACCGCCTGTGGCTGAGTTCGGCGCTGAGCATCCCGGTGGACACCTTCATCTTCTTCGGCATGATCGGTGCGTTGACCCCGGCGGTGATCGGCACGGCGCTGGCCTCGAAATTTGCCGGGGTGACGGCGGTGTGGTTGATCATGGCCTGGCGGGCACGGCGCGCGGCGCTGGCCGGCTGATCATCGTCGCGGCTATCGCGGGGCAAGCCCGCTCCCACGGAATCTTGTAGAATAGCGGTCCATTTTTCAGCGGGCGGCAGCCAGCGTGGCGCGGCCCCGGACGCCTTCGAGGACCTGAAATGACCCGTATCGGAACCCCATTGTCGCCCACCGCGACCCGTGTACTGCTGTGCGGCTGCGGCGAGCTGGGCAAGGAAGTGGTGATCGAGCTGCAGCGCCTGGGTGTCGAGGTGATTGCCGTGGACCGTTACGCCAATGCGCCGGCCATGCAGGTCGCGCACCGCAGCCACGTGATCAACATGCTCGACGGCGTCGCCCTGCGTGCGGTGATCGAGGCCGAGAAGCCGCACTACATCGTGCCCGAGATCGAGGCCATCGCCACCGCCACGCTGGTCGAGCTGGAAAGCGAAGGCTTCAACGTGGTGCCCACCGCTCGTGCCACCCAGCTGACCATGAACCGCGAAGGCATCCGCCGCCTGGCGGCCGAAGAGCTCGACCTGCCGACTTCACCGTACCACTTCGCCGACACCTACGAGGACTACGCCAAGGCCGTGGCCGACCTGGGCTACCCGTGCGTGGTCAAGCCGGTGATGAGTTCCTCGGGCAAGGGCCAGAGCCTGCTGCGCGGCGACGATGACCTGCGCAAGGCCTGGGACTATGCCCAGGAAGGCGGGCGCGCCGGCAAGGGCCGGGTGATCATCGAGGGCTTCATCGACTTCGAGTACGAGATCACCCTGCTGACTGTGCGCCATGTGGGCGGCACCACCTTCCTCGCGCCGGTCGGCCACCGTCAGGAGAAGGGCGACTACCAGGAGTCCTGGCAGCCCCAGGCCATGAGCCCCAAGGCGCTGGCCGAGTCGCAGCGCGTGGCCCAGGCAGTCACCGATGCGCTGGGCGGGCGTGGCCTGTTCGGCGTGGAGCTGTTCGTCAAGGGCGACCAGGTGTGGTTCAGCGAGGTCTCGCCGCGTCCGCACGACACCGGCCTTGTGACCCTGATTTCCCAGGATCTGTCGCAGTTCGCCTTGCATGCCCGGGCCATTCTCGGCCTGCCTATTCCGGTGGTGCGCCAGTTCGGCCCGTCGGCGTCGGCGGTGATCCTGCCGGAAGGCCAGTCGCAGCAGACCAGCTTCGCCAACCTCGGCGCGGCTTTGAGCGAGCCGGATACCGCCATTCGCTTGTTCGGCAAGCCAGAGATCAACGGTACACGGCGCATGGGGGTGTGCCTGGCGCGCGACGAGTCGGTCGAGGCCGCGCGAGCCAAGGCGACCCGTGCTTCGCAAGCCGTCAAGGTCGAGTTCTGATCTGAAACGATCGCGGGGCAAGCCCGCTCCCACGCCAGTATCAGTCTGGCGTGGGAGCGGGCTTGCCCCGCGATTGATTCAAAGCTCGGTATTACGTGTCTCTTTCAGGCACAACACGGCAATCAGACTGATCACCGCCGCCACCGACACATACCCCCCCACCCAGCTCAATCCCCCCATGCTCACCAGCTTCTGGGCAAAGAATGGTGCCGCCGAGGCGCCGACGATGCCGCCCAGGTTGTAGGCCGCCGAGGCGCCGGTGTAGCGCACATGGGTCGGGAACAGCTCGGGCAGCAGCGCGCCCATCGGCGCGAAGGTCACCCCCATCAGGAACAGCTCGATGGCCAGGAACAGCGCCACGCCGGTGGTCGAACCCGAGGTCAGCAGCGGTTCCATGGTGAAGCCCGAGGCGATCGCCAGCAGGCCGCCGACCACCAGCACCGGCTTGCGCCCGTAACGGTCGCTGAGCCAGGCCGACAGGGGCGTGGCCAGGGCCATGAACACCACCGCGAAGCACAGCAGGCCGAGGAAGGTCTCGCGGCTGTAGCCCAGGGTGGTCACGCCATAGCTGAGCGAGAACACCGTGGAGATGTAGAACAGCGCGTAGCACACCACCATGGCCGCGGCGCCCAGCAGGGTCGGCAGCCAGTAGCGGGCGAACAGGTCGACCACCGGCATCTTCACCCGCTCATGACGGGCCACCGCCTTGGCGAACACCGGGCTTTCCTCCAGCTTCAGGCGCACGTACAGGCCGACCAGCACCAGCGCCGCGCTGAGCAGGAACGGAATGCGCCAGCCCCATTCGCGGAACTGCTCGTCGCTGAGCACCAGGGCCAGGGTGAGGAACAAGCCGTTGGCGGCGAGAAAGCCGATCGACGGGCCCAACTGCGGAAACATGCCGAACCAGGCACGCTTGCCCTGCGGGGCGTTCTCGGTGGCCAGCAGCGCCGCGCCGCCCCATTCGCCGCCCAGCCCCAGGCCCTGGCCGAAGCGCAGCAGGCAGAGAATGATCGGCGCCCAGACGCCGATGCTGTCATAGCCGGGCAGCACGCCGATCAGCGTGGTGGACACGCCCATCAGCAGCAGCGAGGCGACCAGCGTCGACTTGCGCCCGATACGGTCGCCGAAGTGGCCGAACAGCGCCGAGCCCAAGGGGCGGGCAAGGAAGGCGATGCCGAAGGTGAGGAAGGCCGCGAGCATCTGCGCGGTGCCGGAGCCGGACGGGAAGAACACCGGCCCGATCACCAGCGCGGCGGCGGTGGCGTAGACATAGAAATCGTAGAACTCGATGGCGGTGCCGATGAAGCTGGCAGTGGCCACCCGGGCCGGTGAATTGACCGGTGTTGCCGAGGCAGGTTCGGCGTAGGTGCTGCTGGTAGTCATGCGAAGGTCCCTGACAGTCATGCTCCATGGGGCACGGCCCATGTGACGGGCACACGGGAGCCGGAGCGTATTGTTGTTGGTCGCGCGACTGACGATAGCCCAGGGGATAGGCAGTGAGCGGTTGCTGTTCGGGGTGCTGAAGCAGGACCGCGGGGCGTGTCAGTGGTGCGGACTGGCCGTCGGACGCCGGGTGCGGGTAGCGGGCGAGACGGCAGGGCTGGGTAAGCGTGACCCGAGTATAGCTAGCGAGTCAGTGTCCAGACCAGTACCTTGCTTGCGCAATTATCCTCGGTTTCGAGGATTTCCAGCCGATATCTGCCAATTTTAAGGCATACAGCGCTTGCCGGGATGCTTTCCAAGGCCTCGGTGACCAGGCCGTTGAGGGTTTTCGGCCCGCCGTCGCAGGGCAGGTGCCAGCCCAGGGTGCGGTTGATCTCGCGCAGCGAGGCCGTGCCTTCGATGACGAAGCGGCCATCGGGCTGGGGATGGACATGAGGGTTGTCCAGGCTCTGCTCGTCCTCGAACTCGCCGACGATCTCCTCGAGGATGTCCTCCAGGGTGACGATGCCGAGCACCTCGCCGTATTCGTCCACCACCACGCCCATGCGCCGCTGCTGCTTGTGGAAGTTCAGCAGCTGCATCTGCAGCGGTGTGCTTTCGGGGACGAAGTAGGGTTCGTAGCAGGCTGCCTGAAGCTTCTCCGGGGTAAGTTCGGCCCGTGGCAGCAGGTGGCTGATCAGCTTGGTGTTGAGTACCGCTTCGACCTGGTTGATGTCGTTGTGATAGACCGGCAGGCGGGTGTGACGGCTGACGATCAGTTGCTCGATGATGCGCTCGATGGGGTCGTCGAGGTTGATGCCGTCGACTTCGTTGCGTGGTACCAGGATGTCGTTGACGGTGATCTTGTCCAGTGCCTGCAGGCCTTCCAGCAGGCCGTGGCGGGCGCTGTCGACCGGGCCGTCTTCGTCGAAGTCGTCGTCTGCCTGCGGGTGCAGGGCCACTGCAGTGGGCTGCACGCGGAACGGGCGCAGGATCAGCCTGGCGCAGCCATCGAGCAGGCAGCCCAGCGGCTGCAGCAGCGCCAGCGGCCATTTCAGCAGGTTGCCGCCCAGGCTCAGGAAGGCGTGCGGGTCGCGGCGGGCCAGGCGGCGCGGCAGGTAGTCGGCGAGCACCAGCAGGGTGAAGGTGGCACCAAGGCCGGCCAGCCAGAAACCGTGTTCACCGTCGTAGCGCTGGCCGATCAGGCAGGCCAGGCCCAGTACCAGCAGCTTGCCGAGGCTGGCGCCAAGCACCAGGCCCTGGGCGGGGAGGGGGGAATCGCCCTGGCCGTTGGCTTGCTGGCGGGCGCTGTCGACCGCGGTGAACAGCGCCGACCACAGCAGCGCCAGTGCGATGATGCCGAGCAGCGGGGCGTACGGCAGGGTGTCCATGGGCGGCCGTCAGATATGCAGGATGAATTCGCGGACCAGCTTGCTGCCGAAATAGGCCAGCATCAGCAGGCAGAAGCCGGCCAGGGTCCAGCGGATCGCCTTGTGACCGCGCCAGCCGAGGCGTGTGCGGCCCCACAGCAGCACGCTGAACACGACCCAGGCCACGCAGGCCAGCAGGGTCTTGTGCACCAGGTGCTGGGCGAACAGGTTGTCGAGGAACAGCCAGCCGGAGATCAGCGACAGCGACAGCAGCACCCAGCCGGCCCAGAGGAAGCCGAACAGCAGGCTTTCCATGGTCTGCAGCGGCGGGAAGTTGCGGATCAGCCCGGACGGGTGCTTGTGCTTGAGCTGGTGGTCCTGCAGCAACAGCAGCAGGGCCTGGAACACGGCGATGGTGAACAGGCCGTAGGCCAGGATCGACAGCAGGATATGCGCGAGGATGCCGGGCTCTTCGTTGATCAGCGGTACCGTGCCAGGTGGGGCGAACTGGGCCAGCAGCGCGGTCACCGCGCCGAGCGGGAACAGCAGCACCAGCAGGTTCTCCACCGGGATGCTCAGGCAGGCGAGCAGGGTCAGGCCGATCACCGCCACGGCGATCAGGCTGGCGGCACTGAAGAAGTCCAGGCTCAGGCCCAGGGGCGTGATCAGCTGGAAGAACAGGGCGCCGCCCTGAGCGACCACCGCCAGGGTGCCGAACAGGCCCAGCAGCCGTTTGTCGGCACGGGCGCCTCGGGCCAGTCCGGTGGCCTGGTAGACGGTCGCGGCCAGATAAAGGAAGGCGGCGAGCAGATTGGGGATGAGGCTGGGTGAAGAGAACATAAGTCCTGGCAGGCAAGCCCTAAAGGGACGGAGTTTGGCATAGATCGCGGTGGGCAAGGAAGACCAGCAAGCCTTGCTCCGGTGCCTGGCGAGCGACTTGTACCCCATATGCCGGCCTCTTCGCGGGTTTACCCGCGAAGAGGCCGGCATGGTCACCGAATATCCAGAGGGGCTGCTCCAAGGTGTGCGCCGCCGCCGCTCTCCGCTATAATCGCCGCCTTGCTCTGCCCGGCGCGTGTACATGTTCACCTGGGCATCTGAAAAACCTCGGCTCCACTGGGCCTGAAAGGATCACCATGTTCGAAAACCTGACCGACCGCCTGTCACAGACGCTGCGCCATGTCACCGGCAAGGCCAAGCTGACCGAAGACAACATCAAGGACACGCTGCGCGAAGTGCGCATGGCCCTGCTCGAGGCCGACGTCGCCCTGCCGGTGGTCAAGGATTTCGTCAACAGCATCAAGGAACGCGCGGTCGGCACCGAAGTGTCGCGCAGCCTGACCCCGGGCCAGGCCTTCGTGAAGATCGTCCAGGCCGAGCTGGAAAGCCTGATGGGCGCGGCCAACGAAGAGCTGACCCTCAACGCCGCGCCACCCGCCGTGGTACTGATGGCCGGCCTGCAGGGCGCCGGTAAGACCACCACCGCCGGCAAGCTGGCGCGTCACCTGAAAGAGCGCAAGAAGAAGAGCGTGATGGTGGTGTCGGCCGACGTCTACCGTCCGGCGGCGATCAAGCAGCTCGAAACCCTGGCCAACGACATCGGCGTGACCTTCTTCCCGTCGGACATCAGCCAGAAACCGGTGGCCATCGCCGAGGCGGCGATCCGCGAAGCCAAGCTCAAGTTCATCGACGTGGTGATCGTCGACACTGCCGGCCGCCTGCATGTCGACGCCGACATGATGGACGAGATCAAGGCGCTGCATGCCGCGGTCAAGCCGATCGAGACCCTGTTCGTGGTCGACGCCATGACCGGCCAGGACGCGGCCAACACCGCCAAGGCCTTCGGCGACGCCCTGCCGCTGACCGGCGTGGTGCTGACCAAGGTCGACGGCGACGCCCGTGGCGGTGCCGCGCTGTCGGTACGCGCCATCACCGGCAAGCCGATCAAGTTCATCGGCATGGGCGAGAAGACCGAGGCCCTGGAACCGTTCCACCCGGATCGTATCGCCTCGCGCATCCTCGGCATGGGCGATGTGCTCAGCCTGATCGAGCAGGCCGAGCAGAACATCGACAAGGCCAAGGCCGACAAGCTGGCCAAGAAGCTGAAGAAGGGCAAGGGCTTCGACCTCGAGGACTTCCGCGACCAGCTGCAGCAGATGAAGAACATGGGCGGCCTGGGCGGTCTGATGGACAAGCTGCCGAGCATTGGTGGCGTGAACCTGTCGCAGATGGGCAATGCCCAGGGCGCGGCCGAGAAGCAGTTCAAGCAGATGGAGGCGATCATCAACTCCATGACCCCGGCCGAGCGTCGCGACCCCGACCTGATCAGCGGTTCGCGCAAGCGCCGCATCGCCCTCGGCTCCGGCACCCAGGTGCAGGACATCGGCCGCTTGATCAAGCAGCACAAGCAGATGCAGAAGATGATGAAGAAATTCTCCGCCAAGGGCGGCATGGCCAAGATGATGCGTGGTCTTGGCGGGATGCTGCCGGGTGGCGGCATGCCGAAACTGTAAAAGAATCCGGTGGGCTTCCTTATATGAGGAAGCCCGCCAGACCCCCGCTACGGCGGGATCATGGCCGCCGCGAGGAGGCCCAAACCGGCAGAACTGAGCGGCAGGCCCCGGCATTGCCGAAAAAGGCATTTGCAAATGTCCGTGTATTCCCCGAGAATATGCGGCCTTTTGGGCACCCGTGTGCCCATTGGGCATTCAGTTTTGCAGCACCGACTATAGGAACGATGTTCACATGGTAACCATTCGTCTGGCCCGTGGCGGCTCGAAAAAGCGCCCATTCTACCACCTGACCGTGACCAACTCGCGTAACGCCCGTGACGGCCGTTTCGTTGAGCGCGTTGGCTTCTTCAACCCGATCGCATCGGGCGCTGAAGTCAAGCTGTCGGTCAACCAAGAGCGCGTCACCTACTGGCTGAGCCAGGGCGCACAGCCGTCTGAGCGCGTTGCTCAGCTGCTGAAGGAAGCTGCCAAGGCTGCAGCCTGAGCAGTATGAACGCGACGCCAGAAAAGGCTGATGACCTCATCGTCGTTGGCAAGATTTTTTCGGTTCACGGCGTTCGCGGCGAGGTGAAGGTGTATTCCTTTACCGATCCGATTGAAAACCTGTTGGATTACCCGCGCTGGACGCTCAAGCACGAAGGCAAGGTAAAACAGGTCGAGCTGGTCAGCGGTCGTGGCTCCCAGAAGGGCCTGGTCGTGAAACTCAAAGGCCTCGATGATCGTGATGAAGCCCGTCTTCTGAGCGGTTACGAAATCTGCATTGCGCGGAGCCTTTTGCCCAACCTGGCAGCCGACGAGTACTACTGGTACCAGTTGGTGGGCCTGAAGGTCATCAATCAGGACGAACAACTGTTCGGCAAGATCGATCACCTGTTGGAGACCGGCGCGAACGATGTAATGGTGGTCAAGCCCTGCGCAGGCAGCCTGGATGATCGCGAGCGTCTGTTGCCCTATACCGGGCAATGCGTGCTGGCAATCGACCTGGACGCAGGCGTGATGCGGGTTGAGTGGGACGCGGACTTCTAGACGATGGGTAACCTTCGCGTAGACGTCATCACGTTGTTCCCCGAGATGTTCTCGGCCATCACGGAGTACGGCATTACCAGCCGCGCGGTGAAACAGGGGTTGCTGCAAGTGACCTGCTGGAACCCGCGGGACTACACCACAGATCGCCACCACACCGTGGATGATCGGCCGTTTGGCGGTGGTCCGGGCATGGTGATGAAGATCAAGCCTCTGGAAGACGCCCTGGTTAGCGCCAGGCAGGCAACCGGAGCATCGGCAAAGGTGATCTACCTTTCGCCACAAGGCCGCAAGCTGACCCAGCAGGCGGTCAAAGGCCTGGCCGAACAGGAATCGTTGATCCTGATCGCCGGTCGTTATGAAGGCATCGACGAGCGCTTTATCGAGGCTCATGTCGATGAGGAGTGGTCGATTGGCGACTATGTGCTTTCCGGTGGCGAGCTGCCGGCCATGGTACTGATCGATGCGGTTACACGGCTGCTGCCCGGAGCTTTAGGGCATGTGGACTCGGCGGAGGAAGACTCTTTCACCGACGGTCTGCTGGATTGCCCGCACTACACCCGACCTGAGGTGTATGCGGATCAGCGTGTTCCCGACGTGTTGCTAAGTGGCAACCATGCACATATCCGGCGTTGGCGGATGAAGCAGTCCCTTGGTAGGACCTTCGAACGACGCGCCGATCTTCTGGAAAGTCGCTCGCTTTCTGGAGAAGAGAAGAAGCTGCTCGAGGAATACATCCGCGAGCGGGACGATAGTTAAACGTATCGATGGTGGATCAAGTATCCATCTTAGGAGCACAGCATGACCAACAAGATCATCCAGCAGCTCGAAGCCGAGCAGATGAGCAAAGAGATCCCGACCTTCGCACCAGGCGACACTGTTGTCGTCCAGGTTAAAGTGAAGGAAGGCGACCGCTCGCGTCTGCAGGCGTTCGAAGGCGTCGTTATCGCCAAGCGTAACCGCGGTCTGAACAGCGCCTTCACCGTGCGCAAGATCTCCAGCGGCGTTGGCGTAGAGCGTACCTTCCAGACCTACAGCCCGCAGATCGACAGCCTGGCCGTGAAACGTCGTGGTGACGTGCGTAAAGCCAAGCTGTACTACCTGCGCGACCTGTCCGGCAAAGCCGCTCGCATCAAGGAAAAACTGTCCTGAGTACAGTTTGCCTGGCGGCCTAGGCCGCCTTGCGAGAAAAAAGCAGCCTTCGGGCTGCTTTTTTGCTTTCTGAAACCCGCCCTTGCGATGTGACCCGAAGATGACCACCCGAGACCAGGAAATCCAGCGCCGCACCGAGCTGTCGGTGACCCGCGTGACCAAGGCGGTGTTCCCCAACACCACCAACCACCACAACACCCTGTTCGGCGGCACCGCCCTGGCGTGGATGGACGAAGTGTCGTTCATCGCCGCCACCCGGTTCTGCCGGTTGCCGCTGGTGACCGTGTCCACCGATCGTATCGATTTCAAGCACCCGATCCCGGCCGGTTCGATCGTCGAGCTGGTGGGCACGGTGATCAAGGTCGGCAACACCAGCCTGCAGGTGCAGGTGGATGTGTTCGTCGAGAACATGTACCTCGATGGCCGCGAGCGGGCGATCCATGGCGTGTTCAGCTTCGTCGCCATCGACGAGGACAAGCGCCCGGTGCCGGTGCTGCCGTTGGCCTGATTCCAGGGCCATTCATGGATCAATGCGCCACAGGCTGCTCGGTCAGCTCCGGCTCCACCAGTGCCACCAATGTCCACCCAGGCTGCGGCTTGAGCGGATTGTCCGGGCTGGCCACATGCACCCAGCCTTGCCCGTCCCGGGCGAACAGCAGCGTGGCCCGCGGACCATGCAGTTGCTGGTAGTCGCTCCAGCCGAAGGCCTCGGTCAGCGTGGTGCTGTACAGCTCGGCACCCTGGTGCAGCAGCTTGGCCAGCTGCCCATAGGTCATGGGGCTCGACCCAAGCAATTGCCCGCGATGCTCCTCGCTGGCCCGGTGCTTGTCGCTGCGCTGTTTTTCCAGGCCGCTGGCCAGCACGAACAGCCGGGCCTGGCCGAAGTCATGACGAAAACGCGCGCAGGCCAGGGCATTGAGCTCGCCTGCCGGTGACAGCCCCAGCAGGTGGCCCAGGCCGACCAGGTCGAGGTGGGCGTCGGCGTGCTGCGAGGCGGGGTTGCCGAAGTAGGTCGGCAGGTTGTCCATGCGCGCGGCGCGGATGTTCTCCCAGCTCGAGTCGGTCAGCAGCACCCGGCAGCCCAGTTGCTGCAGGGCCTTGGCAATGACCCGCGCAGGCGGGTTGGCGCCGACCACGAGAAACCCGCTCGGCGCCGGTTCCGCCACCTTCAGCAGGCGCGCCAGGGGCCTGGCGGTGGCACTTTGCAGCACCACGGTGCCGATGATCACGGCGAAGGTCAGCGGCACCAGCAGCAGCGCGCCGTCGTGCCCGGCCTGGTCCAGGCGAATGGCGAAGATCGCCGACACGGCCGCGGCCACGATGCCCCGTGGCGCGATCCAGGCCAGCAATGCCCGCTCCCGCCAGCTCAGCGGCGAGCCCAGGGTCGACAGCAGGACGTTCAGCGGCCGTGCCAGCAACTGGATCACCAGCAGCAGCGCCAGCACCGCCGGCCCCAGGGCCAACAGCGCGTGCAGGTCGAGCCGCGCGGCCAGGAGGATGAACAGCCCGGAGATCAGCAGCACGCTGAGGTTCTCCTTGAAATGCAGGATCTGCCGCACATCCACGCCGGGCATGTTGGCCAGCCACATGCCCATGACCGTGACTGCCAGCAGGCCCGATTCATGGACGATCTGGTTGGCGGCGATGAAGATGCCCAGCACCGCCGCCAGCGAGGCCAGGTTGTGCAGGTATTCCGGCAGCCACTGCTCGCGCATGACCTGCCCGAGCAGCCAGCCACCGGCAACGCCCAGCGCACTGCCGCAGAAGATCACCCCGGCAAAGGTCGCCAGGCTGTGGCTCAGGCCTTCACCGGCGGCGCTGGCGATGATGAAGCTGTACACCACCACCGCCAGCAGCGCGCCGATCGGGTCGATGACGATACCTTCCCAGCGCAGGATGTTGGCGATCGCCGCCTTTGGCCGCACCACCCGCAGCATGGGCACGATCACCGTGGGGCCGGTGACCAGGGTCAGGGTGCCGAACAGGATCGCCAGGGGCCAGTCGAAACCCAGCAGCCAGTGGGTGGCCAGGGCAATCACCAGCCAGGTGCTCAGCGCGCCGACGGTGACCAGGCGATGCACCACGCTGCCGATCTCGCGCCATTGCGACAGGTGCAGGGTCAGGCTGCCTTCGAACAGGATCAGCGCCACCGCCAGCGACACCAGCGGCATCAGCAGCGGGCCGAACAGCGCCTGCGGCTGCAGCCAGCCCAGCACGGGCCCCGCGAGGATGCCGCACAGCAGCAGGAACAGGATCGCCGGCAGCTTCAGGCGCCAGGCCAGCCATTGGCAGAGCAGGGCGGCAGCGCCGATGCCACCGACACTCAAAAGAATCTGTTGTTCGTTCACGCGGGCTCCCTCTGCATGCCGTGTTATGAAAGACTAAGCGTCATTTCGTCGTTTGCCACCGAGTCTTCATGCCTGCACTGGACCACCCCCTGATCGACCAGTTCCTCGATGCCCTCTGGCTGGAGAAGGGGCTGTCCGACAACACCCGCGCTTCGTATCGCAGCGACCTGGCGCTGTTCAATGGCTGGCTGCAGGAGCATGGCGTGGCACTGCCCGATGCCGGGCGTGAGCTGATCCTCGACCACCTGGCCTGGCGTTTCGACCAGGGCTACAAGCCGCGTTCGACCGCGCGCTTTCTTTCCGGGGTGCGCGGGTTCTTCCGTTACCTGCTGCGCGAGCGGCTGGTCGCAGTCGACCCGACGCTGCAGGTGGACATGCCGCAACTGGGCCGGCCGCTGCCCAAGTCGCTGTCGGAGGCCGATGTCGAGGCCCTGCTGCAGGCACCGGACCTCGGCGAGTCCATCGGCCAGCGCGACCGTGCCATGCTCGAGGTGCTCTATGCCTGCGGCCTGCGCGTGACCGAGCTGGTCAGCCTGACCCTGGACCAGGTCAACCTGCGCCAGGGCGTGCTGCGGGTTATGGGCAAGGGCAGCAAGGAGCGCCTGGTGCCGATGGGCGAGGAGGCGGTGGTGTGGATCGAGCGCTACCTGCGCGATGGTCGCGCCGAGCTGCTGGGCGGGCGCCCTAGCGACGTGCTGTTCCCCAGCCAGCGCGGTGAGCAGATGACGCGGCAGACCTTCTGGCACCGCATCAAGCACCAGGCGCGGGTGGCCGGCATCGACAAGCCGCTGTCGCCGCACACGCTGCGCCACGCCTTTGCCACGCACCTGCTCAACCATGGCGCCGACCTGCGCGTGGTGCAGATGCTGCTGGGCCACAGCGATCTGTCCACTACGCAGATCTATACCCATGTGGCCAAGGCCCGGCTGCAACAGCTGCACGCCGAACACCACCCACGTGGATGAATGCTTTTCATGTTCCGCCGACCGGTGCCTGAGTACCCCTACTGCGCCAGTTTGTTGTGGTAGGCTTGGACGGTTTGTTGCAAGGGCCGAATGTTCGCTACCCGCCAGGGTCAAGCAACGCCCCCACGGCCCCGTCCGCCTTCAGGAGTACCCCATGCGCGTGACCCAGATTTTCGCCGCCGCCGCCCTGGCGTTGGCCAGTACCTTTGCCGTCGCCGCGGCCACCGATGCCAATACCGGTGCCGAGCAGGCGATCCGCAAATCCTTGCAGAACCTCGCGCTGGAAGTGCCGGTCGAGAGCGTCAGCAGCAGCCCGCTCAATGGCCTGTACGAAGTCAAGCTGCAGGGCGGGCGCGTGCTGTACGCCAGCGCCGACGGTCAGTTCGTCATGCAGGGCTACCTGTTCCAGATCCAGGACGGCAAGCCGGTCAACCTCACCGAGAAGACCGAGCGCCAAGGCATTGCCAAGCTGATCAACGGCATCCCGGCCGGCGAGATGGTGGTCTACCCGGCCAAGGGTGAAACCAAGTCGCACATCACCGTGTTCACCGACACCACCTGCCCGTACTGCCACAAGCTGCACGCCGAAGTGCCGGAACTCAACCGCCGTGGCATCGAAGTGCGCTACGTCGCCTTCCCGCGCCAGGGCCTGGGTTCGCCGGGTGACGAGCAGCTGCAGGCGGTATGGTGCTCCAGCGATCGCCGCGCGGCGCTGGACAAGATGGTCGACGGCAAGGAGATCAAGGCCGCCAAGTGCGCCAACCCGGTCAGCAAGCAGTTCCAGCTGGGCCAATCGATTGGTGTAAATGGCACGCCGGCGATCGTTCTACAGAATGGCCAGGTGATTCCGGGTTACCAGCCGGCGCCGCAAGTGGCCAAGCTGGCCCTGGCCGAAAGCAAGTAATCAATTCAGTACGCCGTCGTCATGGGGTGACGGCATGTTTCACGGTCGGCGCAGGTGCCGGCCGTTCTATGGGGAGTTCACAGTGAAACCGGTCAAAGTAGGCA
Organism: Pseudomonas sp. NMI760_13; assembly: GCF_021283245.1. Lineage (NCBI taxonomy): Bacteria > Pseudomonadati > Pseudomonadota > Gammaproteobacteria > Pseudomonadales > Pseudomonadaceae > Pseudomonas > Pseudomonas sp. NMI760_13. Next base: position 9,198 of record NZ_JAJSRC010000011.1, on the reverse strand, counting down.
TCTGTGGGTTGGGGACCGTCGGTGGCGGAACCTTCAATGTACTTCAGCGCAACGCCGAGGAGATCGCCCGCCGTGCCGGGCGCGGTATTGAAGTGGCACAGATTGCCATGCGCTCGCAGAACCCGAACTGCCAGATTACCGGTACCCCCATTACCGCTGATGTGTTCGAAGTCGCGAGCAACCCCGAGATCGATATTGTCATCGAGCTGATCGGCGGCTACACCATCGCCCGCGACCTGGTGCTCAAGGCCATCGAAAACGGCAAGCACGTGGTCACCGCCAACAAGGCGCTGATCGCCGTGCACGGCAACGAGATCTTCGCCAAGGCCCGCGAGAAGGGCGTCATCGTCGCCTTCGAAGCCGCCGTGGCCGGTGGCATCCCGGTGATCAAGGCGATCCGCGAGGGCCTGTCGGCCAACCGCATCAACTGGCTGGCCGGGATCATCAACGGCACCGGCAACTTCATCCTCACCGAGATGCGCGACAAGGGCCGCGCCTTCCCCGACGTGCTGGCCGAAGCCCAGGCGCTGGGTTATGCCGAGGCCGACCCGACCTTCGACGTCGAAGGCATCGATGCCGCGCACAAGCTGACCATCCTGGCGTCCATCGCCTTCGGTATCCCACTGCAGTTCGACAAGGCCTACACCGAGGGCATCACCCAGCTGACCACCGCCGACGTGAACTACGCCGAGGCCCTGGGCTACCGTATCAAGCACCTGGGCGTGGCCCGTCGCACCGCCGACGGCATCGAGCTGCGCGTGCACCCGACGCTGATCCCCAACGATCGCCTGATCGCCAACGTCAACGGCGTGATGAACGCGGTGATGGTCAACGGCGACGCCGCCGGTTCCACCCTGTACTACGGCGCCGGTGCCGGCATGGAGCCGACCGCGTCGTCGGTGGTCGCCGACCTGGTCGACGTGGTCCGCGCCATGACTTCCGACCCGGAGAACCGCGTGCCGCACCTGGCGTTCCAGCCGGACGCGCTGTCGGCCCACCCGATCCTGCCGATCGAAGCCTGCGAAAGTGCCTACTACCTGCGCATCCAGGCCAAGGACCACCCGGGCGTGCTGGCCCAGGTCGCCAGCATTCTTTCGGAGCGCGGCATCAACATCGAGTCGATCATGCAGAAGGAAGCCGAGGAGCAGGACGGCCTGGTACCGATGATCCTGCTGACCCACCGTGTGGTCGAGCAACGCATCGACGACGCCATCGTCGCCCTGGAAGCGCTTCAGGACGTGGTCGGCAAGGTCGTGCGCATCCGCGTCGAACAGCTCAATTAATTTCGGCGGCGGGCCGCGACGGCGGCCCGCGCCCAGCATCGAAGGTTTGCACCCATGCGCTATATCAGTACCCGCGGCCAGGCTCCGGCCCTGAACTTCGAAGACGTCCTGCTGGCGGGCCTCGCCAGCGACGGCGGCCTGTACGTGCCCGAGAACCTGCCGCGCTTCACCCAGGAAGAAATCGCCTCCTGGGCGGGCCTGCCGTACCACGAACTGGCTTTCCGGGTGATGCGCCCGTTCGTCGAAGGCAGCATCGCCGACGCCGACTTCAAGAAGATTCTCGAAGAGACCTACGGCAACTTCGCCCACGCCGCCGTCGCGCCGCTGCGCCAGCTCAACGGCAACGAGTGGGTGATGGAGCTGTTCCACGGCCCGACCCTGGCCTTCAAGGACTTCGCCCTGCAACTGCTCGGCCGTCTGCTCGACCACGTGCTGGTCAAGCGCGGCGAGCGCGTGGTGATCGTCGGTGCCACCAGTGGTGACACAGGTTCCGCCGCCATCGAAGGCTGCCGCCGTTGCGACAACGTCGACATCTTCATCCTGCACCCGCACCAGCGTGTGTCGGAAGTGCAGCGCCGGCAGATGACCACCATCCTCGGCGACAACATCCACAACATCGCCATCGAAGGCAACTTCGACGACTGCCAGGAGATGGTCAAGGCCAGCTTCGCCGACCAGTCGTTCCTCAAGGGCACCCGCCTGGTGGCGGTGAACTCGATCAACTGGGCGCGGATCATGGCCCAGATCGTCTACTACTTCCACGCCGCCCTGCAGCTCGGCGGCCCGGCCCGTTCGGTGGCGTTCTCGGTGCCGACCGGCAACTTCGGCGACATCTTCGCCGGTTACCTGGCGCGCAACATGGGCCTGCCGATCAGCCAGCTGGTGGTGGCGACCAACCGCAACGACATCCTGCACCGCTTCATGAGCGGCAACCAGTACGTCAAGGATGCCCTGCATCCGACCCTGTCGCCGTCGATGGACATCATGGTCTCGTCCAACTTCGAGCGCCTGCTGTTCGACCTGCACGGTCGTAATGGCGCCGCGGTTGCCCAGCTGATGGACACCTTCAAGCAAGGCGGTGGCTTCAGCGTCGAGCAGGATCGCTGGACCGAGGCGCGCAAGCTGTTCGATTCGCTGGCCGTCACCGACGAGCAGACCTGCGAGACCATCGCCGAGGTGTTCAAGGCCACCGGTGAAGTCCTCGATCCGCACACCGCGATCGGCGTCAAGGCCGCCCGCGAGTGCCGTCGCAGCCTGGATACGCCGATGGTGGTGCTGGGCACCGCGCATCCGGTCAAGTTCCCCGAGGCGGTGGAGAAGGCCGGTGTCGACAAGGCCCTGGAACTGCCGGCGCACCTGAGCGACCTGTTCAGCCGCGAAGAGCGCTGCACGGTGCTGGCCAACGACCTGAAGACGGTGCAGGCCTTCGTCAGCCAGCATGGCAACCGCGGCAAGCCGCTGTAAGCCGAGCACTACGCGAAAAAGCCCGTCCTAGACGGGCTTTTTCATGTCCACGACACAGGGTTTGGATCTTTCAGACTTTTCCCATGTAGTTCGATACATACCCCTACTAAAGTGGTCGCTCCAACCTACACGCCACACTGTTCCGGGGGAAGCTCATGCGTCAGCTCAATGTTCTTATCCACCAGGCTCGGCCCTACCACCAGATGCTGCTGCATCAGGCCTTCAATGCCCAGGGCGTCTACAGCGTCCGGGTCACCGATGACGTGCCGACCGCGACGGCGCGGCAGCGCCCGGTGGATGTACTGGTGCTCGACCAGCGCATGCCCAGGGGCTATGCCCGGCGCCTGTTCAAGTACCTGGTGCAGGCTTCCTGCGCGGGGGGATTGCTGTTCGTCGGGTGTGCTGGCGCGGGGGAAATGGATCTGGCGCTCGAGGCCCGCCAGTACGGTTTGAATGTGCTGGCAGAGTTGCCATGGCCGATGTCGATGGTAGGCCTGGAACAGGTGTTGGAGCGCCTCTGATCGGACGCTGGGTGGGCGCATCGAAACTGTCATGTTGTCCGCGCATGCTCGCGGTAACGGGCCACGGCGAACTTTCCGTCGGGCCCGATGGTCAGTTTCCTCGAACCTTAGCCAGCGAGTGATCCGGATGGAAAGAATCTGCAGACTGCTCAACGACGCCCTTTCCCCATACCAGGCCGAGCTTGGTACGCCCGACAGCCTTGGCAGTCGCCAGTTGACACTCTATGACGAGCACGGGGTGCGGATCCTGCAGCGCGGGGTCTGCACTCGTCAATTGGCGGAGCAGCAGTTGCTGGTTGATCTGGTCGATGGCCTGCACCGTGACTTGCAGATCGCCGAAGGCCGCCTGCAGCCCTGTGTGATCGCCGCCCTGCAACATCAGCGGCAGATACAAGGAACCTTTGCCTGACAGACCCATCAGATTCAGCAAGGGCCGTCTGATGGTGCTTTGCTCCGGTACCGTGCAGATTGTCACTGGAAGTCCCAAGGGCTTTCGCTTGACCCCGGTCGTCCTCCCCAGCGGCCGGGGTTTCTTTTTGCCCCGACTTCAAAACGCCCCTGTGCCATCGACTTCAGGGCGCTTCAGCGCGGCGACGGTTCACCCTGCTCGAAGAAGTGCCTGGCCTGCTCCAGGTAATCCTCCTGCAGCCCAGGGTCCAGCCAGTGGGCGTAGAGCTCGGGCAAGGTATCGCGACGCAATGCCGGCAGCAGTTGGTCGATATGGGCGATCGCCTCGCGCCCCAGCGGAGTATCCGAACAGCCTACATGCAGGAACTGGTAACGGTTCACGCCAAGGATGGGGTGGAAACTGTAGTCGTCCAGCGAGCCATTTTGCTGCTGGATCAGGTAACGCATCTCGGGCCAATAGCCGAGCACCAGTTGCAGGCGCCCCAATTGCTGCATCTGCAGCAGGCTGGCCGTGGCATCGTTGCCATAGTGTCGGCTGAACGCGGTATCAGGCAGTTGCCTGAGGACCTCATCGACCTGCACGCTGTAGCTGCGCTCGGCGACGATGCCCAGCTTCAGGCGGGTCTCGGCCAGCAAGCGCTGCAGGTCGACCTGCTGGCCCTCCAGGTAGGGCGCCAGCAGCGCCTGGTCTTGCTTGCGTACGATCAGGCCACTGCTCAGTACGCCGAGCGATGGTTGGGAGAAATGCACGTATCTGGCGCGGTCGGGGGTCCACAGCAGGGTCGGGTCGCAGGTGAAACTGGGCTCCTGGAGCATCTGGATACCCCGGGCCCGGTTGACCCGGACGATGCTGTGGTCGTACTCGGGCATCCGGGCGATCAGCATCGGCAACAGCTGGTCGATCACCCCCTGGCCCTTGGCCGGCCCTTCGAAGATGGTGAACGGCGGCAGGTCGCGCACCAGCCATAGCAGGCGCTCCCTGGCCTCGACCGCCTGCCCCGCGAGTGCGGTCAGCAACAGGCAGAGCACGATGGGCAGATGGCGGATACGCATGGGGCCTGGGTCAGACCGTACCGGCCGCGCGCAGGCGGGCTATGGTGGTTGCGTCGTAGCCCAGGCTGGCCAGCACCGTGGCCGTGTGTTCGCCCAGGGCGGGGCCGACCCACTCGGCGGAGCCCGGTGTGTCGGACAACTTGGGCACGATGCCCGGCATCTTGAATGGCTTGCCGTCCGGCAGCCGGGCCTGGAGGAACATCTCGCGGGCGAGGAACTGCGGATCGCCCAGCATGTCCTCGGCGGAGTAGATCCGGCTGGCCGGCACCTCGGCATCGTTCAGCGCCTGCATTACCTCGGCCAGTGGCAGGCTGTTGGCCCAGCGGTCGATGACCCCGTACAGCTCGTCGCGGCGCGCATCGCGGCCGTCGTTGGTGGCCAGGGTCGCATCGTTGGCCAGGTCGTCGCGGCCAATGGCCTGCATGAAACGCTTGAAGATCGCGTCGCCATTGGCGCCGATCTGCACGTGACGGCCATCGGCGGTGGTGTGGATGGAGGAGGGGGTGATGCCCGGCATGATGTTGCCGGTGCGTTCGCGGATGAACCCGAACACGTCGAACTCCGGGACCATGCTCTCCATCATGGCGAAGATCGCTTCATACAGTGCCACGTCCACCACCTGGCCCGCGCCACCGTTGACCTCGCGGTGACGCAGGGCCATCAGTGCGCCGATCACGCCCCACAGGGCGGCAATGGAGTCGCCGATGGAGATCCCGGTGCGTACCGGCGGACGGTCCTCGAAACCGGTGATATAGCGCAGTCCGCCCATGGACTCGCCGACCGCGCCGAAGCCAGGTTGGTCCTTCATCGGCCCGGTCTGACCAAAGCCTGACAGGCGCACCATGACCAGGCGCGGGTTGAGGGCGTGGAGCACGTCCCAGCCCAGCCCCAGTTTCTCCAGCACGCCGGGGCGGAAATTCTCGATGAGGATGTCGGCGTCGGCCAGCAGGCGCTTGAGCACGTCGCGGCCTTCCGGGTGCTTGAGGTTGAGGGTCAGCGACTGCTTGTTTCGCGCCTGGACGAACCACCACAGCGACGTGCCTTCATAGAGCTTGCGCCACTTGCGCAGCGGGTCGCCGCCATCGGGGGATTCGACCTTGATCACCTCGGCGCCGAACTCGGCGCAGATCCGCGAGGCAAACGGGCCGGCGATCAGGGTGCCGAGCTCGATGACTTTCAGGCCGGCGAGGGGTTTGCTGGGCGTAGGCATGGGGCATCCGTGGCGGCTGGGCGTGAGCGCAGGTTGTATCACAGCTCGGCGGTGGCAGGTATATCGGCGTTGTCTGATCCGGCGCAGATGGCCTGGATCGGTTAGACTGTGCGACTTTTCCCCCGCAAGAAGCCCAGCGCCCATGGCCCAGCCGTCCACCACCTACAAGTTCGAACTGAATCTGACCGACCTCGACCGCGGCGTGTACGAGAGCGTCAAGCAGACGATCGCCCGCCACCCTTCGGAAACCGAAGAGCGGATGGCCGTGCGCCTGCTGGCCTATGCCCTCTGGTACAACGAAAACCTGTCCTTCGGCCGGGGCCTGTCGGATGTCGATGAAGCGGCGGTGTGGGAAAAGAGCCTGGATGACCGCATCCTGCATTGGATCGAGGTTGGCCAGCCCGATGCCGATCGCTTGACCTGGTGCTCGCGTCGTACCGAGCGCACCAGCCTGCTGGCCTATGGCAGCCTGCGGGTCTGGACGACCAAGGTGCTGGGCGCGGTGAAGGGGCTGAAGAACCTGAACGTCGCCGCCGTGCCGCAAGAAGTGCTGGAAACCCTGGCCACCGATATGCCCCGTGCCATCAAGTGGGACGTGATGATCAGCGAAGGTACCGTATTCGTCACCGACGACCGTGGCCAGCACGAAGTGCAACTGGAGTGGCTGCTCGGCGAGCGCGGCTGACCCGATTCACACTGGATTATCGAAGACCCCATGCGTATCGAACCTCGTCCCCTGCCGTCGCCCCTGCCATTGCTGGGCAACCTGCCACCCCTGTTGACCCGCCTGTACGCCGCCCGTGGCGTGCAGTCCGAGGCTGAACTGGACAAGAGCCTGGCGCGCCTGCTGCCGTTCCAGCAGCTCAAGGGCATCGAAGTGGCGGTGGACCTGCTGGTCGAGGCGCTCGACCAGCGCCAGCGCATTCTCATCGTCGGCGACTTCGACGCCGACGGCGCCACCGCCAGTACTGTCGGTGTGCTTGGTCTGCGCCTGCTGGGCGCGGCGCATGTCGACTACCTTGTGCCCAATCGCTTCGAGTATGGCTATGGCCTGACCCCGGAGATTGTCGAGGTCGCCCTGCAGCGCCAGCCGCAGTTGCTGATCACCGTGGACAACGGTATCTCCAGCGTCGACGGCGTCGCAGCGGCCAAGGCTGCCGGACTCAAGGTGCTGGTCACCGACCACCACTTGCCTGGCGAACAGTTGCCCGCCGCCGATGCCATCGTCAACCCGAACCAGCCGGGCTGCGGGTTCCCGAGCAAGTCCCTGGCCGGCGTGGGGGTGATCTTCTACGTGCTGATGGCCCTGCGCGCGCGCCTGCGCAGCCTGGGACGCTACGAGACGCAGCCGCAGCCGAACATCGGCGAGCTGCTCGACCTGGTGGCGCTGGGCAGCGTCGCCGACGTGGTGCCGCTGGATGCCAACAACCGCATCCTGGTGCACCAGGGGCTGGAGCGCATCCGCGCCGGCCGCGCCCGCCCCGGGCTCAAGGCCATCCTCGAGGTGGCGCGGCGCGATCATCGACGCATCACCTCCACCGACCTGGGCTTCATCCTCGGCCCTCGGCTCAATGCCGCCGGGCGTCTGGACGACATGAGCCTGGGCATCGAGTGCCTGTTGTGCGATGACGCGGCGCTGGCGCTGGACATGGCCCAGCAGCTCGATGGCCTGAACCAGGATCGCAAGTCCATCGAGCAGGGCATGCAGCGTGAGGCGCTGGCCCAGCTCAAGGACCTGCCGGTCGAGTCCATGCCCTATGGCCTGTGCCTGTTCGACGCCGACTGGCACCAGGGGGTGATCGGTATCCTCGCCTCACGGTTGAAGGAGCGTTACCACCGTCCGACCATTGCTTTCGCTGATGCGGGGGAGGGGATGCTCAAGGGGTCGGCGCGTTCGGTAGCGGGGTTTCATATCCGCGATGCGCTGGATGCCGTGGCGGCGCGGCATCCGGCTTTGATCAGCAAGTTTGGCGGGCATGCGATGGCGGCGGGGTTGTCGCTGCCGGCCGAGCACTTCCCGGCGTTTGCCGAGGCGTTCGATGAAGAGGTGCGGCGGCAACTGCGTGAGGATGACCTGACCGGTCGGCTGTTGTCCGATGGCACCCTGGCGGTCGAGGAGTTTCACCTGGACCTGGCGCGGGCATTACGCAATGCCGGGCCGTGGGGGCAGCATTTTCCCGAGCCGTTGTTCCATGGGGTATTTCAGCTGGTCGAACAGCGGGTGGTCGGGGAGCGGCATCTGAAAGTGGTGCTCAAGAGCGAGTGTGGGGTGGTGCGGTTGGATGGGATTGCCTTTGGGGTTGATCGGGAGGTTTGGCCGAATCCTACTGTGCGGTGGGTGGAGTTGGCTTACAAGCTGGATGTGAATGAGTTTCGGGGGAATGAGAGTGTGCAGTTGATGATTGCTCACATGGAAGCTCGGTGATTTTGTTTTGATTGGTTAACTGGTTGTTTTGAGGGTTGTATGCGCATTCATTTGTGATGTCGACGCTTATTCACCTTTCCGCCCTTACGGCGGGTAACTTTTTGAAGGATCAAAAAGTCACCAAAAAATCCTCGCTCCATTCATCCGGCCCTACGCTTCGCTCCGGGTCCCCTCACTCCGGCCTTGCTCCCGGGAGGACCGCGCTGCAGGGCCCATCCTGGGCCCCAGCGCTTGACGGGCATCCATGCCCGTCACCTCCCTTCGCAAGACCTCCGTTCGGCCTCCTGAAGTCGCGAAGTTACGAGCGGCGCCTGGACTGGCGCAGCTGTCGCTAGTTGGAAATTAATTGATCTCTCGACTGTATCGCGGGGCAAGCCCGCTCCCACGCAATAGTCGCCGTTATATATAACCCTGTAGGAGCGGGCTTGCCCCGCGAAAGGGCCGGAACAGCCAATTCATAAATAGCTGTCAAACAACTAAATTCGAATTTCTTGCTCTTGCTCTTGCTCTTGCTCTTGCTCTTGCTCTTGCTTCTAAGCGCGCAATAGTCCAGGCGCCGCCAATTGCGACTTCAGGAGGCCGAGCGGAGTTCTTGCGGAGGGAGGTGACGGGCATGGATGCCCGTCAAGCGCTGCGCCCCAGGATGGGGCGTTCAGCGCGGTCCTCCCGGGAGCAAGAACGGAGCGAGGGAACCCCGAAGCGAAGCGTAGGGGCCGGATGATGGAGCGAGGATTTTTTGGTTCCTTTTTGATCCTTCTGTAGAGACCGGACACATGGTGGACACGTGTACGGAGACATGGTTGACACTTCCTGGCAGCCCCCTTTGCCAGGATT
>NZ_JAJSRC010000010.1:0-181958 GCF_021283245.1 Pseudomonas sp. NMI760_13 | reverse complement strand
GGTAATGGCACAGGATTGACTGGCCCGAAACAGATGTAGGAGCGGCCTTGCGTCGCGATGCGCCGCGCGGGCGGCGCTCGATCTCACAGGCGCTGAAAGGCTTGCGTCGGACACCTGGCGGCCCTTACTCGGTCCATGTCATAGAGCATGGCCCGCCGCAGGCGGATTGCGGCATCCATCCGTCTCAGTCCATGGCTACCGGCCACAGCACCGCCTGGGCAGCCACTACATATCCCTTGCTGCTATCGAAGGTCACACTGGGCGAACCATAAAGCTGATAGCCCAAAGCCAGGCTCTCGGAAATACGCTGGCAGAAACTGGCGTCGTCCTTGCCGGTGATCAGGCGATAGACCGGCAGGCCGTTGGGTGGGGTCGAGGGCATCTGAGTATTCCTTTCATGGCAGGCGTCTATCGCGTGCGCGGCCGGGCATCATGCCATAGCTGCCACGTCGATTCGCCTCGGTGGGGCCTGAGCGGGCATGCTCCATACGGATGGCACCGGCTGCGCCGGTATCGCGGGACAAGCCCGCTCCTACAGGGTCTTTGCTTGGCTGGAAATCCTGTCTCAGACACTGCACAGCACCTGTAGGAGCGGGCTTGCCCCGCGATAGCGCCAGCGCGGCCACCCACGCAGCCAACGTCAATCATCGCCAGACATGCCCACTTCAACCACTGCATCCCACGCCGGATGCGCAAACTCAATGGTGTGTCTGCACCTGTGCTGGCACCTGCGCCAACGCGCAGTCCAGCAGCGCGCGTACCGTTTCCATCTCGTGCACCGCCGTCAGCGCCAGCGTTGCACCAAGCGAATGCGGATGTGAGGCCAGCACCGACTGATGGGCCACGATCAGGGCGCAGCGCACGTATTCCGCTGCCTGGATCAGGGTGTCTTCAATGTGATGAGGGGAAGGATTGGATGGCGGTGGATCGGGGACGATCTTCAACATGGCACTGCTCCCTTTGCTTGGAAGATGCCGCCATTCACTACCTTGCAAGTAATGGTGGCGGTCGTGTGCAGGGCTGCAAGACCGGGGCAATAGGAGAAAACCCGGCTGGCCCGAGGGCCACCCACACACAACCGCCATAAATCAGCCACAGACATACGTCGGCGGCATAGCAGTTAGCGCTAGGCTCTGTACGAAATGTATCTGCACTCTCCCATACTGCGTTGAAACGGGGCTCGGAATGCTCATGTACTCCAGTACACTCCGCTTCTTCCCCCCGTTTCGCCTTGTCTGGCCTTCGCGCAGACACATTTCGTACAGACCCTAGGCTTCCTATCACACACAGGCTTGCAGACCCGGTCGCTGAATTGGCAACGACCGAAGGAGCGTAGATTGCTGAGAAAACCGTAGCAATGGCTGGGGAGGGGCAAAAGGATGACTCGGAAATGGACTACAAGCAATGAGGAAAATCTGATCGTTCTGCGGATGTAGGATTAACTTTCAGGCAGCTAAATTGTGGCTTTCACCTGCCTGTTCGGGTATCCAGCATGGATGAAACGACAGTAGCGGCAAGCTGATCCACCATAGTAGCGTCTTGCCTCTACCGCCCGGATGGGTGAGCACGCACTGGAGCGCAAATGGAATTTGTAGAACGTCTCAACGCGATGGCCGCCAAGGTCAACCAACTGGCTTCGAGCATTCAAACTGAAGAAGCCACTAAAACGGCATTCATCATGCCCTTTATCCACTCCGTCCTGGGCTACGACGTTTTCGATCCGTCCGAAGTTGTTCCAGAATACGTCTGTGACGTGGGCACAAAGAAGGGTGAGAAAATTGATTATGCCATTTTGAAAAATGGTGAAATCCAGATCCTCATCGAAACGAAGAAAATTGGCGAGCCCCTCAACATCAACCATGCGAGCCAATTATTCCGCTACTTTCACGTCACAACGGCCAGAATTTCAATACTGACGAATGGGCGGCATTACCGCTTCTTCACAGACCTTGACGCACCGAATAAAATGGATGAAAAGCCATTTTTGGAAATCGACCTTCTCGATATTGATGAGCACGTTATCCCGGAGCTGCAGAAACTTACAAAATCAGCCTTCGACGTTGACTCAATAATCAATGCGGCAGGAGAGCTCAAATACGTCGGGCAGATCAAACGGGTCATCGCGTCACAATTCAGCCAACCTGACGATGACTTCATAAAATTCTTCGCCTCACGCGTCTACGATGGCGTCATCACTCAAAAAGTAAGAGAGCAGTTCAGTTTGCTGACTCGCAAGGCAGCATCTCAATTTTTGAATGACCAGATCAACGATCGCCTGAAGTCAGCCATGAGTGGTGTTTCTTACCCAACCCCTGCTGAAAAGGTTGTTACCGAAACCCAGAGCGAGTCCTCGGATAATGCAGAAGATCGCATTCAAACCACAATGGATGAGTTGGAAGGTTTCCACATAGTCAAAGCTATTGTCCGTACCACTGTGGACTCCAAACGTGTCATCCACCGAGATACACAGAGCTATTTCGGGATTCTACTAGACGACAACAACCGGAAACCGATCACCCGGCTTCACTTCAACCGCTCACAAAAATACATCGGTATTTTCGACAAAGATAAAAATGAGACACGCCACCCCATTAACTCATTAGACGACATCTACGAATTCGCTGATCAGTTAAGGGACACCGTGGGCTACTACGAGTAAAGAAAAGACGCCCTCGCCACTGGAGTGCAGCCAGGGCAAAGGCAACCCTACCTTCTCACCATCAACTGCTCCCCGCCCGATCCCGCACCGGACACTGCGCCCGGTGCAGGTTCAACGCCGTATTGATGATCCCGATATGGCTGAACGCCTGCGGGAAATTCCCCAGCATGCGCTTCCCCGCCGGGTCGTACTGTTCGGCCAGCAGCCCCACGTCATTGCACAAGCCCATCAATCGTTCATACAGCACCTGCGCCTCGTCCTGCCGCCCCAGCAGCACATACACATCCGCCAGCCAGAACGAACACACCAGAAACGTCCCCTCCCCCGGTGTCAGGCCGTCGCTGCAATTGTCGCTGTCGTAGCGCAGCAGCAGGCCGTTGCGCAGCAGGCGCCTTTCGATCTGTTCCAGGGTGCGCAGAAAGCGTGGATCGTCGGCCGGCAGAAAGCCGGTCAGGGCGATCTGCAGCAAGCTCGCGTCCAGCTCCGCCGAGCCGTAGGCCTGGACGAAGTGCCGACCGCCGGCGTCCAGCCCGCGCCGGCAGACCTCGTCACGGATCTCGTCCGCCACCTGGCGGTAATGCCGGCTGCGCTCACGCCCTTCCTCGGTGGTATCGGCCAGACCCGCCGCCCGGTCGAAGGCGACCCAGGCCATGACCTTGGAGTGCACGAAGTGCTGGCGACCGCCCCGTACCTCCCACAGGCCCTCGTCCGGCTCGCGCCAGATGCCTTCCAGGTACGGCAGGATCGCACGGGCGATGGCCGCGCCGCGCGGGTGGCGCGGCAGGCCGCCCTTGATCGCCTGGGTCATGGCGTCGGCCAGTTCGCCGTAGATGTCCAGCTGCAACTGGCCGGCGGCGGCATTGCCGACCCGCACCGGCTGCGAGCCCTCGTAACCCGGTAGCCAGGGCAAGGTAAATTCGGGCAGGTCACGTTCCCCCGCCAGGCCGTACATGATCTGCATCTGCTCGGGATTGCCGGCCACCGAGCGCAGCAGCCATTCACGCCAGGCCTGGGCCTCGTCGAAATAACCCAGGTTCATCAGCGCCAGCAGGGTCATGGTGGCATCGCGCAGCCAGCAGTAGCGGTAGTCCCAGTTGCGCTCGCCGCCGACACGCTCGGGCAGCGACGTGGTGACGGCGGCGACCATGCCGCCGGTAGGCGCGTAGGTCATGGCCTTGAGGGTCAACAGCGAACGACGCACCCGGTCGGTGTAGGGCCCGACATCAGGGCAGCGGGCGGCGAAGGCCCGCCACTGCTCGAGAGTCTGTTCGAAGTCGTGGTCGATATCGCAATCAGGCTGCACGGGCAGGTGCGAGGCCTGGTGGCAGAGGCTGAACACCTGGCGCTGCCCTGCGCACACGCGAAAACGGGCGACGCTGTGGTGGTCGCGGCCATGGGTTTCGGTGCTGCTGCGCAGGATCAGCCGATCAGGACCGGCGACGGCGCTCAGGGTCAGCGGATCGATCTTTTCCACCCAGGGCACGCTGCGGCCGTAGTCGAAGCGCAGCACCAGGTCCATCTCGAAGGCCGTCTCGCCGGCCAGGCCCTCGACGATGCGCAGCACGGCGTTGCGCTCGCCCAAGGGCATGCAGTCGAGCACCCGGGCGCGGCCACTGGCGGTGGTCCAGGTGGTTTCCAGTACCAGGGTGTCGTCGAGGTAGCGGCGAGTGCTGTGCTCGACGGGGTCGCTGGGGGCGATGCGCCAGCGGCCGTTTTCCTCGTTGCCCAGCAAGGCGGCGAACACCGCGGGGGCGTCGAAGCGCGGCAGGCACAGCCAGTCGAGGGCGCCGTCGCGGTTGACCAGGGCGGCGCTGCGGCAGTTGCCGATGAGGGCGTAGTCTTCGATCGGGGCAGGCATCGGGGATCCTCTGGCGGGTTGGCCTGGGTTTGGATGCTTCGCTGCGGCTGGTCGTTCCACTGAGCATTGGTTTAAGCCCTGCGCTGCGAAAAATCCTACATGAAATCAAGACCGTTCCTGTTGGGAGGTCTCCGCCCGCTTCGCCCTAGAGTAAGAACGCCGACGCCTAATGCCAGTCAGTTAGCGCTTCATCGCACTTGTTGGGGCTGCTTTGCAGCCCTTCGCGGGTAAACCCGCTCCCACAGGATCACGCAAACGCTGAATCGAGCGCTGTACCTGTGGGAGCGGCTTTAGCCGCGAACACCGGCATAGCCGGTGCCAGGCACCGCAGCGCCTGCTTCGCGGGCAAGCCTGCTCCCACAGAGATAACAGTTCCCTACGCGATCTCCTATGGAACAACACGTAACTCAGCACTTGAGTTGTGCCGCTGGCGACACGCAGGAACATTGATCCACGGCATTGGTTCGCGAATACCCTGTGCTAGAAATATGCCAGTCAGTAGGCGTCACCGGGGCTGCTACGCAGCCCATCGCCGGCAAGCCGGCTCCCACGGATACAGCGCAGGCTCAGGGAATGCACGCGCCCTGTGGAAGCCGGCTTGCCGGCGAAAGGTCGCAGAGCGGCCCCCTTTCGCTTGACTGGCAAGCATCAGGCCAATGGCTGCTTACAAGGATGAGCACGCCTCCACTCATGCGCACATACCGCGCAGGATCAACCCCCTCAACAAGGACGTTATATGAAGATCGTCGGGCTTTCCGCAATACTGCCGTCACGCCAAGTCACCAACCAGGACGTCATCAACCTGGTCGAACAACACTCCAGGGACACCTTCCAGGAGGACTTGCCGAAAACCTTGAAGACCATCGGCAAGTTGCTGGAAAAAAGCGGCAGCGACACCCGCCATTGGCTGGCGGCTGACGAGACGCCGATGGCACTGATGGAAGCGGCGTTCGACGCGGCGCTGGCTCAGGCCAATATCAGCAAGGCCGACCTGGACCTGCTGATCTATCCCAACGTTACCCGCGGCTTTATCGAGCCGGCCAACAGTACCTTCATCGCCAAGGCGCTGGGCCTGAACTGCCGCAACTTCGATGTGGTCGATGCCTGCAACGGCTGGGTGACGGCCATGGACGTCATCAACAGCAAGATGCAAGCCGGTGAAATCCGCTACGCCGCCATCGTCAACATGGAGTTCGGCATGTCGGAAGGCGGGCCGGTGATGCCCAAGAACTTCTCGTTGCAGTCGCCGGCCGAGCTGGCCTACAAGTTCCCGAGCTTCACCATTGGCGAGGCCGCCGTCGTCACCATCCTGAGTAACGAGGCACCGGGGAACTTCAAGTTCTCCTATATCAACCGCCCTGACCTGAGTGACTTGTCGACGATCTCCTTGCCGGACTGGAAGCTATTCTGCAACGAGGCCGATATCGCCAAGATCGAGCCTACCGGTGGCCAGTACCAGTTCAACTCCTATGCCGCCGCCCTGCATGAAGACGGGCGCAACGAAGCAATCAAAGTCTTCAACCTGCAGAAACTCACCGCGGACGACGTGCACAAGGTGTTCATCCACACCGGCTCGCCAAAGATGTGGGAACACATTGGCCAGATGATCGGCGTCGATCACAAGTTGCATCACGTCGGGCACAAGACCGGCAACATCATTACCGCGTCGATCCCCTTCGGCATCTTTGATGCCATGAGCCGCGGCGAAGCCGAGCCAGGCCAGTTCTGCATGGGCTGGGCGGGCAGTGGCGGGATGGTGTTCTCGGCGCTGTCGTTTACCTTGTAGGGCTGCTCTGAAGACCTGCCGCCGTGCTGCAACGGCGGCAGGTCGCTGCTCCCGCTGGCGTCACCCCAGCGTGTGCCACTCGCGCTTGTCCCGCGCCAGCAGCTCGTCGCCGGCCTCGGGGCCATCCTCCCCCGCCGCATACCCGTGCACTTCGCCGCCCTCAGCCGCCCAGGCATCGAGGAACGGTTGCACCGCGCGCCAGCCGTTCTCGATGTTGTCGGCACGCTGGAACAGGGTCTGGTCACCGGTGAGGCAGTCGTAGATCAGCGTCTCGTAACCGGTCGCCGGGGTCATCTTGAAGAAGTCCTTGTAGGCGAAGCCCATCTCGACATTCTCCATCACCAGCTCCGGCCCCGGGCGCTTGGCCTGCAGGTCGAACCACATGCCCTCGTTGGGCTGGATCTGGATCTTCAGGTAATTGGGCTTGGGCCGCTCCAGCTCGCTTTCGCGAAACTGCGCGTAGGGCGCCGGCTTGAAGCAGATGGCGATCTCGGTGTCGCGCACGCTCATGCGCTTGCCGGTGCGCAGGTAGAACGGCACCCCGGCCCAGCGCCAGTTGTCGATCATCACCTTGAGGGCGACGTAGGTCTCGGTCTGGCTGTGCGCGGCGACGTTGGCCTCCTCGCGGTAGCCGGGGAGCTGCTTGCGGCCCTGCTTGCCGGCGCTGTACTGGCCACGCACGGAATTGCGCAGGGCCATCTTCTGCGACCAGGGGCGGATGGCGCCGATCACCTTGGCCTTTTCACCGCGCACGGCGTCGGCGCCGAAGGCCGCCGGCGGCTCCATGGCGACCATGGCCAGCAGCTGGAACAGGTGGTTGGGCACCATGTCGCGCAGGGCGCCGGTGTTGTCGTAGAACGCCCCGCGCGTCTCGACGCCGACGGTCTCGGCGGCGGTGATCTGCACGTGGTCGATGTAATGATTGTTCCAGAACGATTCGAACAGGCCGTTGGAGAAACGGCTGACCAGGATGTTCTGGACGGTCTCCTTGCCCAGGTAATGGTCGATGCGAAAGATTTGCCGCTCGTTCATCACCTTGAGCAGGCGGGCGTTGAGCGCCTCGGCGCTGGCCAGGTCAGTGCCGAAGGGCTTTTCCACCACCACCCGGCGAAAGCCCCCGCCCGACTCGTCGAGCAGGCCGGCATCGCCCAGGCGCTGGGCCACCTCGGGGAAGAAGCGTGGCGAGGTGGCCAGGTAGAAGATGGCGTTGCCGTGGCGCGTCTTGTCGATGCGCCGGGCCAGGGCCTGGTAAGTCTGCGGATCGAGGAAATCGCCGGTCTGGTAGTCCAGGCGCTTGGCCAGGCGTGCCCAGAGCTTCTCGTCCAGGCACTTGCCGGCGTCGCGCTCGGTCATGAAGGCATGCAGGCGCTCGGCGAACGCCTCGGCCGTGGCGGCGTTGTGGTCGACCCCGACGATGCGCATGTTGCGATCGAGCAGGCCGTCACGGCTGAGGTTGTACAGCGCCGGCATCAGCAGGCGCTTGACCAGGTCGCCGCTGGCGCCGAACAGGAACAGGGTGCAGGGCGGCGCAGCGGGGATGGTCGATTTGCTCATTCAGTCCTTCTTCTTCTCGACGTGGCCGCCAAAGCCCAGGCGCATGGCGGAGAGGATCTTGTCACCGTAGGTGCCCTGCTGTTGACGCGAGCGGAAGCGGGCGAACAGCGCGCTGGACAGCACCGGCACCGGCACCGCCTGCTCGACGGCGGCGTCGATGGTCCAGCGGCCTTCGCCACTGTCGGACACCGAACCGCTGAATTCGGTCAGCTGCGGGTCGGCGACCAGCGCGTCGGCGGTCAGGTCCAGCAGCCAGGAGGTGACCACGCTGCCACGGCGCCACACTTCGGCGATCTCGGCGACGTTGAGGTCGAAGCGCTGGTCTTCCGGCAATTCCGGGCCGCCCTTGCTGCGCAGCAGGTCGAAGCCTTCGGCGTAGGCCTGCATCAGGCCGTACTCGATGCCGTTGTGCACCATCTTCACGTAGTGGCCGGCACCGGGCGGGCCGGCGTGGATGTAGCCGTGCTCGGCGCGCTCATGCTCGCCGCTGCGGCCCTGGGTGCGCGGAATGTCGCCGACGCCCGGGGCAAGGGCCTTGAACAGCGGTTCCAGGCGCTCGAACACGGCCTTCTCGCCGCCGATCATCATGCAGTAGCCACGGTCCAGGCCCCACACGCCGCCGGAGGTGCCGACGTCGAGGTAGTGCAGGCCACGCTTGCCCAGCTCGGCGGCGCGGCGCACGTCGTCCTTGTAGAAGGTGTTGCCGCCATCGATGATGGCGTCGCCCGGCTCGAGCAGGTCGGCCAGCTGGGCGATGGTCTGCTCGGTGATTTCGCCCGCGGGCAGCATGACCCACACCGCCCGCGGCGCCTTGAGTTTCTGCACCAGCGCACCCAGGTCGTGGGCGCCCACGGCACCTTCGCCTTCCAGGGTGGTGATGGCTTCGCGGTTGCGATCGTGGACCACAGTGCTGTGACCTGCGCGCATCAGGCGCCTTGCGATATTGCCGCCCATGCGGCCAAGCCCGATGATTCCCAGTTGCATGTGACGACGCTCCCGTTGGTTTTGCTTTACAACAATTGACGATTTCAGATTAGTCCAGCGTTCTGGCGTAGGGTTCACCGACGAACGGGGCGACAACGATAAACAAAAAAGTTCCCAAGGGCCTGCGAAGAATTCAGAATGCGCGCCGCGCGAAGCGACTACGCTTCAAATTGTCACCAGCCATGCGAGGTGTGCCATGGGTACCCTGATGCCAGCCACTCCCACCCAGACCCTCTACGTCACCGTGCGCCGCGACGAGCTGCGCCAGTTGAAAGACGAACGTGACCAGCTGCGCCAGCAGGTCGCCCAGCTGAACCTGCTGCTGGAGCAGGCCCGCGTGCAAGGCAAGGCCGCCGGTCTCTGATTCACCCATCCCGTGTGGGAGCGCCCTGGCTCCCACCCTCTCGCTGACGCCCTTTCCTGTTGCCGTATCGCGCCCGTCGCGGGTCGAACCCGTTGCGTTGCGCTGCGACCCTCATATTTTGCAACAACTCGCCAACGTTTGCGCGGACAAACGCCCTCGAGAAAAATGACCAACGGGTCACTTTTCTCGCATTTCGTCTCCTACACTCCAGTTTCGGCCCGCGTTTTGCTCATAAAAAAGTGACGTAAAAAAGTCGAACTTTGCAGAACACGGGCAGGTCAGGACTTAAGTGGGCCGACGCAAAAGGACTTCCTCACGTCAAGCCCGCCCACCCCAACCAGTTCATACGTCTTTCGGCCGGAATGCCGAACGTGCCGTGCCTGCGCGCACGTATCTGGGGCAAGGACCGCACTACGAAGATGCAACAACGATCAGAGAGCACACCCACGAGCCAACGTTAAGCACACACCAGAACAAGGGACGGAGAGAAGTATGATCAGTGCCGCTGTCGAACCTCACGTAGAGTCATTCAACCCGGATAGCCGCGAGCCGCTGCCATCGGCGCTCGCCCCGACAGTCAAGGCACCCGGCGCCCAGCGCCAGCACAATCCGAACAAGCGCAAGATCCTGTTCGTCACCTCGGAGATCGCCGACCTGGTCAAGACCGGCGGCCTGGGCGACGTCTCCTCCGCCCTGCCCCGCGCCCTGGCGCACCTGCACGACGTGCGGGTGCTGATCCCCGGTTACCGCCAGGTGATGGAAAGCGACAACCCCATCCATATCGTCGGCGAACTGGGCGGCCATGCGGCCCTGCCACCGTGCAAGATCGGGCGCATGGACCTGGCCGACGGCCTGGTGATCTACGTGCTGATCTGCCCCGAGCTGTACCAGCGCGACGGCACGCCCTACGGCGCCAACAACGGCCGCGACTGGCCCGACAACCATATTCGCTTCGCCCGCCTGGGCCTGGCGGCGGCGGAAATCGCCGCCGGCGAAGGCATGGCCCACTGGCGCCCCGACCTGGTGCACGCCCACGACTGGCCGGCCGGGCTGGCCCCGGCCTACATGCACTGGCGCGGCCTGAGCACGCCGACCCTGTTCACCATCCACAACCTGGCCTACCAGGGCGTGTACAGCCGCGGCTGCAGCCCGGAGCTGGCGATCCCCGACCACGCCATGCAGCAGGAAGGCATGGAGTTCTACGGCAAGCTGTCGTTCCTCAAGGCCGGGCTGGCCTACTCCAGCCACATCACCACGGTCAGCGCCACCTACGCCCGTGAGATCACCACCCCCGAGTTCGGCTGCGGCCTGGACGGTTTCCTTGCCAGCAAGGCCCAACAAGGGCTGCTCGGCGGCATCCCCAACGGCATCGACGAAAGCTGGGACGCGGCCACCGACCAGCACCTGCACCACAACTTCAGCCTCAACGACTGGGCCGGCAAGGCGCGCAACGCCCAGCAGGTGCGTGAGCTGTTCGAACTGGAGCCGTCGGACGGGCCGCTGTTCGCCGTAGTGTCGCGGCTGGTCTACCAGAAAGGCCTGGACCTGACCCTGGGAGTGGCCGACTACATCGTCCAACAGGGCGGTCAGATCGCCATCATCGGCCGCGGCGAACCCGAGGAGGAACAGGCCATGCGCGAGCTGGCCCTGCGTCATCCTGGGCGTATCGGCGTGCGCATCGGCTTCAACGAGACCGACGCCCGGCGCATGTTCGCAGGCAGCGATTTCCTGCTGATGCCATCGCGCTACGAGCCCTGCGGCCTGAGCCAGATGTACGCCCAGCGCTACGGCTCGCTGCCGGTGGCGCGCAACACCGGCGGGCTGGCCGACACCATCGACAACGGTGTAACAGGCTTCCTGTTCGACGACTCGACCGTCGACAGCTACCGCGAGGCCCTGGCCCGCGCCTTCTATGTGTACGGCAAGAAGAACCTGCTGAACGCCATGCGCTGCCTGTCGATGACCCAGCCGTTCAACTGGTGCCAGGCGGTGGAGCCCTACGCCCGGCTGTACGAAGACCTGGTCAGGCAGGCGCAGCACGCCCACTACTGAGCGGAGAGCCGGCGATGCACAAGCATGGCGCACAGTTGATGGACGCCACGTCGGCGCGCTTCGCCCTCTGGGCGCCGGATGCGCGCAGCGTGAGCGTGGCGATCGGGCAGCGGCCGCCCGTGGCGCTGCTGCGCGACGGCGATGGCTGGTACACCGGTGTCGAGCCCTGTCAGGCGGGCGAGCATTACCACTATTGCATCGACGATGAGCTGCAGGTGCCCGACCCGGCGTCGCGCTATCAGCCCGAGGGCGTGCACGGCCCCAGCGCGCTGGTGGATGTCGGCGCTTATCCGTGGCGGCACCCGTGGCAGGGCCGGCCCTGGCACGAGGCGGTGATCCAGGAGCTGCACGTGGGCCTGCTCGGCGGCTACGACGGCGTGGCCAAGGTGCTGCCGCGCCTGGCCGAGCTGGGCATCAGCGCCATCGAGCTGATGCCCCTGGGGCAGTTCCCCGGCGCGCGCAACTGGGGCTACGACGGCGTGCTGCCGTTCGCCCCGCAGCACAGCTACGGCACGCCGCAGGCGCTGTGTGGCCTGGTCGACCAGGCCCACGGCCACGGCCTGATGGTGCTGGTGGACGTGGTCTACAACCACTTCGGCCCAGACGGCAACTACCTGCACCGCTACGCCAGCCCGTTTTTCCGCGAGGACCGGCAGACGCCCTGGGGCGCGGCCATCGATTTTCGCCGCGCCGAGGTGCGCGAGTACTTCATCCAGAACGCGCTGATGTGGCTGTGCGACTACCGCTGTGACGGCCTGCGCCTGGACGCGGTGCACGCCATCGACCAACCGGACTTTCTCGTCGAGCTGGCACAGCGGGTGCGCGCCGCCGTCGAGCCCGGGCGGCAGGTGTGGCTGGTGCTGGAAAACGAGCACAACCAGGCCGCGCTGCTGCAACAGGGTTTCGACGCGCAGTGGAACGACGACGGCCACAACGCCCTGCATGTGCTGCTGACCGGCGAGACCGAAGGCTACTACGCCGACTACAAGGAGCGGCCGATCGACCAGCTGGCCCGCTGCCTGGCCGAAGGCTTCGTGTTCCAGGGCCAGCCCGACCGCCACGGCACGCCACGGGGCGAACCCAGCGGCCACCTGCCACCGAGCGCCTTCGTGCTGTTTTTGCAGAACCACGACCAGGTCGGCAACCGCGCCCTGGGCGAACGCCTCACCCGCCTCTGCCCGCCGCCGGCCCTGCGCGCTGCCACCGCGCTGTTGCTACTGGCGCCGATGATCCCGCTGCTGTTCATGGGTGACGACGACGGCAGCCGCGAGCCGTTCCTGTTCTTCACCGACTTTCACGATGAGCTGGCCGACGCGGTGCGTGAGGGGCGGCGCGGCGAGTTCGCCCATTTCGACGCCTTTGCCGACCCGCGCAAACGCGAACAGATCCCCGACCCGAATGCCGAGGCGACCTTTGCCTCGTCCCGGCCCCGGCACCAGGATGTGCTGGCCGGCTGGCACGGCCTGTACCAGCAACTGCTCGACCTGCGCCGCCGCCATGTCATCGCGCACCTGCCCGGTACCCGGGCCCTCGGCGCCGAGGTGCTCGGCGACCAGGCGCTGACCGCCCGTTGGCGCCTGGGCAACGGCTGCGAGCTGCGCATCGACCTCAACCTCGCCGCCCAGCCCCAGCCGGTCGCGCTGCCCGCCCTGCAACGGCGCCTGTACGACAGCAGCGACAACGCCCACCCCGACTCGACCCTTGCCGCGCACAGCTGCGTGGTCAGCCTGCTGCCCCCCGACCAGGAGACGCCATGAGCGAACAGCCCCTCCACCGCCTGGCCGCGCGGGTCGGCCTGGCCCGCGACTGGATCGACGCCAACAACCGCCCGCAGCAGGTCAGCGACGAGGTATTGCGCCGGGTGCTCGCAGGCCTCGGCCACCCGGCCGACGATGCCGCCGCCATCGCCGCCAGCCTGCGCGCCGTCGAGCAGGCCGAGGACAGCGAACACCTGCCGCCGCTGCTGACCGTCGATGTCGGCCAGCCCCTGGACCTGCAACGCTATTTCAGCGCCGACCGCCAGGCGCACTGCACCCTGGAGGACGGCAGCCAGCGCAACCTGGCCCTGGACGCCCAGGCGCGCCTGCCGGGCGAGCTGCCGCTGGGCTACCACCGCGTGGACATCGATGGGCGCAGCTTCAGCGTGGCCGTGGCACCGCCGCGCTGCCATGCCCTGGAGGACCGCGTCGAGCAGCAACCGCCGCGCTGCTGGGGCATCGCGGCGCAGCTGTACAGCCTGCGCCGCCCAGGCGATGGCGGCTACGGCGACTGCCTGGCCCTGGAGCAACTGGCGCGCAACGCCGCCGAGCGCGGCGCCGATGCCCTGGCGATCAGCCCGATCCACACCCTGTCGGCATTCGACCAGCGCCACTTCAGCCCCTACTCGCCCTCCAGCCGGCTGCTGCGCAACGTGCTCTACGCCAGCCCCGGTGTCGTCTTTGGCGAGCGCGAGGTGCGCATGGCCATCGAGGCCTGCGACCTGCAGGCGACACTCGACACGCTGGAACAGCAGGCCCTGGTGGACTGGCCACGGGCCGCCGACGCCCGCCTGCGCCTGCTCGAGACGCTCTACCGGCAGTTCAGCCAGGGCGAGCATCCGCTTCGCCAGGATTTCGACAGTTTCCGCGCCAGCGCCGGCGAGCAACTGGAGCACCATTGCCGCTTCGAAGTGCTGCAGGCCGAGGCGGTCAGTACCGGCCTGGGCGCCGACTGGCGCCGCTGGCCCAAGGCCTGGCACGATCCCTACCACCCCGAGGTCGAGGCCTTCGCCAACGCCTACCCGGCGCGGGTCGAGTTCCATGCCTTCTGCCAGTGGCTGACCGAGCGCAGCCTGCAACGGGCCCAGGACGCGGCGCGCGGCAACGGCATGGCGGTGGGCCTGATCGCCGACCTGGCGGTGGGGGCCGACGGCGCCGGCAGCCAGGCCTGGAGCCGCCAGGACGAACTGCTGGCCGAGCTCAAGGTCGGCGCACCGCCGGACATCCTCAACCGCTCCGGCCAGGACTGGGGCATCTGCGCCTTCTCCCCCGAGGGCCTCAAGCGCAACGGCTACCGCGCCTTCATCGAGATGCTGCGGGCCAACCTGGCCCATGCCGGCGGCCTGCGCATCGACCATGTGATGGGCCTGCGCCGGCTGTGGCTGATCCCCCGTGGAGCCACACCCAGCGAAGGCGCCTACCTGGACTATCCGCTGGACGACCTGCTGCGCCTGCTGGCGCTGGAATCGGCGCGGCACCAGGCGATCATCCTCGGCGAGGACCTGGGCACCGTGCCCGAGGGCCTGCGCGAACGCCTGGCCGACAAGGCCGTGCTGGGCATGCGCGTGCTGCCGTTCGAGCAGGCCGCGCCCGGGCAGTTCAAGCCGATCCTCGACTGGCCGGACAACGCCCTGGCCACCACCGGCACCCATGATCTGGCGCCCCTGGCCGGCTGGCTGGTGGGTCGCGACATCGACTGGAACCATCGCCTGCAACTGATCGACGCCGCCACCGAACTGCACTGGCGCCACACCCGGGCCGTGGAGCGCGACGGCCTGCGCCGCACCCTGGAGCAGAACTACGGGCCACTGCGCGGCGACGACGCGCTGATCGACGCGGCGATCCGCTACATTGGCCATACCCGCGCGCCGCTGGTGCTGGTGCCGCTGGAGGACCTGCTGGGCTGCGACGAGCAGGCCAACCTGCCCGGCACCACCGAAGGCCACCCCAACTGGCGCCGGCGCTTCCAGGCGCCGGTACGCGACCTGCTCGACGACGAGGACGCCGCCCGCCGCCTGGAGCTGCTGGCCCAGGCCCGCGAACAGGCCTGGGAGCGTGATCGATGAAACCGTTGACCGCCACCCTGCGCCTGCAGCTGCACAGCGACTTCACCCTGGATGACGCGGTGCCGCTGGTGCCCTACTTCGCCCGGCTAGGCGTCAGCCATCTGTACGCTTCGCCGATCCTCACCGCCCGTGCCGGCTCCCGGCATGGCTACGACGTGGTCGACCCGACCCGGGTCAACCCCGAGCTTGGCGGCGAGGCGGCGCTCGAACGCCTGGTGGCCGCCCTGCGCCAGCACGGCATGGGGCTGATCCTCGACACCGTGTCCAACCACATGGCCGTGGGCGGCGCCGACAATCCCTGGTGGCAGAGCCTGCTGGCCTGGGGGCGGCGCAGCCCATATGCGGAATTCTTCGACATCCAGTGGCATTCCAGTGATCCGTTGCTGGCCGGGCAGCTGTTGCTGCCGTTCCTTGGCAGCGACTACGGCGCGGCTCTGAAGAGCGGCGAAATCCCACTGACCTTCGACGCGCCACAGGGGCGTTTCGAGGTGACCCACCATGAACATCGCTTCCCGATCTGCCCGCTGGACTATGGGCGGATCCTTGGTCAGGCCGAGGATCCGCGCCTGCAGGCACTGGCCGCGCACTTCAGTGCCCTCGGCGAGACCGACGACCCGCTGGCCGAGGCCCTGCCCCTGCACCGCGAACTGACCCGCCTGAGCGCTGCCGGCGCGGACCTGCAATCGGCCCTCGGCGCCTTCGACAGCCGCACCGAGGCCGGTTTCAAGCGCCTGCACCTGCTGCTGGAACGCCAGACCTACCGCCTGGCCAGCTGGCGCACCGCCGCCGACGACATCAACTGGCGGCGCTTCTTCGACATCAACGAACTCGGCGGCCTGCGCGTGGAGCGCGCGGTGGTGTTCGAGGCCACCCATGCCAAGCTGTTCGAGCTGATCGAACGCGGCCTGGTGGACGGCCTGCGCATCGACCATATCGACGGCCTGGCCGACCCGCGCCGCTACTGCCGCAACCTGCGCCGCCGGGTCGACCGCTTGCTGGCGCGACGGCCACTGGATGCCGCGCTGGCACACTTCCCGATCTATGTGGAGAAGATCCTCGGCGCCGACGAACACCTGCACCGTGACTGGCTCACCGACGGCACCACCGGCTACGAGTTCATGAACCAGGTGTCGCTGCTGCAGCACGATCCCGCTGGCGAGGGGCCGCTGGGCGAGCTGTGGAGCGCCGTCAGCGAGCGCCCTGAATTCACCGAGGAGGTGCGCAGCGCCCGCCACCTGGTGCTCAACGCCAGCCTGGCCGGCGACTGCGAGTCGGTGGCCCAGGCCCTGCTGCAGGTGGCCCGCGACGACCTGATGACCCGCGACCTCACCCTCGGCGCCATTCGCCGGGCGCTGCAGGCGCTGGTCGAGCACTACCCGGTGTATCGCACCTATATCAACGCCTGTGGCCGCCCCGCCGAGGACGAGGCGTTCTTCCAGCAGGCGCTGGCCGGGGCGCGCCAGTCGCTGGGCGAAGCCGACTGGCCGCTGCTCGAGCAGCTCGAGCGCTGGCTCGGTGGTCAACCGTGGCGCCGCCTGCCGCCGGGCCGACCGCGCAAGCACCTGCGCCATGCCTGCGTGCGCTTCCAGCAACTGACCGCGCCCAGCGCCGCCAAGGCCGTCGAGGACACCGCGTTCTATCGCTCGGCCCGCCTGCTGTCGCGCAACGACGTGGGCTTCGACGCCGAGCGTTTCAGCGCCGCGCCGACCTGGTTCCACAACGAAGCCCAGCGCCGCCTGCGCGATTTTCCCGACAACCTGCTGGCCACCGCCACCCACGATCACAAGCGCGGCGAGGACTGCCGGGCGCGGTTGGCCGTGCTCAGCGAACACGGCCCCTGGCTGGCCAGCCGTGTCGAGCACTGGCGCGAACTGGCCGCGCCGCTGCGCGAGGCACTGGACGATGGCGAGGCCCCCAGCCCCGGCGACGAACTGCTGCTGTTGCAGACCCTGCTCGGCAGCTGGCCGCTGACCCTCGACCTGCAGGATCCGGCGGCCCTGCGCGCCTATGCCGAACGCATCCGCCAATGGCAGCGCAAGGCCCTGCGCGAAGCCAAGCTGCGCAGCAGCTGGGCCGCGCCGAACGAACGCTACGAGCAGGCCTGCGCAGCCTATGTCGACGGCCTGCTGCTGGACGACGAGAACCAGCAACTGCGCCAGTCCCTGCACGAAGCGGCGCGCCGCCTGGCCTGCCCCGGCGCCCTGAACGGCCTGGCGCAATGCCTGCTGCGCATGACCACGCCTGGGGTGCCGGACCTGTACCAGGGCAACGAGTACTGGGACTTGTCCCTGGTCGACCCGGACAACCGCCGCCCGGTGGACTACCCTGCAAGACGGGCCAGCCTGGACGACGCCACGCCGCTGGCCGAGCTGCTCGTCCACTGGCGCGACGGCCGTGTGAAGCAAGCCCTGGTAGCCCGGGTGCTGGACGCCCGCCAGGCCCACCCCGAACTGTTCCAGCGTGGCGCCTACCTGCCGCTTGCCGTGCGCGGGCGCCATGCCGACAAGGTGCTGGCCTTCGCCCGCCTGGGCGAGGACGCCCGCGCCATCATCGTCGTACCGCGGCTGGCCAGCACCCTGCTGGGCCCGGCCGCCACCCCGTTGATCCCGGCACAGAACTGGGACGATACCCGGCTTGTCCTGCCGTTTGCCTTGTCGCCTGCCAACTGCTCGGGACTTTTCGGCGGCGGTGCTGTCACCCCTTCAAGGGAGCTGATGTTGAGCGCCGTGCTGATGGAGTTTCCAGTCAACCTGTTGATTGAACATGCCTAACTGCATTCAGGAGCGTCGAGATGAGTGTCGAAGAAAAGCGTATTCGCGAGTTTGCGTATCAGATCTGGGAGTCGGAGGGTAAGCCGGCGGGCCAGGAGGACCGTCATTGGCAGATGGCACGCAAGCTGGCCGAGGCCGAGGCATTGGCGCCAAAGGCCGCGCCTCGCAAGAAGGCGGCGGCCAAGCCGAAGGTAGCGGCGCCGGTGGAGAAACCGGTGGCAGCCAAGAAACCGCGGGCGGTGAAAAAGCCCGCTGCCGGCTGATTACTCCACTGGCCTCTTCGCGGGTAAACCCGCTCCCACAGGGGAGTTGCATGCACCTGTGGGAGCGGGTTTACCCGCGAAGAGGCCCGCATTGACACCCAGGCAACGCCCCGGACCATGAGGACCGCCATGAGCCCCCGCACCCCGAAGAAGACCCGCTCCGTCGCCCCGTCGCGCATCCGCGAAGGCCTGCCCTTTCCGCTCGGCGCCACCTGGGACGGCCTGGGGGTCAACTTCGCGCTGTTCTCGGCCAACGCCACCAAGGTCGAGCTGTGCTTGTTCGATCCCAGCGGCGAGGAGGAAATCGAGCGCATCGAGCTGCCCGAGTACACCGACGAGATCTACCACGGCTACCTGCCCGACGCCCACCCGGGCCTGGTCTACGGCTACCGTGTGCACGGCCCCTACGAGCCCGAGAACGGCCACCGCTTCAACCCCAACAAACTGCTGATCGACCCCTATGCCAAGCAGCTGGTCGGCACGCTGAAGTGGTCTGAGGCGCTGTTCGGCTATACCATCGGCCACCCCGACGCCGACCTGTCGTTCGACGAGCGCGACAGCGCGCCGTTCGTGCCCAAGTGCAAGGTCATCGACCCGGCCTTCACCTGGGGCCGCGACCAGCGCGTGTCGATCCCCTGGGAGCGCACGATCATCTACGAGGCCCACACCCGCGGCATCAGCATGCGCCACCCGGCGGTGCCCGAGCACCTGCGCGGCACCTTCGCCGGGCTTGCCAACGACGAGCTGCTGGCGCATATCAAGGAACTCGGCGTGTCGAGCATCGAGCTGCTGCCGATCCACGCCTTCGTCAACGACCAGCACCTGCTGGACAAGGGCCTGAACAACTACTGGGGCTACAACAGCATCGCCTTCTTCGCGCCCCATCCGCGCTACCTGGCCAGCGGCAAGATCGCCGAGTTCAAGGAAATGGTCGCGCACCTGCACGACGCCGGGCTCGAGGTGATCCTCGACGTGGTCTACAACCACACCGCCGAGGGCAACGAACGCGGCCCGACCCTGTCGATGCGCGGCATCGACAACGCCTCGTACTACCGCCTGATGCCCGACGACCGGCGTTTCTACATCAATGATTCGGGCACCGGCAACACCCTCGACCTGAGCCACCCCCGGGTGCTGCAACTGGTCACCGATTCGCTGCGCTACTGGGCCGGCGAGATGCACGTGGACGGCTTTCGCTTCGACCTGGCGACCATTCTCGGCCGCTATCACGACGGCTACAGCGAGCGTCACGGTTTTCTCGTCGCCTGCCGCCAGGACCCGATGCTCAGCCAGACCAAGCTGATCGCCGAACCTTGGGACTGCGGCCCGGGCGGCTACCAGGTGGGCAACTTCGCCCCCGGCTGGGCCGAGTGGAACGATCGCTTCCGCGACACCGTGCGCAGCTTCTGGAAGGGCGACGAAGGCATGCTCGCCGACTTCGCCTCGCGCATCACCGCCTCGGGCGACCTGTTCAACAACCGTGGCCGGCGTCCCTATGCCTCGGTCAACTTCGTCACCGCCCATGACGGTTTCACCCTGCGCGACCTGGTGTCGTACAACGACAAGCACAACGAGGACAACGACGAGAACAACCAGGACGGCACCAACAACAACCTGTCGTGGAACTGCGGCGTCGAAGGCCCCACCGACGACCCGGCGATCAACGCCCTGCGCATGCGCCAGATGCGCAACTACTTCGCCACCTTGCTGCTGGCCCAGGGCACGCCGATGATCGTCGCCGGCGACGAGTTCAGCCGCACCCAGCACGGCAACAACAACGCCTACTGCCAGGACAGCGAGATCGGCTGGGTGAACTGGGACCTGGATGAGGATGGCAAGGCGCTGATGGCCTTCGTCAGGCGCCTGACCCGCCTGCGCCTGGCCTACCCGATCCTGCGCCGCTCGCGCTTTCTGGTCGGCGACTACAACGAGGCGATCGGGGTCAAGGACGTCACCTGGCTGGCCCCGGATGCCAGCGAGATGACCGTCGAGCAGTGGGAGGACCCGCACGGGCGCTGCCTGGGCATGCTGATGGACGGCCGCGCCCAGGTCAGCGGCATCGCCCGGCCGGGCGCCGAGGCAACCATGCTGTTGATTGTCAACGCCTATCACGACGTGGTGCCGTTCACCCTGCCGGCGGTGCCGGAGGGCGACTACTGGAGCTGCCTGGTGGACACCGACCGACCCGAGCTGCGCAAGCCGCAGCACCTGGCGTTCGACACGGTGTTCGAGGTCAAGGGGCGGTCGTTGCTGTTGCTGGTGCTGCAGCGGGAGGAGGACTGAACCGGCAATGGGCGTTTTCGGTCCTACACTGCGTGGGATAGGGCTTCGTGGGAGCGGGCTTGCCCCGCGATGAGGGCCGAGAAGGCCATCGAGCTGTTCAGTTGGCCCCCATCGCGGGGCAAGCCCGCTCCCACGAAACCCGCCCCCGCAACGGGATTTACCAACAGGAGCCGTCGTGAGCAGTCCAGGTTTCGCCAACGTCAACCAGGCCCCGGCCGTGCATCGGGTCAAGGTGCTGACGGTCAACACCCACAAGGGCTTCACCGCCTTCAACCGGCGCTTCATCCTGCCGGAGCTGCGCGAGGCGGTGCGCAGCACCGAGGCCGACATCGTGTTCCTCCAGGAAGTGCTCGGCAGCCACGACCGCCATGCCGCGCGCTACCCCGGCTGGCCACGGACCTCGCAGTACGAGTTCCTCGCCGACAGCATGTGGAGCGACTTCGCCTACGGCCGCAACGCAGTCTACCCAGACGGCCACCACGGCAACGCGCTGCTGTCCAAGTACCCGATCATCGAACACCGCAACCTCGACGTGTCGATCACCGGCCCCGAGCGCCGCGGCCTGCTGCACTGCGTACTGGACCTGCCCGGGCAGCGCCAGGTGCATGCCATCTGCGTGCACCTGTCGTTGCTCGAGCGTCACCGCCAGCAACAGCTGCACCTGCTGCGCCGACTGCTCGACGCCCTGCCCGCCGACGCCCCGGTGATCATCGCCGGCGACTTCAACGACTGGCAGCTGCGCGGCAACCACACCCTCGGGCTGCAGCACGGCCTGCACGAGGCCTTCGAGCGCCACCACGGCCTGCTGGCCCGCACCTACCCCGCGCGCCTGCCGCTGCTGCGCCTGGACCGCATCTACCTGCGCAACGCCGATAGCCACGCACCGAGAATCCTTGGCAACAAGCCCTGGACCCACCTCTCCGACCATCTGCCGCTGGCGGTAGAAGTGCGGTTGTAGCAACGATTCGGCATAGCCGCAGGGCGGCAAATCACCATTATCGATATGCGTCTTTCAAATTTTCGAAAATTCAACAGGTTGAACAGTCAAACAGGCATTTTGCGATCCGTTCACGCTTTCTTGACGCAAGCGCCGTCCTCTCCTTAGCTGAACAGTAATCACCAGACGTAAAAACTCGTGCCGGGCCTCTAGCGCGCGCCCTCGTGCGCTCTGCAGAAGGCTGGTGCGCTGGTACCTGTCGCCCCCTGTTCTTGTCGTACAGCTCGTGACATCAGGCCAGGTCTTGGGCTGTTCACTCATACATCAACAGGAGATCCGCCATGAAAAGCACCTCGAATCCCTCGCGCTTCGACGCTTTTTTCTGTGCGGTTTCCACGTCGCTGCTCTTGGCAACCCCGGTGGAAACCTTCGCCTTCGAATCGCAGGAGGGCGAACCCTTCGCCCCCGTCCTGGCGCAGCCCGAGGTGCCGCGATTGTCGCTCGATCCGGTCAGCGTCAGCGGCCTCAACCAGGGCCTGCTCAGCGCCTTCTCCGAGCGCATGGGTGAACGTCATGGCCAGCCCGACAGCGACCATATCGCCAGCCAGTGGGCGCAGTTCTTCCCCGGCGCGCCGCGCCCGGGCGCCCAGCCGCCGGCGCAGGTGGAGGCGCCCAGCCAGCAGATGATGATCGGACCGGACTTGTTCGTGCGTGAAACCAGCGGCGGCAACGTGCACCGCGCGGGGATCTTCGTCGGCCACAACAACCTGCAGAGCACCTTCAACGGCATGCGCCCGCTGCTGGGCGACAAGCAGCGCGACGCGGTCAACCTCAGCGGCGAGAGCCTGGGCGTGTACTGGAGCATGACCCACGAGCAGGGCTGGCACGTGGACGCCGTGGCCATGGGCACGCGCATCGACGTCAACGGCCGCTCCCAGGCCGGCCAGCGGCTCGATGACAGCGGCCACGCGATGACCTTCTCGGTGGAGGGCGGCTACCCCATCGGCCTGGGCGCCGGCTGGGTGATCGAGCCCCAGGCGCAGTTGATCAACCAGCAGTTCTTCCCCGGTAGCCAGGTGCAGGAGGAAACCCTGCAGGCCTTCGACAGCCAGCCCAGCTGGAGCGGCCGGGTCGGTGCCAAGCTGTCGGCGCGCTACGAAGTGCGCGGCATGCCCATCGAACCCTATGTGCGCACCAACGTCTGGTACGACTTCAGCAACGCCGACCCGGTGAAGCTGGACCAGGTCGACAAGATCTCCAGCTCGCGCAGCGCCGCCACGGTGGAACTGGGCTTGGGCCTGGTGGCGCGGGTGACGCCGAACGTGGCGCTGTTCGTCAGTGCCGACTACAGCTCCGATGTGGATGACAATGACCTGAACGGGTTGATTGGCAGCCTGGGGGTCAGGATGCGTTGGTAGACAACCACCGCACTCCTGTAGGAGCGGCCTTGTGCCGCGAAAGGGCCGCAAAGCGGCCCCACGATTTCAGCGTTGATGCATCAATAGCCGGGGCTGCTTTGCAGCCCTTTCGCGGCACAAGGCCGCTCCTACAGGGAGAGAGAAACCCATCAGGCCGGCTTCATCACCAACACCCCCAACGGCGGCAGGTTCAGCGCCAGCGACAATGGCTGGCCATGGCTGGCGATCGCCTCGCTGGCCACCGCCCCCAGGTTCCCCACGTTCGACCCGGCATACAGCTCGGCATCGCTATTGAGCAATTCTTGCCAGTGCTCGCCAAACGGCACGCCAATGCGGTAACCCTCCCGCGGCACCGGCGTGAAGTTGGCCACCACCAGCAGTGGCTCGCCCTGGCTGCTCCAGCGCAACCAGGCGTACACGCTGTTATGCGCGTCGTCGCCGATCAGCCACTGGAAGCCCTGGGGCTGGCAGTCCAGCTCGTGCAACGCCGGCAGTTCGCGGTACAGGCGGTTGAGGTCGGCCACCAGCTTCTGCACGCCCTGGTGCTCGGAGTACTGCAGCAGGTACCAGTCCAGTTGCTGGTCATGGTTCCACTCGCGCCACTGGCCGAACTCGCAGCCCATGAACAGCAGCTTCTTGCCCGGGTGGGTCCACATGAACGCCAGGTACGCCCGCAGGTTGGCGAACTTCTGCCAGCGATCGCCGGGCATCTTGTCGATCAGCGAATGCTTGCCGTGGACCACTTCGTCGTGGGAGATCGGCAGGATGAAATGCTCGGAATAGGCGTAGATCAGCCCGAAACTCATCTCGTTGTGGTGGTAGGTTCGGTGCACCGGATCGTTCTGGATGTAGTGCAGGGTGTCGTGCATCCAGCCCATGTTCCACTTGTAGGCGAAGCCCAGGCCGCCCTGCTGCACCGGCTGGCTGACGCCGGGCCAGGCGGTGGACTCCTCGGCGATGATCAACGCGCCCGGCGCCTCATGGGCGGCGACGCCGTTGAGGTGGCGGATGAAGTCGATGGCCTCGAGGTTCTCGCGCCCGCCGTGGCGGTTGGGCACCCATTCGCCGGCCTTGCGCGAATAATCGCGGTAAAGCATCGAGGCCACCGCGTCCACGCGCAGGCCGTCGATGTGGAAGTGCTTGAGCCAGTGCAGCGCCGAGGCCAGCATGAAGCCGCGCACCTCGTTGCGACCGAGGTTGTAGATCAGCGTGTTCCAGTCCTGGTGGAAGCCTTCCAGCGGGTTGTCGTACTCGTACAGCGCGGTGCCGTCGAAGCGCGCCAGGCCATGCTCGTCGGTGGGGAAATGCGCCGGCACCCAGTCGAGGAGCACGCCGATGCCGCCCTGGTGGCAGGCATCGACGAAGAAGGCGAAGTCCTCGGCGCTGCCATAGCGCGAGGTCGGCGCGAACAGCGACAGCGGCTGGTAGCCCCAGGAGCCGCCGAAGGGGTGTTCCATGATCGGCATCAGTTCGATATGGGTGAAGCCCAGCTCCTGCACGTAGGGCACCAGGCGCTCGGCCAGCTCGCGCCAGTTGTAGAAGCGCGCGACTTCGCCGGCATCGTCCAGCTCGCAGCGCCAGGAGCCGACGTGCAGTTCGTAGATCGACAGCGGCGCGCT
Organism: Pseudomonas sp. NMI760_13; assembly: GCF_021283245.1. Lineage (NCBI taxonomy): Bacteria > Pseudomonadati > Pseudomonadota > Gammaproteobacteria > Pseudomonadales > Pseudomonadaceae > Pseudomonas > Pseudomonas sp. NMI760_13. The sequence continues at coordinate 157,587 of NZ_JAJSRC010000010.1, read as the reverse complement.
GTAGGCATGCCGTTGGGCGCGCTGCTCCATCCACTGGCCATCGCGCCAGTCGTGGGCCAGGGCACCGGCCACCTTCGAGGCGGTGCTCGGCGGCAGTTCGGTGGCACGGGCCAGGGGGTCGGCCTTGAGTGGCAGCACGCCGTCCGCGCCCAATACTTCGAACTTGTAAGTCTCGCCCACGCCGAGCCTGGGCACGAACAGCTCCCACACCCCGGCACCGTGGCGCAGGCGCATGGGGTGACGGCGGCCGTCCCAGTTGTTGAAGTCGCCGACCACCGACACCCGCCTGGCGTTGGGCGCCCAGACCGAGAAACACACCCCCGCGATGCCTTCCACTTGCGTCGGCTGGGCGCCGAAGCGCCCGGCCAGGTCGCGGTGGTTGCCTTCGGCGAACAGATGCATGTCCATGTCGCCCAGTTGCGGGCCAAAGCTGTAGGGGTCCTCGGTCACCTGCTCGCCGCCGGCCCAGCCGATCTGCAGCAGGTAGGCCTGTGCCTCATCGAGGTGCGCGGTGAACAGCCCCGGCACGCTGCCCTGCACCATTTCGGCAAGCACTTGCCCATCCTGGCGCGTCAGCAGTCGTGCATTCAGGGCATTAGGCAGGAAAGCGCGGACGAACAGGCCGCCCGCACCGTCGCCATGGGGACCCAGCACGGCAAATGGGTCGGCGTGCTCGGCGCGGACCAGGGCGTCGAGGTCCCGTTGCCGAAGGCCGCCGTTGTCACGCGTGGTTGCATTCATCTCACTGCCCCTTATCAAATTATTCAATGCTGCCCATCCGGGCCTCTGTGGGAGCGGGCTTGCCCGCGAAGCAGGCGACTTGGTACATGGCACCGGCTTTGCCGGTGTTCGCGGGCAAGCCCGCTCCCACAGAGATTCGTGTTCAACCTGGAATGGCTCACCCCTCCCCCCAGGTACTGATCAGTCCATGCAGACCATGCAAAGGCACGGCCAGCCAACTTGGCCGGTTTTCGGCTTCATAGGTGATTTCGTAGGCGGCCTTCTCCAGGCAGAACAGCTCCAGCGCCGCGCGTTCGCCCTCGGCCTGCTGCCAGGCGTGGGGCATGGCAGCGGTAGCCAGCCCGTAGGCTTCGACGAAGGCGTGACGCGACTGATGCAGGTACTGCCGGGCGACCCGCTGCCGGGCCTGGCGCGCCGCGTCGGACAGGTCGACCGCCGAGGCGCTGCGCAGGATCATCGCAGCAGCATAGTCGAAGGAGCGCAGCACGCCGCTGACATCCTTGTACGGGCTGTGTTTCGCCCGGCGCTCGTCCAGCGGGCGCGCCGGCTCGCCCTCGAAATCGATCAGGTAGGCGTCGCCCTGCACCACCAGCACCTGGCCCAGGTGCAGGTCGCCGTGCACGCGCATCAGCAGGCCGCCCCGGGCCTGCCGGGCGAGGTTGTCGACGTGCTGCTGCAGGCCTTCACGCTGTTGCTGCAGGTCGTCGACCAGGGCCTGGCTGTCGCGGTCCAGGGTATCGCGGTGCTGGGCCAGCAGGTCGAGGGCACGGGTCAGGTCGGCGCTGATCTGCCGGCTCCAGCGCTCGCTGTCCTGGGCATCGCTCGGACGAGACTGGAACGCCTTGTCGTCGCTCGGCGCGGCCAGCAGCAGATGCATCTCGCCCAGGCGTTGGCCGAGCAAGGCGGCGAAGCCGGTCAGCTCGGCCAGGGCATCGGTATGCGCCTCCTGTTCGACGCTACCCGGTTCCATCTGGTCGCGAATCGCCCGTTCCAGGGTGTTCTGCGTCCAATCCCAGGCGTCGCCCTGGTTGCTCAGGTAGCCCTGGGCGATCATCAGCAGATGGGGCTGGCCACTGTCATCGACACGGCTGATCCAGGCCAGCAGGGGCGAGATATTGGCAAAGCCCGCAGCGGTCAGGTAGGCGCTCATCTCAAGCTCCGGATGCACCCCCGGGTTCACCCGGCGGATCAGCTTGAGCACCAGGCTGCCGCCGACCACCACCGAGCTGTTGGACTGCTCGGCGCCCAGGTAGCGCACCTCGCTCTGCTCATCGAGCTGCAGCGCGGCCAATGCCTCGGTGCGATGGAAATGCAGCTCGCCCAGGCCATCGCCACAGGGCAGGCGCAGGCCCTCCTGGCAGCCCTTGAGCACGGCGCGAATGAACGGTTCGAGCACGAAGGCATCGGTGATCAGCCCCACCTGGCGGCCACGGCGCACCCGCGACAGCGCCAGTTGCTGAGGCAGCGCCGCGTTGATCTGCTCCTCCGGCAGCAGGCCGAAGGGCAACTGGTAGTGAGTGACGACGCCCTCGCTGTACACCTCCAGCTCGGCGAGCAGCACCGGCAGCGCCGTGGTGGCGAAGCGCACGCCATAGCTCAGGCGTACCTGGTCAATGGGCCCTTCCTTGCCGGCAAACCAGCGGCGCTTGGGCAGGTATTGCGGCAGGATGGATGCCTGCAAGGTCTCGCGCGATGGCGACTCGAGCAGCTCCTCCATGCGCTTGCGCAGCACCAGGGTGGTCAGCTCGGGCAGACCCTCGGCAGGCTGGACATGCCAGCTCGGCATGCGGTCGTGGCTGGCCAGCAGGAACCAGTAGAAACCATAGGGCGGCAGGGTCAGCAGGAACGGCAGCTGGCCGATGGGCGGGAAGGCGCTGCCGCCGAGCATTTCCACTGGCACCTTGCCGGCGTACTGCGACAACTCCAGTTCCGCCGCCTGGGCCGCCCGCGAGACATTGGCCACGCACAGCACAATCTCGCTGTTGCCGTCGGCATCGGTGTATTCGCGGATATAGGCGAGAATCCGTCGATTGCTCGGCGTCAGCATCTTCATGCTGCCCCGGCCAAAGGCTTTCTGCTGGCTGCGCACCGCCAGCAGGCGGCGGTTCCAGTTGAGCAATGAATGCGGGTCGTGGGCCTGGGCCTCGACGTTGATGGTCTGGTAGCCGTACAGCGGGTCCATGATCGGCGGCAGCACCAGGCGCTGCGGATCGGCCCGGGAGAAACCGCCGTTGCGGTCCGGCGACCATTGCATGGGCGTGCGCACGCCGTCGCGGTCGCCCAGGTAGATGTTGTCGCCCATGCCCAGCTCGTCGCCGTAGTACAGGGTCGGGGTGCCGGGCATCGACAGCAGCAGGCTGGTCAGCAGTTCGATGCGCCGCCGGTCGCGCTGCAGCAACGGCGCCAGGCGCCGGCGGATGCCGAGGTTGATGCGCGCGCGGCGGTCCTCGGCGTAGTAGTTCCACAGGTAGTCGCGCTCGCGGTCGGTGACCATCTCCAGGGTCAGTTCATCGTGGTTGCGCAGGAAGATCGCCCATTGGCAGTTGGCCGGGATCTCCGGGGTCTGGCGCAGGATATCGGTGATCGGGAAGCGGTCCTCCATGGCCAGGGCCATGTACATGCGCGGCATCAACGGGAAGTGGAAGGCCATGTGGCATTCGTCGCCGTCGCCTTCACCGAAGTACGGGCGGGTGTCCTCCGGCCACTGGTTGGCCTCGGCCAGCAGCATGCGGTCGGGGTAGTTGGCGTCGATCTCGGCGCGGATGGCCTTGAGCACGGTGTGGGTTTCGGGGAGGTTCTCGTTGTTGGTGCCGTCGCGCTCGATCAGGTACGGGATGGCATCCAGGCGCAGGCCGTCGACGCCGATGTCGAGCCAGTAGCGCATCACGCCGATCACGGCCTTGAGCACTTGCGGGTTGTCGAAGTTCAGGTCCGGCTGGTGCGAGTAGAAGCGGTGCCAGAAATACTGGCCGGCGACCGGGTCCCAGGTCCAGTTGGACTTCTCGGTGTCGAGGAAGATGATCCGTGTGCCGTCGTACTTTTGCTCGTCGTCGGACCACACGTAGAAGTCCCGGGCCTTGCTGCCGCGCCTGGCGTGGCGGGCGCGCTGGAACCAGGGGTGCTGGTCGGAGGTGTGGTTGATGACAAGCTCCGTGATCACCCGCAGGCCGCGCTTGTGGGCCTCGGCGATGAAGCGCCTGGCATCGGCGAGGCTGCCGTAGTCCGGGTGCACGGCCTTGTACTCGGCGATGTCGTAGCCGTCGTCGCGCCGGGGCGAGGGGTAGAACGGCAGCAGCCAGAGGGTGTTGACGCCAAGTTCGGCGATGTAGTCGAGCTTGCCGATAAGCCCTGCGAAATCGCCGATGCCGTCGTTGTTGGAATCGAAGAACGATTTCACGTGCAACTGGTAGATCACCGCGTCCTTGTACCACAGCGGATCGTCGATGAAGGCTGCCGGGCGGGAACGCTTGGCCATGTGCGACTCCTTTCATTTTCCGGTTCGGCACACTCCCTGTAGGAGCGGCCTTGTGCCGCGAAAGGGCTGCGTAGCAGCCCCAGCAATCTGTCATGTCGCTAAGAACCTGGGGCCGCTTCGCGCCCCTTTCGCGGCACAAGGCCGCTCCTACAGGGGATTAGCGGAGCTTCTCGATGCGCCAGATACCAAACGGCTGGTGCCACGGTTCGATGCGCATCCACTGGGTCTTGCCATGCCAGGTCCAGCGGTGGCCATTCATCAGGTCCTCGCCCTGGGTGTCGGCGTTGTCGTCCAGCCCCAACTCCCACAACGGCAGCTCGAAACTGCCCTCCTGGGCGTTGTACGGATCGAGGCTGATGGCCACCAGGATGACGTTGTCACGCTCGGGCGTGCGCTTGGCGAAATACAGGATCTGATCGTTCCAGCAGTTGAGGAACACCACCCCCAGGTGAGTCTGCAGGGCGCGGTTCTGCCGGCGGATGCGGTTGAGCTGGGCGATTTCGGCGACGATGTTGCCGGGCTGGGTGAAATCGCGCGGGCGAATCTCGTATTTCTCCGAATCCAGGTACTCCTCCTTGCCCGGCAGCGGCGTGCCCTCGCACAGCTCGAAGCCCGAATACATGCCCCACAGGCCCGAGCCCATGGTTGCCAGCGCGGCGCGGATGAGAAAGCCGGGGCGGCCCGAGGTCTGCAGGAAGTACGGGTTGATGTCCGGCGTGTTGACGAAGAAGTTGGGCCGGTAGCACTGGCTCCACGGCGGCTGGTTGAGCTGCTCGAAGTACTCGCGCAGTTCCTGCTTGCTGTTGCGCCAGGTGAAATAGGTGTAGCTCTGGGCATAACCGACCTTGCCCAGGCGCGCCATCATCGCCGGGCGGGTGAAGGCCTCGGCGAGGAAGATCACCTCGGGATGCCGGCTGCGCACATTGGCGATCAGCCATTGCCAGAACGGCAGCGGCTTGGTGTGCGGGTTGTCGACGCGGAAGGTCTTCACGCCCTCCTCCACCCAGCCGACCACCACGTCGCGCAAGGCCAGCCACAGGCTCGGCACCGATTCGGGGGCGTAGAAGTCGACGTTGACGATGTCCTGGTACTTCTTCGGCGGGTTCTCGGCGTAACGGATGCTGCCGTCGGGGCGCCAACTGAACCAGCCGGGGTGCTCCGTGAGCCAGGGGTGGTCCTGGGAGCACTGGATGGCGAAGTCCAGGGCGATCTCCAGCCCATGCTCGGCGGCGGCGGCGACCAGCCGGCGGAAGTCCTCGCGGCTGCCCAGCTGTGGGTGTATGGCGTCGTGCCCGCCCTCGGGGCTGCCGATGGCGTAAGGGCTGCCGGGGTCGCCGGGCTCGGCCTGCAAGGCGTTGTTGCGGCCCTTGCGGTGCTTCATGCCGATGGGGTGGATCGGCGGGAAGTACAGCACGTCGAAGCCCATGTCGCGGATCATCGGCAGGCGCTGGTGCACGTCGTCGAAGGTGCCGTGGCGTTCGGCATCGTCAGTGATCGAGCGCGGGAACAGTTCGTACCAGCTGGCGAACAGCGCCGCCTCGCGGTCCACATCCAGGGGGAACTCGCGGCTGCGGGTGAGGTAGCTGCGGTGCTCGGCCTCGGCCATCAGCTGGGCCGCGTCGGGGTGCAGCAGCAACATCACCTGTTCATCCATCGGCAAATCCGGCAGGCGCTGTTGCAAGCTCTCGAGTTGCTCGCGCAAAAGCCCGTCGCTGCGCTCGATGCCCTGGCCCAGCAGCAGCCGGCCCTCCTCCAGTTCGAGTTTCACGTCCACACCGGCGGCGTACTTCTTCTCCAGGTCATGGCAGTAGGTGGCGAAAGGGTCGATCCAGGCCTCGATGCTGAACAGGTGCAAGCCCAGATCGGTGGGGGTGAAGTCCGCCAGCCACAGGTCGTTGCCCGGCGAGTGCATCGCCACGCAGTGCCAACGCCGGCTGTGGGCCTGGCGCCAGTTCAGGCTTACCGCCAGGCGGTCGTGGCCGTCGCTGTAGACCTTGGCCGTCACCTCGACCTTGTGCCCGCGCACCGCCTTGGCGGCGAAGGTGCCGCCGTCGAGCACCGGGCTTGCGTCCTCGATCACGATGCGCGGCGCCAGCAGCGCCTGGGACAGGCTGATGGCCTGGTCCGGGTGATCGTTGGCCATGGGCACGCTTTCGAACGGCTCTTTACCAGACATCGACCTGCTCCCCTGGGCTGGTGGCGGTAAGGGTTCAGAGCCGTGGTCGGGCGCGGGGGTTCAAAAAAAATGAGCGTCGGGCGCAGGCCTGGGTCAAAGCCTGCGACACCTCTTCATTCATCCCGCGAGGCCAGGCCCATGAACATTCCCATTCCACCGGAGACACCCGACCCGAACATCGACGACCCGACCTTGCCGCCGCCGGTGCCTGAAGAGGATCCGGACGAGCTGCCGATCAAGCCGACCCTGCCGCCGACCGTGGGCGACCCGCCGAGCGAGGAGCCGCCGATGAAAGGTAGAGGATAGACAAGGTTGTGGAATGTTGACCGCCTGAGTCGGCCCCATCGCGGGGCTAGCCCGCTCCCACGCAGGCGACACGGCACTTGTGGGAGCGGGCTTGCCCCGCGATGAGGCCGGTCCTGACAGCACAAAGTTGCGTCCGATACACCTGGCATTTCTGCCAGTGGCGCCCGCTCACGAAGCCACGTAAAGAGAAGCACCGCCCTCTGACGGTCACCTCCGGCATGCGCTCGCGCCTCTACATCGCCTTCCACCTGCAATGGATCCTCGCCGGCTTCCTCGAACAGAGCCTGCACCGAATCCGCCCGAACATCGCCATGGACGAACTGGGCGCCGACAGTTTCGACGTGGTGGAACTGCAAGCCATCGTGGAGGAGACATTCGGCATCTTCATCCCCGATCAAGTCCAGACCTACACCACCTTTGCCGAGCTGGTCGACCTGGTCTACAAGGCGATGCCTAGCCCCCCAGCTCCTCCACGCTGATTTCGCGCATCCGGAACTTCTGCACCTTCCCCGTCACCGTCATCGGAAACTCATCGACGAAGCGGAAATGCCGTGGCGTCTTGAAATGCGCCAGCCGCGCCTTGCACCACTGTTGCAGTTCCTCGGCACTGGCGCTGTGTCCGGGATGCAGGCGAATCCACGCCACCACCTCCTCGCCATACCTGCTGCACGGAATCCCCACCACCTGCGCCTCGGCCACCGCCGGGTGGGTGTGGAAGAACTCCTCGAGCTCGCGCGGATAGATGTTCTCGCCACCGCGAATGATCATGTCCTTGTTGCGCCCGACGATGCGCACATAGCCGTCATCGTCCATCACCGCCAGGTCGCCGGTGTGCATCCATCCGGCCGGATCGATGGCGTCATGGGTGGCCTGCAGGTTGTCCCAGTAACCGAGCATCACGCTGTAGCCCCGGGTGCACAGCTCGCCGATCTCGCCCCGGGCAACGATGCGCCCGTCGGCGTCCACCAGCTTGGTCTCCAGCTGCGGCTGGGTGCGGCCCACGGTGGTCACGCGCAGCTCCAGGCCATCGTCGGGACCTGTCTGCAGCGAGACCGGGCTGGTTTCGGTCATGCCATAGGCGATCTGTACCTCGGCCATGTGCATCTGCTCGATGACCTTGCGCATCACCTCGATCGGGCAGGTGGCACCGGCCATGATGCCGCTGCGCAGGCTGGACAGGTCCAGCACGGGGCGGCTGGGGTGATCGAGCATGGCGATGAACATGGTCGGCACGCCATAGAGGATGCTGGCGCGCTCCTCGGCCACGGCGCGCAGGGTGAGTTCGGCGTCGAAGGCGTCGTTGGGGTAGATCAGGGTGCTGCCGTGGGTGATGCAACCGAGATTGCCCATGACCATGCCGAAACAGTGGTACAGCGGCACCGGGATCACCATGCGGTCCTGCTCGGTCAGGCCCAGACTCTCGCCGACCATGTAGCCGTTGTTGAGCAGGTTGTAGTGGCTCAGGGTCGCGCCCTTGGGCGCGCCGGTGGTGCCGGAGGTGTACTGGATGTTCACCGGCTGGTCGAACTGCAGGCCCTGTTGCCGGGCCTCGTAGGCGGTGAGTTCCACCTGCCCTGCCCGCCCGGCCAGCGCGGTCCAGGGCAGGAAGCCCGCAGGCGGCTCGGCGGCCAGGCTGATCACCCCGCGCAGGTCGGGCAGGCGTTCGCTGGCCAGCTCGCCCACGGCATGGACCGCCAGCTCAGGTACCAGCTCCTGCACCATCGCGTGGTAGTCGGAGGTCTTGAAGGCATCGGCGCACGCCAGCCAGCGGCAGCCGGACTGGCGCAGCACGTATTCCAGCTCGCCCACCCGATAGGCCGGGTTGATGTTGACCAGGATCGCGCCGACCTTGGCCGTGGCCAGTTGCAGGATGCACCACTGGGCGCAGTTGGGCGCCCAGATACCGACCCGCTCGCCCACCTCCACGCCCAGCGCCATCAAGGCCCGGGCATGCACATCGACCTCGGCGGCCAGCTCGCGCCAGCTGTAGCGCAATCCCTGGTGGCGCACCACCAGCGCCTCGCGCTCGCCATGAAGGGCGACGGTGGCATCGAAGGCCTGGCCGATGGTCAGGGTGAGCAATGGTTTGTCTTGACGGCCGCGCGTGTAGCTTGGTTGAGGCATGGTTGTCCCTTCTTGTGGTTGTTCTGGGCATGACTGAAGCAGGCGGCAATTACTCTGGCGTAGATTTACGTTTACGTAAAGGTGATGACTGGATTGACAGCAATACAAGGCAGGCTTACGTTAACGTAAAGGTGAAAACGGCGCCGAGCCCGGCAATGCGCCGCCGACCCTGTGGGAGCGGGTTTACCCGCGAATGCGATCATTCAGGCAATGACGGTGACCCTGCTGACGCATTCGCGGGTGAACCCGCTCCCACAGGGTTTGCGGAAGATCCTTGGGCTACGGTGTAACCCAATTTCAAGAACAAGAAGGTGCCCCCACATGCATTACCCCAGCCTGAACTTCGCCCTGGGCGAAACCATCGACATGCTCCGCGACCAGGTGCGCACCTTCGTCGCCGCCGAACTGGCCCCGCGCGCCGCGCAGATCGACCACGACAACCTGTTCCCCGCCGACATGTGGCGCAAGTTCGGCGACATGGGCCTGCTGGGCATCACCGTGCCGGAAGAATACGGCGGCGCCGGCCTGGGCTACTTGGCCCACGTGGTGTCGATGGAAGAAATCAGCCGCGCCTCGGCCTCGGTGGCCTTGTCGTACGGCGCCCACTCCAACCTGTGCGTCAACCAGATCAACCGCAACGGCACCCACGAGCAGAAGCTCAAGTACCTGCCCAAGCTGATCAGCGGCGAGCACATCGGCGCCCTGGCCATGAGCGAGCCCAACGCCGGCTCCGATGTGGTGTCGATGAAGCTGCGCGCCGAAAAACGCGGCGACCGCTACGTGCTCAACGGCAGCAAGACCTGGATCACCAACGGCCCCGACGCCAACACCTACGTGATCTACGCCAAGACCGACCTGGACAAGGGCCCCCACGGCATCACCGCGTTCATCGTCGAGCGCGACTGGAAAGGCTTCACTCGCAGCAACAAGTTCGACAAGCTCGGCATGCGCGGTTCCAACACCTGCGAGCTGTTCTTCGATGACGTCGAAGTACCGGAAGAAAACATCCTCGGCCAGCTCAACGGCGGCGTGCGCGTGCTGATGAGCGGCCTGGACTACGAGCGCGTGGTGCTCGCCGGCGGCCCCACCGGCATCATGCAGAGCTGCATGGACCTGGTAGTCCCGTACATCCATGACCGCAAGCAGTTCGGCCAGAGCATCGGCGAGTTCCAGCTGATCCAGGGCAAGATCGCCGACATGTACACCCAGCTCAACGCCAGCCGCGCCTACCTGTACGCCGTGGCCCAGGCCTGCGACCGCAGCGAAACCACCCGCAAGGACGCCGCCGGGGTGATCCTCTACACCGCCGAGCGCGCCACGCAGATGGCCCTGGAAGCGATCCAGATCCTTGGCGGCAACGGCTACATCAACGAGTTCCCGGCCGGCCGCCTGCTGCGCGACGCCAAGCTGTACGAGATCGGCGCCGGCACCAGCGAGATCCGCCGGATGCTGATCGGCCGCGAACTGTTCAACGAAACCCGCTGAGCACAAGGAACCGGCGTCCATGGCTACCTTGCATACCCAGATCAACCCGCGCTCGGCGGAATTCGCCAGCAATAGCGCGGCCATGCTCGAACAGGTCCAGGCCCTGCGCGGCCTGCTCGCCCAGGTCAGTCAGGGCGGCGGACCGAAGGCCCAGGAGCGGCATACCTCGCGGGGCAAGCTGCTGCCCCGCGAGCGAATCGACCGCCTGCTCGACCCGGGCTCGGCGTTTCTCGAGATCGGCCAGCTGGCCGCCCATGAGGTGTACGGCGAAGACGTGCCGGCCGCCGGCGTGATCGCCGGCATCGGCCGCGTCGAAGGCGTGGAGTGCATGATCGTGGCCAACGACGCCACGGTCAAAGGCGGCTCCTATTACCCGCTGACGGTGAAAAAGCACCTGCGCGCCCAGACCATCGCCTTGCAGAACCGCCTGCCGTGCATCTACCTGGTGGACTCCGGCGGCGCCAACCTGCCGCGCCAGGACGAAGTGTTCCCCGACCGCGAGCACTTCGGTCGGATCTTCTTCAACCAGGCCAACATGAGCGCCCTGGGGATACCGCAGATCGCCGTGGTGATGGGCTCGTGCACCGCCGGCGGCGCCTATGTGCCGGCCATGGCCGACGAAGCGATCATGGTGCGCCAGCAGGCGACCATCTTCCTCGCAGGCCCACCCTTGGTGAAAGCCGCGACCGGTGAAGTGGTCAGCGCCGAGGACCTCGGCGGCGCCGACGTGCACTGCCGCACCAGCGGCGTGGCCGACCACTACGCCGACAACGACGAGCACGCCCTGGCCATCGCCCGGCGCAGCGTCGCCAACCTCAACTGGCACAAGCAGGGCAAGCTGCAATGCCAGGCGCCGATCGCACCGCTGTACAACGCCGAGGAGCTGTACGGCGTGGTCCCGGCCGACGCCAAGCAGCCGTTCGATGTGCGCGAGGTGATCGCGCGGCTGGTCGATGGCTCGGTGTTCGATGAGTTCAAGGCGCTGTTCGGCACCACCCTGGTGTGCGGCTTCGCCCACCTGCACGGCTACCCGGTGGCGATCCTGGCCAACAATGGCATCCTCTTCGCCGAAGCTGCACAAAAAGGCGCGCACTTCATCGAGCTGGCCTGCCAGCGCGGCATACCGCTGCTGTTCTTGCAGAACATCACCGGCTTCATGGTCGGCAAGAAGTACGAGGAAGGCGGCATCGCCAAGCACGGCGCCAAGCTGGTGACCGCGGTGGCCTGCGCCCAGGTGCCGAAGTTCACGGTGATCATCGGCGGCAGCTTCGGCGCCGGTAACTACGGCATGTGCGGCCGCGCCTACGACCCGCGCTTCCTGTGGATGTGGCCCAACGCCCGCATCGGCGTGATGGGCGCCGAACAGGCGGCTGGCGTGCTGGCCCAGGTCAAGCGCGAGCAAAGCGAGCGCAGCGGTGAGGTGTTCAGCAGCGAAGACGAGAAGAAGCTCAAGCAGCCGATCCTCGACCAGTACGAGCGCCAGGGTCACCCCTACTACTCCAGCGCCCGGCTGTGGGACGACGGCGTCATCGACCCGGCGCAGACCCGCGACGTGCTCGGCCTGGCGTTGTCCGCCGCGCTGAACGCCCCGATCGAACAGAGCCGCTTCGGCATTTTCCGGATGTGACCCATGAGCGAATTCGCCACCCTTGAACTGGTCAAGGACCCTCGCGGCTTCGCCACCCTGTGGCTGAGCCGGGAAGACAAGAACAACGCCTTCAATGCGCAGATGATCCGCGAACTGATCGTCGCCCTCGACCAGCTGGCCGAAGACGCCAGCCTGCGCTTCGTGGTGCTGCGCGGCCGTGGCCGGCACTTCAGCGCCGGCGCGGACCTGGCCTGGATGCAGCAGTCGGCGCAGCTGGACTTCAACACCAACCTGGACGACGCTCACGAACTGGGCGAGCTGATGTATGCCCTGCACCGGCTCAAGACGCCGACCCTGGCCGTGGTGCAAGGCGCCGCTTTCGGTGGCGCGCTGGGGCTGATCAGTTGCTGCGACATGGCCATCGGCGCCGAGGACGCGCAGCTGTGCCTGTCGGAAGTGCGCATCGGCCTGGCCCCGGCGGTGATCAGCCCGTTCGTGGTCAAGGCCATCGGCGAGCGCGCCGCCCGCCGCTATGCCCTTACCGCCGAGCGTTTCAGCGGCGTGCGCGCCCGCGACCTGGGCCTGCTGGCCGAGGTATACCCGGCCGCCGAGCTGGACGCCCAGGTCGAAGCCTGGGTCGATAACCTGCTGCAGAACAGCCCGCAGGCGCTGCGCGCCACCAAGGACCTGCTGCGCGAAGTGGACGCCGGCGAGCTGAGTCCGGCCCTGCGTCGCTACTGCGAGAACACCATCGCCCGCATCCGCGTCAGCGCCGAAGGCCAGGAGGGCCTGCGCGCCTTCCTGGAAAAACGCCGCCCCGCCTGGCAAGACAACAAGGAGCCGCGCTCATGAGCCGACCCACGCTGACCACCCTGCTGGTCGCCAACCGCGGCGAGATCGCCTGCCGGGTGATGCGCACCGCCAAGGCCATGGGCCTGACCACCGTGGCCGTGCACAGCGCCACCGACCGCGATGCGCGCCATAGCCGCGAAGCCGATATCCGTGTAGACCTCGGTGGCACCAAGGCCGCCGAAAGCTACCTGGTGATCGACAAGCTGCTCGACGCCGCCAAGGCCAGCGGCGCCCAGGCGATCCACCCGGGCTATGGCTTCCTGTCGGAGAACGCCGGTTTTGCCCGCGCCATCGAACAGGCCGGTCTGATCTTCCTCGGCCCACCGGCCAGCGCCATCGACGCCATGGGCAGCAAGTCGGCGGCCAAGGCGCTGATGGAGTCCGCCGGCGTGCCGCTGGTGCCGGGCTACCACGGCGAGGCCCAGGACCTGGAGACCTTCCGCGCCGCCGCCGAGCGCATTGGCTACCCGGTGCTGCTCAAGGCCAGCGCCGGGGGCGGCGGCAAGGGCATGAAGGTGGTCGAGGACGAGAGCCAGCTGGCCGACGCCCTGGCCTCGGCGCAACGCGAGGCGCAGTCGTCGTTCGGCGATGCGCGCATGTTGGTCGAGAAGTACGTGCTCAAGCCGCGTCATGTGGAGATCCAGGTGTTCGCCGACCAGCACGGCAACTGCCTGTACCTCAACGAGCGCGACTGCTCGATCCAGCGCCGCCACCAGAAAGTGGTCGAGGAAGCGCCGGCACCGGGCCTCTCTCCCGAGCTGCGCAAGGCCATGGGCGAGGCCGCGGTGCGCGCCGCCCAGGCCATCGGCTACGTGGGCGCCGGCACTGTCGAGTTCCTGCTCGATGCCCGCGGCGAGTTCTTCTTCATGGAGATGAACACCCGCCTGCAGGTGGAGCATCCGGTCACCGAGGCCATCACCGGGCTCGACCTGGTGGCCTGGCAGATCCGCGTGGCCTGCGGCGAGCCGCTGCCGATCACCCAGGAGCAAGTACCGCTGATCGGCCATGCCATCGAGGTGCGGCTGTATGCGGAGGATCCGGCCAACGAGTTCCTGCCGGCCACCGGCACCCTGGCGCTGTACCGCGAGTCGGCACCGGGCGAAGGCCGCCGGGTGGACAGCGGCGTCAGCGAAGGCGACGTGGTGTCGCCGTTCTATGACCCGATGCTGGGCAAGCTGATCGCCTGGGGCCAGGACCGCGAGCAGGCGCGCCTGCGGTTGCTGGCGATGCTCGATGAGTTCGCCATTGGCGGGCTGAAGACCAATATCGCCTTCCTGCGTCGCATCCTTGCGCACCCGGCGTTTGCCCAGGCGGAACTGGACACCGGGTTCATTCCGCGTCATCAGGACGTGTTGCTGCCTGCGCCCCAGGCGCTGCCGGCGCAATTCTGGGAAGCCGCCGCCGAGGCGTGGCTGCAAGGCGAGCCAGCGCTGCAGCGCCAGGACGACCGCGCTTCACCGTGGGCGGCCCGTGATGGCCTGCGCCTGGGCTTGCCGGCGCGCAGCAGCCTGCATTTGCAGTGCGACGGGCATGAACAGGCGGTGGCACTGGAGCGCAGCGCGCCTTCGACTTATCGCCTGGAGGGGGAGCAGCTGTGTCATGACGTGGACGGCCTGCGCCGTCGTCACCTGGCGGTGCGTCGGGGCGGCACGCTGTACCTGCAGTGGCAGGGTGAGTTGCATGCGGTCAGCGTCCATGACCCGATTGCGGCGGCGGAAGCCAGCCACAGCCATCAGGGCGGGCTGGGTGCGCCAATGAACGGGAGTATCGTGCGGGTACTGGTGGAGCCGGGGCAGGTGGTCGAGGCCGGTACCGCGCTGGTGGTGCTGGAGGCGATGAAGATGGAGCACAGCATTCGGGCGCCGCACTCCGGGACAGTGAAGGCACTGTTCTGCCAGGAGGGGGATATGGTCAGCGAAGGGACAGTGTTGGTCGAGTTGGAGGCTTAACGAGCTTTGAAGGTTGAGCTAGGGGCGCTTTGCGCCCCTTTCGCGGCACAAGGCCGCTCCTACAGGGAAGCTCGGTTTCCTGTAGGAGCGGCCTTGTGCCGCGAAAGGGCTGCACAGCAGCCCCGGTGATCTAGAGCACCCCGTGCATCCGCACCACAACACCAAGGAACTCGCAGCCCTCCTCGCACACCAAAGTCGGATAGACATTGTTGAGCGCCTTCAGATACCGCTGCCCACCCTCCTCGGTCAACTGCCGAAAGATCGCGGACTTGCCTGGCAGCCGGGCAATCACCAGACGCCCCGGCTCGGCGGGCACACCATCATCGACCAGGATTCGAACCCCCTCGGGCACGCTCCTGCCACTGGCGGCACTCATGGTGTCGTTCTCGACCGTCAGCCAGAACGCCTTGCCCTGGGCCAGGTAGTCAGTCTGCTCGAAGACCTCCGGCGCTTCCTGCTCCTGCTGACCCAAGGTGCTCCAGTCACGTACCGGATAGCGGAAACACACGAAGTATTTCGCCAGCCCGTCGTCATCGTCGTCCTCGAGGCCATAACGCGCCCGCTCCTCACCCACCTGCCCCAGCACACGCAGTTGCATGCTGACCTGGTAATGCGGCATGCCCAACTCGATGAACGTGCGGTTCATCGAGTCGACCCGAGGCTGACGGCGTTTCTTCAGCCAATGGCCGATGCTGCCCTGGGAAACCCCAACGCGTTCGGCAAGCTGCTCCTGGGAGATATCGAGCTCCTCGATCCGTTCCCGGACCAGAGCTATCCATTTGTCCATATTCATCGCAGGCACGATACGGACTGCCTCCCTGCGTTCAATACACATCAAGTAGTATTTGCCTAAACACATTTCAATACTTTAGGTATTAGAATCGGACTTCACCTTTCACCTATTGGTATTCGCAGGTAATCAGGATGAGCATCTCGAAAGAAACGGAAACAGATCTCGACGAAGAAGCAGCCCGCCGCGCCCTCGATTTCTACCTCAACCCCACCCCCACGCCCCGCGACCTGGAGCGTTCGCTATGGACCCTGCGCGATGGCGTCAGCAACGCCCAGGCTTGCGACCATGCCATGGCCCTGCTGCGCTGCGCGTCGGCCACAGCACAGGAAACCGGCAACCATCTGCAGGGCACGACGCGGGAAGTAGTGTTTGCGCTGATGCACATGGTCAACATGGCCCGCGCCCTGCTCGAGCAGTGCCACGCCACGGAAAAGGCATCGATCTGAAGGACAGCCCTTTCAAGGTGCTGATAATTGGCGTCCGGCTTGGATTTGCCGGGGCTGCTTTGCAGCCTTTTCCGGCCGGTCCGACGCCTCGGCAAGGCCGCTCCTAAAGGGGCGCGCGGTCTCCTGTAGGAGCGGCCTTGTGCCGCGAAAGGGTCGCAAAGCGACCCCGGCAATCTTGAATAGGAACAGCCATATCCCAAAAATCGCAAAGCTTGAAAGGGATGGCTGTGAAGGGAGAACGTGATAGCCGACGAACGGCAAAAGCCCCGATTGCCGGGGACGAGGTGTGCGTCAGTTAGATATTTTTTTGCCAATCGCGGAAAAATCATTTGACTGGCAAATGATAACGATTATCATTGCACTCAGCAGGTCGCGAGACCCGCTGGATAACCTGCAACGTCCTCAGGTCGGACGCTCAGATTATCTCCTCATCAGGCTAATCACGGTTTTTGACCCGGCTTTTTGCCGGGTCATTTTTTTTGGCTCTTCAGGCTAATGAAGATCGTTGATGGCGGCGATGATAGCAAAACTGTGTCAGGACGTGAACGCTCATTACAAATCTTTGCGGAATCAGCACTTGAGAATCAATCTCGTTTAGCTTAAGCTGATTCTGCATCAAGGAAGATGCCCCCACCCCTTTCCTTAATGAGCAAGGAGCTGTCCATGACCCGCCTGCTGCTGCCCCTCGAGCACGACCCGCGCACCGCCGAACAGCATGGCGAGGACGCGCTGCTGCATGCGCTCAAGCGCCTGCCGCGCCGGGTCCAGCAAGTCTTCCTGCTCAACCGCCTCGACCAGCAGGGCTTCGCCGCCATCGCTGAACGCCTGGACCTGCCGCTGATCAGCATCGAGCGCCACATGAACCAGGCCCTGCAGACCGCCCGCGCCCCCGGCGACGCGCTGGCCAGCATCGCCGGCCAATGGTACGTGCGCCTGCAGAGCCCGCAGGTGACCGCCAGCGAACGCATCGACTTCCGCCGCTGGCTGGATGCCGACCCCGACCACCTGCGCGCCTTCCACGAAACCGAACTGCGCTGGCGCAGCCTGCTTGCCCCTGCCCGACAATTGGGCCATGACGGCTGGTACCGGCAAGGGCGTGCGGCGTTATCGCTGGGTGGCTGCTCGATTGCCGTCGGGCTTGGTGTTGCTGCGCTTGTAGCGCTGGGGCTACTGGCCTGAAGAGTCTGGGGCTGCGCTGCAGCCCTTCGCGGCAAAAGGCCGCTCCTACAGGAAACCGCGCACTTCTGTAGGAGCGGCCTTGTGCCGCGAAGGGGGCGCAGAGCGCCCCCAGTCCAATTAACCTGCGCACCCCCGCCGCCAAGCGGTGTAGAGTACAGTCACAACAACGCCAACAGGAGGCTGGCAATGACCGTGACGCTCTCCCCGCTGCACATCGACTGCGATTTCGACTCCGGCAACATCCTGGTCCTGGACGCCAGCAACCCTGCGCACGTCCACCTGAACATCCGCAAGGACAGCCACAGCGACCACTTCCAGTGGTTCCACTTCAAGGCCAGCGGCCTGACCCCGGGCCAGGTCCATCGCTTCAGCCTGGACAACGCTGCCGAGTCCTCCTACAAGAACGCCTGGACCGGCTACCACGCCGTGGCCTCCTACGACCAGCAGACCTGGTTCCGCGTGCCCAGCCAGTTCGACGGTAAGGCCCTGAGCTTCGACTTCAAGGCTGAACAGGCGCAGGCCTGGTTCGCCTACTTCGAGCCCTACCCTCGTGCGCGCCACAACCAGCTGATCGAGCGCGCCAAGCAGATTCCCGGCGTCGAGCTGCTGGCCAGCGGGCGCAGCGTGCAAGGGCGCGACATTCCCCTGCTGCGTGCGGGCGACGGTGCGACCGGCAAGCGTAAGCTATGGATCATCGCCCAGCAGCACCCGGGCGAGCACATGGCCGAGTGGTTCATGGAAGGCGTGATCGACGCCCTCGAAGCCAACGGCCCGGTCATCCAGCAACTGCTGGCCAAGGCCGACCTGTACCTGATCCCCAACATGAACCCGGACGGCGCCTTCCTCGGCCACCTGCGCACCAACTTCAAGGGCAAGGACCTCAACCGCGCCTGGCAGGACGCCAGCGTCGAACTGAGCCCCGAGGTGTTCTTCGCCCAGAGCCAGATGAAGCTGCATGGCGTGGATGCGTTCATCGATGCCCATGGCGACGAGGAGATCCCCCATGTGTTCACCGCGGCCTGCGAGGGCAACCCCGGCTACACGCCACGCATCGCCAAACTGGAAGAGCAGTTCCGCAGCACCCTGTGCAGCCTGACAAAGGACTTCCAGACGAAATACGGCTACACCCGCGACGAACCGGGCCAGGCCAACATGACCCTGGCGTGCAATGCCGTGGGCCAGGCCCATGACTGCCTGTCGCTGACCCTGGAGATGCCGTTCAAGGACCATGACGATGCGCCGAATCCACGCACCGGCTGGTCGGGCGAACGCTCGAAGGCGCTGGCCGGGGCGGTGCTGGAGACGTTGCTGAAGATGGTCGGCGATCTGCGCTGAGCAGCACGCTTCCCTGTGTAGGAGCGGCCTTGTGCCGCGAAAGGGCTGCGGAGCAGCCCCAGGATCTCAGCGTCGCGGCAGGTATTGCCGGGGCTGCTTCGCAGCCCTTTCGCGGCGCAAGGCCGCTCCTACACAGGGGGGGGGCGCACGGCAAGTTGCATCACTCAGAACTGCACATCCAGAATCACACTGTCGGTATAGGTCGCCGCCGGTGGCGTGGCCTGGTCGGTGTACACCTTGGCGTTGTAGTTGAACACCTGGCTCCCGGTCCCGGTCCCCGCTCCGGGGTTCACCTCGGCATCGCTGCTCGAGCGCCGCGCCGCACCCACCGAGCCCCAGCGCACCACGCCGGCGCTCTTGAAGATATCGTAGGCCAGGTAGTTGTTGGCGCTGGACTTCATCCGCCGCCGTCCGCTCAAGACATTCTGCCCGTCATCCAGCCCCACCGTGTAGTTGCTGCCCTTGGTGCACGACACGCTCACGCTCTGGTTCACCGTGCCGAACCCGGCCACCACCGGCGCGCTGGCGAAGCTGATGTTGGGCGTGGTGATCTGGCAGTCGTTGGTCACCGTAAGGCTGACCAGCAGGGTCTGGTTACCGCTGCCGATGTCACGCCCCAGGCAAATGTTGCCGATACCGATACCCGAGCAGTAGTTCCAGCTCCAGGCGATGTTCAGGGTTTCCTGGTACAGGCCGGCGGCGACGTTGGCGCCGACCACGGTCTTCAGGTACAGCGGCACGGTCTTGGGCGTGGTGCCGTTGAGCAGGCCGAGGGCGTCGATGATGCCGTTGCGGGCAAAGTCGAACTGCACGCCCCGGCTGATCGGGTAACTGGTGGTGTTGTTGGCGTAGATCGTATAGGGGATCACATCGCCGGTCGGCCCCACCAGGCCGCTGCTGGAAGAGGTGATGGTGGCGTAGAAATGGTCGCTGCTGACCAGCAACGACAACAGCGAACCGGTGCATTGCAGGCCAGCGTTGGTGCTCGAAGCGCTCTGCACCGTGGTGCGCACCAGCGTCGAGTTGACCGATCCGAACGCCGCCGGCGCGGTGGCCACCGCCGAGCACAACGCCCAGGCCGGCCCTGGCAACAGCAGCAGCCCCGCCAGGCACCCCCTGGCCAGCCAGTTCATCGGCACACCAGCGGGCCGATCAGCGGAATCGGGCCCTGCCCTTCAGGCAGGTCAAACGCCACCTGGCACTGCCCGCCATCAGCCTTGTCCACCTGCAGGCGATTGTGCGCTGACAGGTTCTCCAGATAGACCAGCCCATCCCACCCCACCACCGCCTCGCCGCCGCTCTCCTGGTGGTGCACCCGGCTGCCCAGCTTGAGCTCCTGCTGGTCAGCATCGACCAGCACCAGGCTCGCCGCCAGCACACGCTGGAGCGGGAACTCCAGCAAGTAGCCACTGCCACGACGCACCGCCACGCGCTGCTCCACCTGCGGCGCCAGCACATCGGCGGGCAGGTCCATCGGGTCGATCTCGTATTTGCCGCGGTAGTAGCCGCTGCTGTACGGCACCAACAGGTGGCCGTTGCGGTCGGTGCGGCCGATCTGCTGGTTCTCGTAGCGCACCGGCACGTCGGCGTAGCCGCTGGTGCTGACCACAACGAAGGCGTCGTCGATGCGGTTGGCGGCGAACAAACCTGCGTCCATCAGCACCAGCGAGCCACTGGCATCGGCCCAACGGGTCATCTCGCCGCTACTGCCGTAGGCGCCCACCTGCAACTGCACCGACTGCAGGCGCCAGGTCAGGTCGGCCTGGCGGTAGTCATCGCGATTGCCGCCGGTGGCGTAGCCCAGGTTGTAGCCCACCCCGCCGCCCACCGGCACCGCCTGGCTGTAGTTGACCCGCTGCAGGTCCTGGCCGTCCTTGCTGCGCTCGGCGCTGAAGGCCAGGGTGCCACGCAGGTCGAAGGGGATCACCAGCTGCGCCTGCACCGCCCACTGGCTGTCACCGACCTCGCGGTTAGCCGACAGGTACAGGCTGCTGTTGCGCCACAGCGGCTTGCTCCAGCTCAGGTTGATCAGCCGCGTGCGCGTGCCGTCGCCGGCGCGCACGTCGAAGTAGCCGGCGCCGAGGCTGCCGTAGCGGTCCAGGTTGAGGCTCAGGGTGGCCTGCTCGCTGCGCTGGCTCAGGCGGGTGAAGGGGCTGTCGACCAGCGACAGGTCGGCGTAGTCGCCGTGGCGCTGCACGCGCTGGTAGTTGAAGCCGATGCGCCGGCTGTTGTACTGGTAGCCCAGCGCCACCTGCTGCCCTGTATCGCCTTCGAAACGGCTCTGGGTCAGCGCCGCGTTGAGCACGCCGAAGGTACCCAGGCGCAGGTTGCCGCCCAGGCCGCCGAGCATCATCGACTCGGCGCTTTCGGCATGGGTTTCCAGGGTGAAGTAGTCGGACACCCCGTGGCGCAAGGTCACCGAGGCCACGCCCGGGCCATAGGCGAAATCACGCACGGCATAGTCGCGGCGCAGGCTGCCGGCGGCCACCGAGAAGTCCGACAGCCCCTTGGCCAGCAGGCTGCTGGTGACGTAGAACGGCAAGGTGGTCGACACCTGCCGGCCGAGGGCGTCGGTGGTCACCACCACGGCCTCGCCGGCGCCGTTGATGAACGGCACGTTGGTCAGTGTGTAGGGGCCCGGCTGCAGTTCGGTGCTGCTGCTCTTGTAGCCGTTGATGAACAGGTCCAGCGAGGTCGGCACGGCGGCTTCGCCGGCAAAGGCCGGCAGCGGATAGGTGACCAGGTCGGGACGGGCGCCGAAGTCGCGGGACAGTTGCAGGCCGCCCACGCGCACCGAGGTGGTCCAGGGCAGCGCGCCGGTCACCAGGTCGCCCGCCTCATAGGTGAGCAGGCGCTGCTCGTCGGTGTAGCGGAAGGTGGTGTCGTAGCGCAGGAAGCCCTGGCGACCCTGGGCCTGGGCGCCGTTGAACGACTGGCGCCACTGCCCGGTGGTGGAGAAGGTGCCCCAGTCGTCGAACAGGCGCAGCTCGTTCCAGGCGGCCAGGTAGCTGCCGCCCTCGTCGGTGTCGTTGAGGTAGGCATCGTAGTTGAGCAAGGCGCCGAAGCTGCTGCGGGCGTCGCTGGCCGGGTACAGGTTGCGCTCGCCGACCTGCTGGTCGGGCAGCCAGGCCGGCGGCACCTGCAGCAGCAGGCGCTGGTTCTGGCTGTCGTAGTCGCTGTGCAGGCCGGGGATCTCGTCCAGGGCCACTTCGCCCTGGGGCTCGCCCGGCAGCCTGACGCCCGCCTCGCGCAACACCTCGCTGGCCAGATACAGGCGCCCGGCGCGCTGCTGCACCGGCACCAGCTCAGCCTTGGCCACCTGGTTCACCAGCAGGTCGAGGTACAGCGTGGCGTCGGCGATGGCGGCATGTTCCGAGGGCGGCGGCGGCAGGTCGTCGGCCACGCCCAGGCCGGGCCCCAGCACCGCCAGGCCCAGCCACAACCGGTGCGTTGCCACCCGCACCCAGCTCACACACGATTTCCAACCATTACCGGGTCCTCCCTGGCCCCTGTGATCCGTTCAAGCGCGGCTCATTGCCCCTGTTTGATGGCCTGGGCCACCTCCTGGCCGTTGACCCGTCCCTTGAGCACGCTGGCCGCACCCGGCGTGGCCGGTGCCGGCCAACGCATGCTGGCGCCGGGCAGCACGTAGCCAAGCAACCCCTCGACCAGCGGCCGGTCCTGGCCGGCCTGCTGCAGCACCACATCGGTC
The DNA here is from genome assembly GCF_021283245.1 of Pseudomonas sp. NMI760_13. NCBI lineage: Bacteria > Pseudomonadati > Pseudomonadota > Gammaproteobacteria > Pseudomonadales > Pseudomonadaceae > Pseudomonas > Pseudomonas sp. NMI760_13. The sequence continues at coordinate 135,426 of NZ_JAJSRC010000010.1, read as the reverse complement.
AGCCGCGCATGCACCGGCCCCGTGTTGCGCAGCTCGACATAGGGCTTGCCCTGCACGCTCACCGCGCGCCAGCTCAACTGCGGCTTGCCCACGCCCTCGGCGCTGCGCCTGCCTTCCGGGTCGGGCTTGCCCCACAGCCCCTCGCCGTAGACGAACAGCGGCACTGAGTAGCGCATCTGCAGGCGGATCGCCGCCTTCGGCCCTTCGCTGGCGGCATCGGCCGGCAGCGGCGAAGGGATCTCGTCGATGATGATGCGGTAGGCCTGCTCCTGGCCTGCGGGCGAGCTGCCGGTGCGGGTCAGGCGGATCAGTTGCTTCTGCCCCGGCGCGATAGTGGCCACCGGCGGGCTGCCGATGATCTCGCGCTGGGCCTGGAACTGCTCCTGGTACTCGCCCTGGCGCCAGGCGAACACCCGCACCTGCAGGCTGGTCGGCGCCGAGCCGCGGTTTTCCAGCCACAGCGCGCCGGCCTTCTGGTCGGCCTCCAGCACCGGGTCGATCGGCCAGATCAGCACCGAAGTGGCCGCGAAGGCCGATGCGCAGCTGGCCAACAGCAGCAGCCCGATGATCCCACGCGCCCGTTTCGCGCCTGCCCCCATGCCCCTCTCCTTCTCGGTTATTCGCGGCGGCCTGTCACCAGGTCACCGTCACTTGCACGACATCGGTATAGGTCCCGGCCGGCAGGGTGCCGGTCAGGGTGGTACGGCCATAGACCGGCAGCTTGATCGCCGTCGGGTCGCTGTAGCTCACCGCCACGCTGCTGCCGATGCCCAGGCTCTGGCTGAACGCGGCGTCGCGGTACAGCTGGTAGGCCAGCAACTGCGTGCCCCCCGAACGCTTGAGGTTGCGCGTGCCGCTGGCGCTGTTCTGGCCGCCGTCCAGGCTCATGCTCAGGGCCACGCCGGGGGTGCACTGGAAGGTCACCGTGCTGCCGCCGAGCGAGGTGCTCAGGGTGGCGGTGGACAGCGCCGAGCTGGTGCCGTAGTCGAGCACGCCATAGGCCGTCACACCGCCGACCACCAGGCAGCCGGCGACGATCTGCGCCGTCACCTGGAAGGTGCTGGTGGTGACCGCATGGGCACCCTGGGTCAGCGCCAGGCACAGCCCGACGGCCAGCAGCCGCGCCGTGCCCGGCATGGCTCAGAAACTCAGCTCGACCGCCACCGTGTCGGTGTACACCCCGGCCGGCAGGCCGGCCTTGCCGCGGGCCTGGCCGTACAGGTTGACAGTCTGCGCCACGCCGGTGCTGGTCGGCAGGGTGATGGTGCCGTCGATCGCCAGCAGCTGAGTGTGCCCGGCGTCGGTGTAGAAGTCGTAGGGCACGAAATTGCCCGCGCCATCGGCCAGGGCCCGGGTCCCGCCGGCGGACTGCGAGTCATGGGTACCGGCACGCACCTTGATCGTCGGCACCGTGCCTGCCGAGCAGAGAATGCTCATGGCCCCGCCACCGCCGCCGAGCACCTGGCCATTGGCGGTGGTGAACAGCGAGTCCTGGGTGCCGAAGTTGAGGCTGCCGAAGTTCAGCCCCGAGGTGCCGCCGCTGCCGTTGACCTGGCAGGCGGCGGTCAGCGTCAGGGTCGAGCTGATGGTGCCGGTCACGGTGGCGGCCTGGGCCTGGGCGACCAGGGCCAGGCCAAGGGCGGCGAGGATGCAGCGGGTGAGGTGCTTGGGCATCGGAATCTCCTTGCGTGTTACCAGTCCAGGGTCACCCTGAGGGTGTCGCGATACAGCCCGGCGGGCAGCGCGCGCGGTTGCGCGACCACCACGCCATAGATGGGCACGGGCACCTGCTGGGTGCCGCTTATGGTGAAGGTACGGGCCTGGCCGATGCCGTAGCGGCTGTTGCCGCCGGGGTCGATGGCCAGTTGATAGGGAATGAGCTCGCGGCCGTTGCTCAGGCGGCGCACGCCGTCGTTGCCGTTCTGCCCGCCGTTGATGCGCACGCTGAAGGCGCGCACCTGCGGCGAGCAGCTGATCTGCAGGCTGCCCTCGCCGCCGGCTTCGTCGACCCGGCTGGTCAGCGGCTGGTCCCAGGTCGGCCCGCGGGCACCGAAGTCCATCAGGCCCGGGTTGCCCAGGGTGGCCGGTTGCGGGTCGCTGCTGATCTGGCAGGCGGCGCTGATCACCAGCCGTGCCTGGATGAAGCCGGTTGTGGTGCCGTGGGCCGCGCCACTGGGCAGCAGCAGCGGGCCGAGGGTCAGCAGCAGGATCGAACCACGGTGCAACGCGTCCATGAGCATGCAGCCTCCTTACCAGGTGACCGTGACTTTGAGCAAGTCGGCGTACAGCCCGGCGCGGGGCGCCCAGGCCAGCGTGTCGATCCGTGCGTAGAGGGGCAGCTCCACCGAGCCGCTGTCCGGCACCCGCGCCGATTGCGCCACGTCCACCGCCAGCGGCTGGCGCCAGGCGGCGTCACGGTAAAGGCGGTAGGGAATCGGCCGGGCCTGGGCATCGGGGCTGGCGAGGTAGCGCACTTCGCCGACGCCGCCGTGCTGGCCGCCATCGACACGCACCTGGTACGGGGTGTCCGGGTTGCATTCCAGGCGCGGCGGGCGCTGGGCGAGCAGCACGCCACTGGCCGGCGCGCCCGGGCCGTCCAGGCGCGCCACGCTGCCCAGGTCGATGCGCCCCAGTGCCTGCGGGCCGGCGTCGCGCTGCTGGTTGACCAGCATGCAGCCGCGCTGCACGCGCACCTGCACTTCAACGAGAAAATCCGCTGCCATGGCGTTGCCACTCAACCACAGGCCCAACAGCATGGCCACTAAGCGCTCCGTCACCGGTCGATCCTTGTGCGTATGGGTTGAGCTTGAGCGTAGCAGCGCGATTGGATCCGGGCCGGGGTGGGCCTACCCCTCTTTGGCATTAATGAAAAGGGCTGGGTGGAGGGGTTGTCGAAAGGCCGTGGGTTGCCATGGTGTTCGCCGGGAGTGTTTTGGCGCCTGTGAGACCGAGCGCCGCCCGCGCGGCGCTCGATCTCGAGAGCGCTGCAAACCTGTCGCCAGGCACCCGGCAACCACATCCGCAGGAAAATTTCCCACCCCAGCCACGAAACCCTGGCGCCCATCACCTTTCAAATAACCAGACCCCGGCAAAGCGGCCGCCATTCTGATACCGTTCACCAACAATATCCTGTGCATACGCATGGCCCATGCGTGGACGGACCCTAACAGGAGAGTCCCGTGACGACCGACCCGACCTCACTCGACCAGGCAATCGAGCGCTGTGCCCAGGAACCGATCCAGGTTCCGGGCAGCATTCAGCCCCAGGGTTTCCTGCTGGTGCTGGACGAGACCGACCTGCGCGTGCTCCAGGCCAGCGAGAATGCCGAGCGCTGGCTGGGTGTACCGGCCCGCGCCCTGGCCGGCCAGGCCTTCGCCGAACTGGTCGGCGAAGGCTTCGATCTGCGCCTACAGCTGGCGAACCTGCCCGATGATGAAATCTTCCCGTTCCACATCGGCGATGCGCACCTGCACCACGGCGCGCCCTGGCCCACCGCGCTACGGGTGCTGGCCCACCGTCACGACCAGGTGCTGATCCTCGAGTTCGAGCCTCTGCGCAACCCGCCGGGCAACACCGGCAAGGACGACTACTACCCCCTGGTCCGCGCCTTCGTCAGCACCCTGCACCAGGCCACCCGGATCGACGAGCTGTTGCAGCAGTCGGTGCGGCAGATCAAGCGCATCACCGGCTTCGGCCGGGTCAAGGCCTACCGCTTCGACAGCGAGGGCACCGGCACGGTCCTGGCCGAGGACGCCGACCCTGGCTACCCCAGCTACCTGGGGCTGTGCTTCCCGGCCTCGGACATACCGCGCCAGGCCCGCGAGCTGTACCGGATCAACCGTATCCGGGTGATCGAGGACGCCAACTACCAGCCCTCGCCGCTGGTGCCGGCCGCCAACCCGCGCACCGGCAAGGCCCTGGACATGAGCTTCGCCGCGCTGCGCAGCGTCTCGCCAGTGCACCTGCAGTACATGCGCAACATGGGCACCCTGGCCTCGATGTCGCTGTCCATCGTGGTCAACGACCGGCTCTGGGGGCTGGTCTCCTGCCACCACGAGCAACCGCGCCCGGTGGACTTCAAGACCCGCACCGCCTGCGAGCTGCTGGCCAACGTGCTGTCGCTGCAGATCGAGGCCATCGAGTCGCACGACAGCACCCGCCAGCTCCTCGACCTGCGCCAGCGCATCGTGCGCATGCTCGCCGCGATGGCCGATCACGACAGCGTCAGTGACGGCCTGCTGGCCCTGCCCGAGGTGATGCTGCAGTTCGCCGGGGCCACCGGTGCGGCGATCATCAGCGCCGAACGCTGCGACCTGATCGGCGCAACGCCGCCGGCGGCGCAGGTCAACGCCCTGGCGCACTGGCTGGCGTGGCGCGGCGGCGACGCGGTGTTCCATACCGACAACGTGCGGCGCGATATCGATGAGCTGCCGGAACTGGCCCGGCATGCCGCCGGCGTGCTGGCGGTGGCGATCTCGCAGATCCATTCGCATTATCTGCTGTGGTTCCGCCCCGAGCAGGCCCATACGGTGAACTGGGCCGGCCGCCCGGAGAAGACCGTGGCCCCCCAAGGCAACCTCAACCCGCGGCACAGCTTCGAACGCTGGCAGGAGGAAGTGCGCGGCTTCAGCGCGCCCTGGGATCCGCTGATCATCGAAGGCGTGCAGGAGCTGCGCGGCGCGGTGCTCGGCATCGTCCTGCGCAAGGCCGAGGAAATGGCGCAGCTGGCCGGCGAGCTGAGACGCTCGAACAAGGAACTCGAAGCGTTCTCCTACAGTGTGTCCCATGACCTGCGCGCGCCGTTGCGGCACATCGCCGGCTACAGCGAGCTGCTCGGCGAGACCGAGGGCGCGCAGCTGTCCGAACGCGGCAAGCGCTTCCTCGGCCATATCGAGGATGCCGCGCAGTTCGCCGGCACCCTGGTGGACAACCTGCTGAACTTCTCGCAGATGGGTCGCTCGGCGCTGCGCCTGTCCGATGTCGACCTCAACACCCTGATCGATGCCATTCGCGCCGAGATGGCCCCGGACTACGCCGGCCGCGCCATCGTCTGGGAAATCGCCGAGCTGCCCAAGGTGATCGCCGACCCGGCCTTCATCAACATGGTCTTGCACAACCTGATCGCCAACGCCATCAAGTACACCCGTGGCCGCGACCCGGCGCGCATCGAGATCGGTGCCGTGCGCCACCGGCACGAGATCGAGTTCCATGTGCGCGACAATGGCGTAGGCTTTGACATGGCCTACGCCGACAAGCTGTTCGGGGTGTTCCAGCGCCTGCACCGCATGGAAGAATTCGAGGGCACCGGCATCGGCCTGGCCAGCGTACGGCGGATCATCGAGCGCCACGATGGCCGGGTCTGGGCCGAGGGACACATCGACCAGGGCGCCAGTTTCCACTTCACCCTACCCCTCCACCCCACGTCTGCCTGAGGCCGGACATCATGCTCAAACCCATCCTGCTGGTCGAAGACAATCCCAGAGACCTCGAACTGACCCTTCTCGCCCTGGAGCGCAGCCAACTGGCCAACGAGGTCATCGTCGTGCGCGATGGCGCCGACGCGCTGGACTACCTGTTGCGACGCAACGCCTATGCCGAACGCGATGATGGCAACCCGGCGGTGATGCTGCTCGACCTCAAGCTGCCCAAGGTCGATGGCCTGGAAGTACTCAAGGTGGTGCGCGACACCGCCGAGTTGCGCAGCATCCCCATCGTCATGCTGACCTCCTCGCGGGAAGGCCCTGACCTGCGCCGGGCCTATGAGCTGGGGGTCAACGCCTACGTGGTCAAGCCGGTGGAGTTCAAGGAGTTCGTCACCGCGATCTCCGACCTCGGCATGTTCTGGGCGGTGCTCAACGAACCACCACCCGGTTCGTTGCGCCTGAACCGACGCGGCAGCAATTGAGGCGAGCACGATGCAGCACACCCCGCTGAAGCTGTTGATGGTCGAAGACAGCGCCATGGATGCCGAGCTGATCCTGGTGCGCCTGGAGCGCAGCGGGTTGCAGGTGCAATCGCGGCTGGTGTTCGACCATGTCGGTGCCGAGCATGCCCTGCGCGAAGCCTCCTACGATTTGATCCTGTGCGACTGCGTGCTACCGGGCTCCTCCGGCGCCGACGTGCTGGCCACCGCGCAGCGCCTGGCCCCGCACGTTCCGTTCATCTTCCTCTCGGGCATCTACGGCGAGGAGCACGCGGTGGAGATGATCCGCCTCGGCGCCACCGACTACGTACTGAAGAAGAACCTGCCGCTGCTGCCCAAGGCGGTGCGTCGGGCACTCACCGAAGTGCAGGAACGCCAGCGCCGGCGCCGCGCCGAAGAGGCCCTGGCCCAGGCCGAGGCCCGCGCGCGCATCGCCATCGACGCCGCCGGCATGGGCACCTGGGACTACCATCCGCAGGACGGGCAGATGGTCTGGGACGATCGCTGCAAGATGCTGTTCGGGCTGCCCGGCGACACCCGGATGAGCCTCGAGGTGTTCTACGCCGGCATCCATCCCGACGACCTGCCGCGCGTGCGCGACGCGGTGGAGCAGGCCATGCGCGCGGACAGCGACGGCCACTACCGCGCCGAATTCCGCATCGCCCAGACCGGCGCGCTGGAGCCACGCTGGCTGCTGTCCACCGGCCAGACCCAGTTCGTCGACGGCCTGTGCGTGCGTTTTTCCGGCGTGTTGCAGGACATCCACCAGCAGCGCCAGGCCACCCAGGCGCTGGAACAGCTCAACGAAATGCTCGGCGAGCGGGTCGAGCGCCGCACCCGCGAGCGTGACCGCGCCTGGGAGCTGTCCCAGGATCTGCTGGCAGTGCTCAACAAGGACCTGACTCCCGTGGCGTTGAACCCGGCCTGGGAGACGGCGCTGGGCTTCCCTCGCGAGCGCCTGGCGCAGATCTCGCTGCTGCATCTGCTGCCGGAGGCCGACCAGGAAAGCTTGCTCACCGAACTGGCCGCGCTGTCCCAGGGGCGCACCAGCGCCCGCTTCGTCGGCCGTATCCTGCATGCCGAAGGCCAGCAACGCTGGCTGTCATGGGTGGTGGTGCCGGACGACAACCTGCTGCACGTAGTCGCCCGCGACATCTCCAGCGAGCGCGAGGCGGTGCTGGACCTGGCCGAGGCCAACGAGCGCCTGCGCGAGCAGATTGCCGAGCGTGAACGCATCGAGGCCGCGCTGCAGCAGATGCAGCGCCTGGAAGCGGTCGGCCAGCTCACCGCCGGGGTGGCGCACGACTTCAACAACCTGCTGACGGTGATTCTCACCGGCGCCAGCTTCCTGCAGAGCGACCTGGACAAGGGCTTGCTGGACAAGGCCCACAAACGCCTGCAGCACATCCGCGAGGCGGGCGAGCGCGGGGCCAAGCTGACCGCTCAGCTATTGGCGTTCTCCCGCAAGCAGCGGCTGGAGCCGGTGCCGCTGAACCTCAACCGCACGCTCTCGGGGCTGGAGGAACTGCTGCGCCGCACCCTGGGCGGCAGCATCTCGGTACGCCTGGAGCTGGACAGCGGCCTGTGGCAGGCCCTGACCGACCCGACCCAGACCGAGATGATCATCCTCAACCTGGCGATCAACGCTCGCGACGCGATGCCCGAGGGAGGCCAACTGACGTTGGCCACACGTAACACCCGGGTCAGCACTCGTGCGCAGCGCCCGGAAGAACCGGAGCCCGGTGACTATGTGGTGCTGAGCATCCGCGACAGCGGCTGCGGCATGAGCGAGGACGTGCTGGCCAAGGCGTTCGAGCCCTTCTTCACCACCAAGGACATCGGCAAGGGCTCGGGCCTGGGGCTGGCCCAGGTGTTCGGCTTCGCCAAGCAGTCCGGCGGCGGCGTGCGCATCGACACGACGCCGGGCCGCGGGACCCTGGTCAGTGTCTACCTGCCAGCGGTGAAGGCCCGCGCCGATGCCTTGACGACAGGTCAGGATGAACTGCGTCCGCCGTCCGGCCAGGGCACGGACCGGCGCATCCTGCTGGTGGACGACGACCACCTGGTGCGCGAGATGATCGGCGACCTGCTGCGCCGCCAAGGCTATGAGGTGCAGCAGGCGCATGACGGCAAGCAGGCCATGGCGCTGCTCGACGAGCGCATCGACCTGCTGCTCACCGACTTCGCCATGCCCGAGTTCAATGGTGCCCAGTTGGCCCTGGCGGCCCGCGAGCGCTACCCACGGCTGCCCGTGGTGTTCCTCACTGGCTACGCGCAGTTGCAAGGGCTGGAGTTGCCGGGGTGCCAGGTGCTGCAGAAACCGGTGCAAGAACACGCCCTCGCCCAAGCATTGGCCGAGCTGCTGGAAAACCGGTAGGCAGAAACGAAAAAATCGCCGAAAGGCGATTTAAGGAGAAGGTATAGCTTGAAAAATGGCAGGGGCGGCTGGATTCGAACCAACGCATGGCAGGATCAAAACCTGCTGCCTTACCGCTTGGCGACGCCCCTGTATCGGATCTGGCGAGTGACTGACTCACTGCCTCACTGACAACCCCCTTGCAGCGCCGTGTGTTGCTGCTTGGGAATGGCCGGCACTTTAACAACCTTTTTTCGAGGTGGAAAGCTTTTTTTTGAAAAAAACGCAGAAAAACAGCAGGTTAGTTGTACCAGCCCGAATTTGTGGGGTTTCTGCCGGCCCTCTCGCGGGGCAAGCCCGCTCCCACGCAGACGATGCTCTGCGCAATGATTTCCCAAAGGCAAAGTGTTCTGGCGTGGGAGCGGGCTTGCCCCGCGATAGTCTCCACGACAACCATTCGTCGCAATTCCCCCTCCTTGCCTCAACACAATCGCATTCCTCCCTTCCAACCAGATAGACCCCATCGGCGCATCACAAGGAGGACGCCATGCCTGTTTCCCACGACCTCTACCAGGACCTGCACTACCCCCGCGAGATCGTCCAGCAGCGACGCCAGCACGACCCGCAGCTCGACCGTCTGCTCGACGAGTACATGGACATCGACAACCAGGTGCTGGCTGCCGAGTCGATCTCGGCCGGCAACTTCCAGGACGACGACCTGCGCCATCTCAAGGAGCGCCGCCTGGCGATCAAGTACATGATCGAGCGACAGCTGGAGCACAAGGCCTGACCTATCGCATTTCACGATCATTGCCCGACAGATTCTCGATTGGTCAAAATGCCCGGCGTCGCGCAAGCTGCGCTCTGCCCCAGATCCGCCCCGAGGAGCCTGTCACTTGTCCACCTGGATTCCCGCGCCCTTGCGCCTGCTCGGCCAACGTTTGCGTCACGAGCCACCTGCGCACAGCGCCCTTGCGAACTACTTCCAGGACCGCGCGACCGAACGCGGCTACACCCTGAGTGACGGGCAACGACAGGTGATCGCAGCGATGGCCACGCAGTTGGCCGCGCTCGCGACGGGCCAGGCACGCAGCCTGTACCTGCACGGTGCGGTCGGACGTGGCAAGAGCTGGCTGCTCGATGGCTTCTTCCAGGCCGTGCCGACGGCGGCCAAGCGTCGCTTGCACTTCCATGACTTCTTCGCCCGTCTGCACCAGGGGATGCATCGCCATCGGGCGCTGGACGATGCCCTGGAGGCGACCCTCGACGAACTGCTGGGGGATTGCCGGGTATTGTGTTTCGACGAGTTCCACGTCCACGACATCGGCGACGCCATGCTGCTCACCCGGTTGTTCGATGCCCTGTTCGCCCGTGGCGTGTTCCTGCTGGTCACCTCCAACTACGCCCCCGAGGGGTTGCTGCCCAACCCGCTGTACCACCAGCGCTTCCTGCCGGTGATCCGCCTGATCACCAGCCGCATGCAGGTGGTGGAAGTGAACGGTGACACGGATTTTCGCAGCCTGCCGGCCAACCATGAGCATCAGCGGTTTACCCAGGGGCATTATGTCTGGCCGGGCGACGCGCAGCAGCGCGTGCGCTTGCGGCTACCCGCGTCGCAGCCACTGCAACTGGAGGTCAACCAGCGCCCGTTGCGCGCCTTGGCCAGCGAGGGACGCCAGGTCGTATTCAGTTTTCACGACCTGTGCGAGCAGCCCACCGCGGTGATCGACTACCTGGCCCTGGCCGAACGCTATGACCACTGGATCATCGTGGGCCTGGACGACCTGGCCGAATGCTCGCTGGCGGCGCAGCAGCGCTTCGTCAACCTGGTGGATGTGCTGTATGACCAGGATCGCCAGGTGACGGTGATCGGCAAGCGGCCGCTGGAACAGAGCCTGGGCGGGTCGCTTGCCGACCTGATGCGTACCCGCAGCCGGTTGGGGCAGTTGCATCAGGTGGGGGCCTAAGCACCAGCCTTTTCAAGGGCGCCCGGCTTGGAGTTGCCAGGGCTGCTTTGCAGCCTTTCGCGGCACAAGGCCGCTCCTACAGAGGATTGCACTCCCCCTGTAGGAGCGGACTTGCCCCGCGATGACTTCAACCTGCCCTGGGCAGGTCCGCCAGCACGCCTTCAATTTCAGCCAGCACCGCCGGATCATCCAGTGTCGAGGGCGGCACATAGTCCTGCCCATCGGCGATCTTGCGCAGCACCGCCCGCAGGATCTTGCCCGAGCGGGTCTTGGGCAGGCGCTTGACCAGGCGCACCCGGTTGAAGCATGCCAGCGCACCAATCTGTTCCCGCACGCTGGCCACCAGCTCGCCCTGCAACTGCGCCTCGCCAATGCCCTGGCCGTCCTTGAGCACCACCAGCGCCAACGGCACCTGGCCCTTGATCTCGTCGTGCACGCCGATCACCGCGCATTCGGCCACCGCCGGATGACGCGCCACCAGGTCCTCCATTTCACCGGTCGACAACCGATGCCCGGAGACGTTGATCACGTCATCGGTGCGCCCCATGATGTAGACGAAGCCGTCCTCGTCGAGATAGCCGCCGTCGCCGGTGTGGTAATAGCCCGGATAGCTGTGCAGGTAGGCCTGCAGGTAGCGCTCGTGATCGCCCCACAGCGTCTGGCTGCAGCCCGGCGGCAACGGCAGGGTGATGACGATGGCGCCCTGCTGGTTGGGGCCCAACGGCTTGCCGTCGTCGTCCAGCACTTGCACGTGGTAGCCCGGCACCGCGCGGTTGCTCGACCCCGGCCGCGCCGCGCTGCCTTCAAGGCCAACACAGGGCGCGGTCACCGGCCAGCCGGTCTCGGTCTGCCACCAGTGGTCATGTACCGCCTTGCCGCTGACCCGCTCGAGCCATTCATGAGTACTGGAGTCGAGCTTCTCCCCGGCCAGGAACAGCTGGCGCAGCGAGCCCAGGTCGTGGCGGCGGATCAGCTCACCGTCCGGGTCTTCCTTGCGGATCGCGCGCATGGCGGTGGGCGCGCAGAACAAGCCGTTGACCTTGTACTGCTCCACCACCCGCCAGTAGGCCGAGGCATCCGGGGTGCGGATCGGCTTGCCCTCGTAGAACACCGTGGTGCAGCCGCTCATCAGCGGCCCGTAGACAATCAGCGAATGGCCGACCACCCAGCCCACATCGGAAATGCCCCACCACACATCGCCCGCCTGCATGCCGTAGACATGGCGCATGGCGTAGCACAGGGCGACCGCGTTGCCGCCGTTCTCGCGCACGATGCCCTTGGGTTTGCCGGTGGTGCCGGAGGTGTACATGATGTACAGCGGGTCACCCGCGTCCAGCGCCACCGGTGCCACCGGCTCGGCGCCGACCAGCGCATGCTGCCAGTCCAGGTCGCGCCCGGCCTGCAACTCGGCGCGCACCTGCGGGCGTTGCAGCACCAGCACATGCCGCGGCTGATGACGGGCCAGCTGCAGGGCGCGGTCGACCAGGGGCTTGTATTCGATCACCCGGTCGAACTCCATCCCGCACGAGGCCGTGAGCAGCAGCGCCGGCCGGGCATCGTCGATGCGCAGGGCCAGTTCGTTGGCGGCAAAGCCGCCGAACACCACCGAATGCACCGCGCCGATGCGGGCGCAGGCGAGCATGGCCATGGCCGCCTGGGGCACCATCGGCATATAGATGATCACCCCGTCGCCCTTGCCCACGCCCAATGAGCGCAACAAGCCGGCCAGGCGCGCGACTTCGTCACGTAGCTGGTTATAAGTGAAGGCCTGCTGTACGCCGGTCACGGGCGAATCGTAGATCAGCGCCAGTTGTTCGCCGCGGCCCTGCTCGATCTGGTGGTCGAGGGCCAGGTGGCAGCTGTTGAGGCGGCCGTCGGCGAACCAGCGGTGGGTGCCGTCGGTGTTCTGCTGCAGGATCTGGGTCGGCTTGCGCTGCCAGGCCAGCTGCTCGGCCTGGGCTTGCCAGAAGTCGGCGGGATCGGAAATGGAATGGGCGTAGCTGTGCTGATAGGTCATTGGTTCGCAACCCGGTACTTGTTGTTATTGAAGGGCGAACCTTGAGTATGGACCGGGGTGACGGCGCCGCCATCGGACTTAAGTCGCAACCCATATGCAGATTTGCCGCACCCGAGCGCTTACAATGCTCGCCCCCGAACACAGAACAGTCCCATGCATACCCTCGACGACCTGCGCGCCGGCCGCCTGCGCGGCATCACCCGCCTGAACCTCTGCCAGGAGCTGACCGATTTCCCCCGGGAGATCTTCGACCTGGCCGACAGCCTCGAGGTACTCGACCTCACCGGCAACAGGCTGAGTGACCTGCCCGCGGACCTGCACCGCCTGACCCGGCTCAAGGTGCTGTTCTGCTCCAATAACCGGTTTACCCACCTGCCCCACGCCATCGGCCGTTGCCAGGCACTCGAGACCGCAGGTTTCAGGAGCAACCGCATCACCCGGGTCGACGCCCAGGCGCTGCCACCCGCGCTGCGTTCGCTGGTGCTCACCGACAACGCGCTGGAACAACTGCCCGAAGCCCTGGGCGACTGTGCTCAGCTGCAGAAACTGATGCTCGCCGGCAATTGCCTGCGCGCCCTGCCGCAAAGCCTGGCGCGCTGCGAGCGACTGGAGCTGCTGCGCGTCGCCAGCAACCGCCTGCAAGCCCTGCCCGACTGGTTGCTGCGCATGCCACGCCTGGCCTGGCTGGCGTATGCCGACAACCCGCTGCCGCCGGGCCTGGTCGCCCCCGCCACGGACGGGCACTGCCCGGTGCTGCATTGGCAGGACATCGACCTTGAAGAAGAACTCGGTCGTGGCGCCTCCGGAGTGATTCACCGTGCCCGCCTGCGCGACCAGGATGCCCCGGTGGCGGTCAAGCTGTACAAGGGCGCGATCACCAGCGATGGCTCGCCACTGGCAGAAATGAGCGCCTGCATTGCCGCCGGTGACCACCCGCAGCTGGTGCGCCTGGCCGGACGCATCGACGACCACCCGCAACAACTGCCGGCCCTGGTGATGCAACTGATCGACGCGCACTGGTCGAACCTGGCCGGTCCGCCCAGCCTCGAAAGCTGCACCCGCGACCGCTACCCGGACAACCGCCGCCTGACCTTGCCCGCCCTGCGCCGCCTGACCGGCGGCATCGCCTCGGTCTGCGCCCACCTGCATGAGCGTGGCTTGAGCCATGGCGATCTCTATGCCCACAACATCCTGTTCGACGACGATGGCCAGTGCCTGCTGGGTGATTTCGGCGCCGCCTCGTTCCATCCGCAGGATGGCGGGGCCCAGGCCCAGGCGCTCGAACGCCTGGAGGTGCGCGCCTTCGGCATCCTGCTGGAGGAACTGCTGCAGCAGTGCGCCGAGCAGGAGCACGCGTTGCAGGCACTGGCGCTGCGCTGCCAACAGGCTGATGTGATGGCACGCCCGTCCTTCGCCAGCCTGGTGGCGCAATTACCCGGTTAAGCGCCCCACAACGGTGCAAAGCCTCTAGAATAGGGCACCCCTTCAGCCACAGAAGCGCCCCATGGACATCGATCAGGCCCGCACCTTCCTGGAAATCGTCCGCTGCGGCAGCCTGGTTGCCGCCGCCGAGCGCCTGTTCGTGTCGCAGACCGCGATCAGCGCCCGGGTCCAACGCCTGGAGCAGCAACTGGGCTGCCAGCTGTTCGTGCGCAGCCGCAATGGCGCCAGCCTCACCAGCGACGGCGAGGCGTTCGTCAGCTATGCCAACCAGCTGGTGCAAACCTGGGAAGCGGCGCGCCGCGACCTGCCGCTGCCCCAGGGCTGCCAGCAGGTGCTGCACGTGGGCGCCGAAGTGAGCCTGGGCAACCCGATGCTGCTCGACTGGGTCAGCGCCCTGCACCGGGAGCTGCCCAGCCACGCCATCCGCTGCGAGGTCAGCGACGGTGAATCGCTGCTGCGCAAGGTGGAGATGGGCCTGCTAGACGCCGCGCTGGTCTACCAGCCAACCTATGGACCGGGCCTGCAGGTCGAGCAGTTGATGGAAGAGAAGCTGATCCGCGTGCGTCGGGTCGATGCGCCCGAACCGTATGTCTACATCGACTGGGGCGAGGCTTTCCGCCGCCAGCACGATGCCGCCCTGCCCGACCTGTCACGCCCGGCCCTGAGCTTCAACCTCGGGCCGCTGGCCCTGCAGTTCATCCTCGACCGCGGCGGCAGCGGCTATTTCCGCACGCGGGTGGTGCAGGCCTACCTGCAGAGCGGCGTGTTCGAGCGCGTGCCCCAGGCGCCGGAATTTACCTACCCGACCTTCCTGGTACACGCCCGCGAACGCGACAGCGAGGCTTTGCAGCAGGCCTTCAGCGTGTTGCGTCGGCTGGTGGCCGCTGGCGAAAGCGACTGGTCACAGCGCTGGGACCCGGTGATCTGAGCCCGGCGCGGCGGCGCTGAGCAGGTGTCGCTTGAGGCCGGCGATCAGGTCGGTCTGGGTGATCACTCCCACCAGGCGCTCGCCGTCGAGCACCGGCAGACAGTGCAAGCCTTGTTCACCGAGCAACGGCAGCAAGCGTTCTAGGGGCTGCTCGCCGTCGACACTGACCACCCGGCGGCTCATTACCTGCTCCAGGCGCACGGGCTGGCGACGGAACAGGCCGCGCCAGCTGAACCGCCCACGGGCCATTGCCGCGCCGATCAGATCGCTGAGGCTGACGATTCCAACCAGGCGGCCGTGCTCCAGCACCGGCAGGGTCTTCAGATGGTGGCTGGCGAGCATTTTCCAGGCCTGTTCCAAGGTGGTGGCTGGCGTCGCGGTCTGCACGTCGCGGGACATCACCGAGCGCGCGGTGATACCGCCCAGGCTGCGCTGCAAGGCATGCTGCTCGGTGGCCAGGATGATGCGCTCCAGCTCGTCGCGGGTGACGTCGACGAACTCGCCGATCTCTGCCAGGGCCTGGTCCAGGTCTTCGCCCCGGATACCGACCCGCTCGCCCGGCAGGGGATCGTGAGTATGGTGCGGGTCCTTGCGCGGCACCGCGCCCTTGGGGTAACGCACCCCGGTCAGGCGGTTGTACAGCACCGCCACGCCCACCAGCACCAGCGCATTGAGCAGCACCGGTTCGAGCAGGTGGTCGCCCATGGCCACCAGGCCCGGATCGGCCAGTACCGCGCTCACCGCCACGCCGCCACCGGGCGGGTGCAGGCAGCGCAGCAGGCACATCACCAGGATCGCCACAGCCAGCGCCGCCGCCGCGACCCACAGACCGTCGCCAAATCCGTGACGCATCGCCAGGCCCACCACGCCGGCCAGGGCGTAGCTGCCCAGCACCGGCCAGGGCTGGGCCAGGGGGCCGGAGTGCACGGCGAATACCAGTACCGCCGAGGCCGCCAGCGGGCCGAGCAGGTGCAGGGCGATGGATGGGCCGTAGGCCAGGCTGCACAGATAGCCGGCGAGAAACAGGCCCAGCAGCGCGCCGACGCCGGCGCGCAGCCACTCTTTCTTGGGAATGTTCAGGGGCGCCGGAAGCAGGCGCTGAAAGCGGGATTGGGGACGCGAGGCAGACATCGAGGTATTCGGATCGTGTTCTTGTGCGGAAAAAGAAAGCCCAGCGCGACCGGCCTGGGCCCTGTGTTGCGCAATGCAGTGGCGCAAGGGGCTCCGTCCATGGAGAGATGGAAACCGCAGGGTTTCGTGGGGAGGGATTGTGCCGGGTGTGGGCAATGGCGGGCCAATTCAAAAAACTGCGGCTGAACTGCAATTTTTTTGCAGGGTTGATCCGAGTTTTGCAATCCCCTGTAGGAGCGGCCTTGTGCCGCGAAAGGGGCGCGTAGCGGCCCCACGATCTCTACATCATGCAAAATCGTCGGGGCTGCTGCGCAGCCCTTTCGCGGCACAAGGCCGCTCCTACAGGGGGTTGTGCACGCCGATCAACGTCCTTTTCGCGGCAGTTCGATACTGACCCGCAGCCCGCCCTGTGGGCTTTCCAGCAGCGCGATGCGCCCGCCCCAGGCCTCGACGATATCGCGCACGATACCCAGCCCCAGGCCATGGCCATCGACCTGCTCGTCCAGCCGCGAGCCGCGCTCGAGCACCTGCAGGCGCTGCGCCTCAGGGATGCCCGGACCATCGTCGTCCACCCACAGCCGGTAACCCTCGGCGGTCGGCGCGATGCCCAGGCGCACCTCGCTGTCGGCCCATTTGCAGGCGTTGTCCAGCAGGTTGCCGAGCAGCTCCAGCAGGTCCTCGCGGTCCCAGGGCAGCAACAGGCCGGACGGTACATCGCGCTCAAGCAGCAGGCCTTCGCCATGGATCATGCCCAGGGTCGCCAGCAGCCCTGGCAACTCGGCATCACAGTCGAACTGCGCGCCCGGCAGCGCGTCACCGGCCAGGCGTGCGCGATTGAGCTCGCGGGCCAGGCGCTGCTGTATCTGCTCCAGTTGCTCGCGCATCTGCGCACGCACCTCGGGCAGCGCCTGCAGGCGCTCGCTGGCGGCCAGGCTGAGCAGCACCGCCAAGGGTGTCTTCAAGGCATGACCGAGGTTGCCCAGGGCATTGCGCGAGCGCCGCAGGCTGTCCTCGGTATGGGCCAGCAGATGGTTGATCTGGTCCACCAAGGGTTGCAGCTCACTGGGGACCTCGGCGTCCAGTTGCGAACGCTGGCCCTGCTGCAGCTGGGCGATCTGCTGACGCGCCCGTTCCAGCGGGCGCAGCGAGCGGGTCACGGTGATGCGCTGCAGCACCAGCACCAGCAGCAACGCCACCAGGCCCAGGCCCAGGCCGATCTGCTGCATGTGCCGGAAGCCCTCGCGCACCGGCGAATAGTCCTGGGCCACGCTGATCGAGATGTCCTGCCCCAGGCGCCTGTAATCACCGCGATAGGCCAGCAGTTGCTGGCCCTCGGGCCCCAGCTCGTGGCCGTCATCCAGCCCGGGCTTGCCGGGCTTGGGCATGTCCAGGTCCCACAGCGAACGCGAGCGCCAGGTACCCTGGTCGAAATCGATGCGGAAGTAGTAGCCCGAGAACGGCTGCTGGTAGGCCGCCGACAGCCGTCGCTCGTCCAGTTGCAAGCCGGACGGGCCGCGCACCAGCGCCACCAGCAGGTTCTCGCTCTCCTTGCGCAGGCCCGCTTCCAGGTAGCGCTGCAGACCGGCCTCGAACAGCCACAGGGTCAACTGCGCCAGGGCCAGCCCCACCACCATCAGTACCGCCACCAGGCCCAGGCTCAGGCGCGCCTGGATCGACTTCACGCGGCGCTCCCGGCGTACACGTAGCCCTGGCCGCGACGGGTCTCGATCACGCTGCGGCCGAGCTTGCGCCGCAGGTGGTTGACGTGCACTTCCAGCACGTTGGAGTCGCGCTCGGTTTCACCGTCATACAGGTGCTCGGCCAGGTGGCTCTTGGACAACACCTGCCCCGGGTGCAGCATGAAGTAGCGCAGCAGGCGGAACTCGGCCGCGGTGAGCTGGACATCGATACCCTCGCGGCTCACGCACTGGCGCGATTCGTCCAGGTGCAGGCCGGCCGCTTCCAGCTTCGGCTGGTTGGCCAGCCCCTTGGCCCGGCGCAGCAAGGCCTGGATACGCAGTTGCAGCTCCTCGGGGTGGAAGGGTTTGCTCAGGTAATCGTCGGCGCCGGCCTTGAGCCCCTCGATCCGCTCGGCCCAGGAACCGCGAGCGGTAAGGATCAGCACCGGGGTGGCCAGGCTGGCCGCGCGCCACTGCGCCAGTACCTCGAGCCCCGGCAAGCCGGGCAGGCCGAGGTCGAGGATGATCAGGTCGTAGGGTTCGCTCTGGCCCTGGTACACCGCGTCGCGGCCATCGGCCAGCCAGTCCACGGCGTAGCCCTGGCGTTGCAGGGCGGCGGTCAGTTCGTCGGCCAGGGGGACATTGTCCTCGACAAGCAACAGGCGCATTCAGTCGTCTTCCTCGTCTTTGAGCAACTCGCCGGTGCGGGCGTCGAGCTTGATCTCGCGCACCACGCCGGCCGGGGTCAGCAGTTCGACCTCGTACTCGTAGCGCTCGTGCTTCTCTTCCAGCTCCGCCTCCAGCAGCCGCGCCCCGGGGTAACGCCCCAGGGCGGACTCGAGCAGTTGCTCCAGCGGCAGGATGATGCCCTTTTGCCGAAGGGCCAGGGCTTCATCCTGATCCAGGTCGCGCGCGGCGGCCAGCGAGCAGACGGTCATCAATGCGAAGGCAAGATAGCGCGTCGTTCGCGGTAGATCGCCCATCAGTTGTCCCGGGCGTCCCGCAGCACTTCACCAGTCTTGGCATCGACGTCCACGTCCCACTCGGCGTTCTGCGCATCACGCAGCTCGACCTTGAGCACGTAGCGGCCATAGGTGTTTTCCAGCTCGGAATCGGTGATGGTGGCGCCCGGGTGCTTGGCCTTGGCGATGTCTGCGATTTTTTGCAGCGACTGAACGGTACCGACCTTTTCCAGGCCACTGATCTCGTGAGCCGGCACATCGGCCAGGGCAACGCTGGCGCCAAACGTCAGGGCAGCGGCAGTAACAAGGGCAGTCAAAGTTTTCATGAGGTTCTCTCCAGCGAGATATGTAATTTGTCTACGGGGTTAAGATTAACCACCGGTCCTTAACTCAACCTGAAAACAGCTGGCCGCATGATAGCGCAGCTCATATGAGCCCGTACGCTGTCCCTTTGTAGGAGCGGCCTTGTGCCGCGAAAGGGCTGCAAAGCAGCCCCGGGATTTCAGCGTTGATGCAAAGATCGCCGGGGCTGCTTTGCAGCCCTTTCGCGGCACAAGGCCGCTCCTACAGGGGGATGTGTACGTCCAGCCCAGCGATACACTCTATACTGCCCGCCTGCCCCACCCGAGACCCCGCCATGAGCGCCATCCACATCAAGTACCCCGCCCTGACCTTCAAGGCCGGCCAGCGTGCCCTGCGGCAGATCCGCGAGCGCGGCCTGCGGGCCGAAGATGTCGGTGTGCTGCCGGGCGCCGCCGGTGGCCCCAAGCCACTGGGGATCCAGGGCCTGGACCTGGCGCTGTTCGGTGAATGGCTGCCCAGCGCGCCGCGCCAGCGTGCGCTGATCGGCGCCTCGATCGGTGCCTGGCGCTTCGCCAGCGCCTGCCTCGACGACCCGGTCGCCGGCATCCGCCGCCTGGGCGAGCTGTACACCGAGCAGGACTTCGCCAAGGGCGTGACGCCGAAAGCGATCAGCCAGAGCTGCCAGCGCATGCTCGACGACCTGCTGCAGGGCCGCGACGGGCAGGTCCTGGCCAACCCGCACTACCGCCTGAACATCCTGGTGGTGAAGAGCCATGGCCAGCTCGCCCACGACCACCGCGGCCGCCTGGGCATGGGCCTGTCCTCGGTGATCGCCAGCAACCTGCTGGGGCGCGCGCGCCTGGGCCGGCATTTCGAGCGGGTCATCCTCCACGACCAACGCGCCGCGCCGCCACTGGAGCCACTGACCGACTTCCCGTCGCGCAGCCTGCCGCTGGACCTGGCCAACCTGCGCCACGCCCTGCTCGCCTCGGGCTCGATCCCCATGGTCATGGAAGGCGTGCGCGACATCCCCGGCGCCGGGGCCGGCACCTACCGCGACGGCGGCCTGCTCGACTATCACCTGGACCTGCCCTACCAGGGCGACGACCTGGTGCTCTACCCGCACTTCACCGACAAAGTGGTGCCCGGCTGGTTCGACAAGGCCCTGCCCTGGCGCAAGGGCGATGCCACGCGCCTGCAGAACGTGCTGCTGATGACCCCGTCGCCGCAATACCTGGCCGCCCTGCCCTACGGCAAGCTGCCGGACCGCAACGACTTCAAGCGTTTCATGGGTGATGCGCCGGGCCGCAGGCGCTACTGGTACCAGGCCATGGCCGAAAGCCGACGCCTGGGCGACGAGCTGCTGGAACTGATCGCCACCGAGCGGTTGCAGGATCGGTTGCAAGCCTTGTAGCGGGCATGCTGGTAGACTGCGCGCATCGTTGATTCACACAGAGTTATGCCAGCGTGGAAATCTTTAAGGAATTTACCTTCGAATCGGCTCACCGCCTGCCCAACGTCCCTGCCGGCCACAAGTGTGGTCGCCTGCATGGCCACTCGTTCAAGGTCGCCCTGCACCTGACCGGCCCGCTCGATCCGCACACCGGCTGGATCCGCGATTTCTCGGAGATCAAGGCGATCTTCAAGCCGATCTACGAGCAACTGGACCACAACTACCTGAACGATATTCCCGGCCTGGAAAACCCCACCAGTGAAGTGATCGCCAAGTGGATCTGGGAGCAGGTCAAGCCGCTGCTGCCGGAGCTGTCGAAGGTGCGCATCCACGAGACCTGCACCAGCGGGTGCGAGTACACCGGCGACTGATCTGCACCGGCCTTTTCGCGGGTAAATCGCAGCGGCGAACCGCCGCTCCCACAGGTTCGGCACAGACTTCAAAAACTGTGGCGTACCTGTGGGAGCGGCGGTTCGCCGCTGCGATTTACCCGCGAAGAGGCCAGCACGATCACCCCAGGGCTTCAGTCCTACCCGCGATCCAGGGCATCACGCAGAAAGCTCGGCGCGATATAGCGCTGGTAATGCGCCTCCGACAACAGGAAGAATTCCCGGTCGATGGCATCACGCAGCTGCGGCAGGTCCCAGTCGCGGAACTCCGGCAGCAGCGCCATCCCGTACGCCTCCAGATCACGAATCATCCGCGCCCCACGGGCGATCAGCTGATACGCCCAGCAATACTCCGACTGCTGCGCCACGAAACGGATCGAGCGCTGCTCCAGCTGCTGGCGCAGCAGCTCTTTGTCGAACACTTCCAGCTTGGCCATCATCACCTGCACCAGCAGTTGCTCCAGGCGCAGCCACACGGCGCGCTTCTGCTCGTCGTCGTAGCCGTTCCAGTGGATCACTTCGTGGTGAAAGCGCTTGCAGCCGCGGCACACCAGGTCGCCGTAGACCGTGGAGCACAGGCCGACGCAAGGGGTCTTGATGGATTGGTTGGACATGTAGAAACAACGGCTTGGCGGTGGAACACCGGTTCATGTTAGCCCTTTGTCTAACCAGGGTCACCCGTTAAAGTCATCTTCGCCGCCTTACTTTCGGCTTATTTTTGCCGTAGAATCACTCCGCCTTTTCAAGGCAACAATGTCCGTTGGAAGCTGTTTTCAAAGCGTCACGAGCACAGTTCATCCGGTAGAACGGCGTTGGCCCTGTCCATGCAAGCGCGCATGGCCAGGGCCAACCCCTCATCAGCCTTCCGTTCTACAGGCGTAAAACTTTGAAAGCAGCTTCTGTAAGGATTCTCTGCGACCCTGGCTTGCCGGCTCAAAAAGCCGTCTTGAGCGCATGGGTGCATGGAATGCTGGATGAGCGTCCCGGACTCCCTTTAGGGACCACTGATGAGGGTAATAACTGTGCTTGAAGCCTACCGCAAACACATCGAAGAGCGTGCCGCTCTGGGTATCGTGCCCCAGCCGCTGAACGCCGAACAAACTGCAGGCCTGGTCGAGCTGCTGAAAAACCCGCCGGCCGGCGAAGAAGCCTTCCTCGTAGACCTGATCACCAACCGCGTTCCGCCAGGAGTCGACGAAGCCGCCTACGTCAAGGCCGCTTTCCTCTCCGCCGTCGCCAAGGGTGAAACCAAGTCCCCGCTGATCGACCGCAAGCACGCCACCGAGCTGCTCGGCACCATGCAGGGCGGCTACAACATCGAAACGCTGGTCGCGCTGCTGGACGACGCCGAACTGGGCGCCGTCGCGGCCGAACAGCTCAAGCACACCCTGCTGATGTTCGATGCCTTCCACGATGTGGCCGAAAAAGCCAAGGCGGGCAACGCCCACGCCAAGGCCGTGCTGGAGTCCTGGGCTGCCGGTGAGTGGTTCACCAGCCGTCCGGCAATCGCCGACAAGTACACCCTGACCGTGTTCAAGGTGCCTGGCGAAACCAACACCGACGACCTGTCCCCTGCCCCAGATGCCTGGTCGCGCCCTGACATCCCGCTGCACGCCCTGGCCATGCTGAAGATGGCCCGCGACGGCATCGAGCCTTCGCAGCCAGGTTCGGTCGGCCCGCTGGCCCAGATCGAAGCGGTCAAGGCCAAGGGCTTCCCGGTTGCCTACGTCGGTGACGTGGTCGGTACCGGCTCCTCGCGTAAGTCCGCCACCAACTCGGTGCTGTGGTTCTTCGGCGACGACATCCCGTTTGTTCCGAACAAGCGCGCCGGTGGTTTCTGCTTCGGCACCAAGATCGCCCCGATCTTCTACAACACCATGGAAGACGCCGGCGCCCTGCCGATCGAATTCGACTGCACCAACCTGGGCATGGGCGACGTCATCGACGTCTACCCGTTCAAAGGTGAAGTACGCCGTCATGGCAGCGACGAACTGGTCACCAGCTTCGAGCTGAAGACCGAAGTACTGCTCGACGAAGTCCGCGCCGGCGGCCGTATTCCGCTGATCGTTGGCCGTGGCCTGACCGAGAAAGCCCGTGCCGAACTCGGCCTGGGGGCTTCCGACCTGTTCAAGAAACCCGAGCAGCCAGCCGCTTCGACCAAGGGCTTCACCCTGGCGCAGAAGATGGTCGGTCGCGCCTGCGGCCTGCCGGAAGGCCAGGGCGTGCGTCCAGGTGCCTACTGCGAGCCGAAGATGACCACCGTCGGCTCCCAGGACACCACGGGCCCGATGACCCGCGACGAGCTGAAAGACCTGGCGTGCCTGGGCTTCTCCGCCGACCTGGTGATGCAGTCGTTCTGCCACACCGCGGCCTATCCGAAGCCGATCGACGTCACCACCCACCACACCCTGCCAGACTTCATCCGCACCCGTGGCGGCGTGTCGCTGCGCCCGGGCGACGGCATCATCCACAGCTGGCTGAACCGCATGCTGATGCCTGACACCGTCGGCACCGGTGGCGACTCGCACACCCGCTTCCCGATCGGCATCTCGTTCCCGGCCGGTTCCGGCCTCGTGGCCTTCGCCGCCGCTACCGGCGTCATGCCGCTGGACATGCCGGAGTCGATCCTGGTCCGCTTCAAGGGCAAGCTGCAGCCTGGCATCACCCTGCGTGACCTGGTCCATGCCATCCCTTACTACGCGATCCAGAAGGGCCTGCTGACCGTCGAGAAGAAAGGCAAGAAGAACGCCTTCTCCGGCCGCATCCTGGAGATCGAAGGCCTGAACGACCTGACCGTCGAGCAAGCTTTCGAGCTGTCCGACGCCTCGGCCGAACGTTCCGCCGCCGGTTGCACCATCAAGCTGCCAGAGAAGGCCATCGCCGAGTACCTGCAGTCCAACATCACCCTGCTGCGCTGGATGATCGGCGAAGGCTACGGCGATGCCCGCACCCTGGAGCGCCGCGCCCAGGCCATGGAAGCCTGGCTGGCCAAGCCTGAGCTGCTGTCGGCCGACGCCGATGCCGAATACGCCGAGATCATCGAGATCGACCTGGCCGACGTTAAAGAGCCTGTGCTCTGCGCGCCGAACGACCCGGACGATGCCCGCCTGCTGTCCTCGGTACAGGGCGAGAAGATCGACGAAGTGTTCATCGGTTCGTGCATGACCAACATCGGTCACTTCCGCGCCGCCGGCAAGCTGCTGGACAAGGTCAAGGGCGGTATCCCTACCCGTCTGTGGCTGGCCCCGCCAACCAAGATGGACGCCCACCAGCTGACCGAAGAAGGCTACTACGGCATCTACGGCAAGGCTGGCGCGCGCATGGAAATGCCAGGCTGCTCGCTGTGCATGGGTAACCAGGCACGTGTGCAGACCGGTTCCACCGTGGTCTCCACTTCGACCCGTAACTTCCCGAACCGTCTGGGCGACGCCACCAACGTGTACCTGGCCTCGGCCGAGCTGGCTGCTGTGGCTTCGATCATCGGCAAGCTGCCGACCGTCGAAGAGTACATGCAGTACGCGAAAGACATCGACAGCATGGCTGCCGACGTTTACCGCTACCTGAGCTTCGACCAGATCGCCGAGTTCCGCGAAGCGGCGGCCAACGCCAAGATCCCGGTGGTTCAGGCGTAAGCTGAGCAGTACGTTGTAAGCGAAAGCCCCGGTAGCGATACCGGGGCTTTTTTGTTGGCTTGTGTTGGCTTTGCTGGCCTCTTCGCGGCTAAAGCCGCTCCCACAGGAAACCCGAACTCTTCAAGATCACGATAGACCTGTGGGAGCGGCTTTAGCCGCGAAGAGGCCGGAACAGGCAGCCTCAGATAACGAACAGATCAACGAACCTGTGCACCGGTATGGCCTCCAGCGTCTGCTGATCCTTGCACACATCCAGGATCGCCTCACAACGCTGCCGCGCAAACCGCGTCGCCAGGTTCTCCCTGAACTTGGCCTCGAGCAACGGCATCCCCTCCTCCCGCCGCCGCCGATGCCCGATCGGGTACTCCACCACCACCTGGGGGGTGTGCGAACCGTCCTTGAAGAACACCTGCACGCCATTGGCGATGGAGCGCTTGTCGGCCTCCAGGTACTCGCGGCTGAAACGCAGCTCCTCGACGATCACCATCTTCTCGCGCAGTCGGTCGATGCTCGGGTGCGCGGCATGGAAGGCATCCTCGTAGTGCTCGGCCACCAGCTCGCCGAAGATCAGCGGCACGGCTGTCATGTACTGCAGGCAGTGGTCACGGTCTGCGGCGTTGGCCAGCGGCCCCTCCTTGGAAATGATGCGGATTGCCGACTCATGGGTGGTGATGACGATCCGGTCGATCTCGTGCAGGCGGTTGCGCACTTGCGGATGCAGGGTCACCGCGGCTTCGCAGGCGGTCTGGGCGTGGAACTCGGCGGGGAAACTGATCTTGAACAGCACATTTTCCATCACGTAGCTGCCCAACGGCTGCGGCAGGCGCAGTTCACGCAGCGGCTCGGGCTTGAGCGCCAGGTCCTTGTTGGTGTGGCTGAACGACACATCGTAGAAGCCCCACTGCCTGGCGGTCAGCGCGCCGGGCACGCCCATCTCGCCGCGCAGGGCGATATCGGCCAGGCGCACGCCGCGGCTGGAGGCATCCCCCGCCGCCCATGACTTGCGCGAGCCGGCATTGGGCGCATGGCGGTAGGTGCGCAGGGCCTGGCCGTCGACGAAGGCGTGGGACAGCGCCGACAGCAGTTGCTCGCGATTGGCGCCCATCAGCCTGGCGCAAACCGCCGTGGAGGCGACCTTGACCAGCAGCACATGGTCCAGGCCGACCCGGTTGAACGAGTTCTCCAGCGCCAGCACGCCCTGGATCTCGTGGGCCATGACCATGGCATCGAGCACCTCGCGCATGACCAGGGGCGCCTCGCCGATGGCCACGCGCTTCTGCGACAGGTGGTCGGTGACCGCCAGGATGCCGCCGAGGTTGTCCGAGGGATGGCCCCACTCCGCCGCCAGCCAGGTGTCGTTGTAGTCCAGCCAGCGGACGATGCAGCCGATATCCCAGGCGGCCTTGACCGGGTCGAGACGGTAGCTGGTGCCGGGTACGCGGGCGCCATGGGGAACGAGGGTGCCCTCGACCAGCGGGCCGAGGTGCTTGGTGCATTCGGGGAAGCGCAGGGCCAGCAGGCCGCAGCCCAGGGTGTCCATCAGGCAATGGCGGGCGGTGCTGAGGGCTTCGGGGGAATCGACGCGATAGCCGAGCACATAGTCGGCGAGGGTCTGCAGGACCTGGTCGTAGTCAGGGCGGGTGTTGAGGTCTACGTTTGCGCTCATATACAGCTCCCTTCTGGATTGCCGGGGCTGCTCTGCAGCCCTTTCGCGGCACAAGGCCGCTCCTACAGGGAGAGTGCAATCCTCTGTAGGAGCGGCCTTGTGCCGCGAAAGGGCCGCAAAGCGGCCCCAACCAACGAAAGCCGAACGCCACTGATGCCTTAGAAACTATCGCCAGGCACGCGCACCCAGCCCTCCATCAGCACCCGAGCGCTTCGGCTCATGATTGCCTTGGTCACGGTCCACTGCCCGTCCACCTGACGCGCCTCGGCCCCGACCCGCAGCGTTCCGGACGGATGGCCGAAACGCACGGCACTTCGTTCTCCGCCACCGGCGGCAAGGTTGACCAACGTCCCCGGGATCGCTGCGGCAGTGCCAATCGCGACCGCCGCGGTACCCATCATCGCGTGGTGCAGCTTGCCCATCGACAGCGCGCGCACCAGCAGGTCGACGTCCTCGGCGGCAACAACCTTGCCACTGGAGGAGGTATAGCCGGTCGGCGCTGCGACGAACGCCACCTTCGGCGTGTGCTGGCGTCCGGCGGCCTGGTCGATGTGCTCGATCAGCCCCATGCGCACCGCGCCATGGGCACGGATGGTCTCGAAACGCTGCAATGCCGCAGCATCGCCATTGATGGCGTCCTGCAGCTCGGTACCGGTATAGCCGATATCGGCGGCATTGACGAAAATGGTCGGGATGCCGGCATTGATCAGGGTCGCCTTGAAGGTGCCGACACCCGGCACCTCGAGGTCGTCGACCAGGTTGCCGGTGGGGAACATCGCCCCGCCGTCACCGTCCTCGTCGGCGGCCGGGTCGAGGAATTCCAGCTGCACCTCGGCGGCCGGGAAGGTCACGCCGTCAAGCTCGAAATCGCCGGTTTCCTGCACCTGGCCTTCGGTGATCGGCACATGGGCGATGATCGTCTTGCCGATGTTGGCCTGCCAGATCCGCACGGTGGCGATGCCATTGCGCGGAATGCGCGCGGCATCGACCAGCCCGCTGCTGATGGCGAACGAGCCGACCGCGGCGGACAGGTTGCCGCAGTTGCCGCTCCAGTCGACGAAGGCTTTGTCGATCGAGACCTGGCCGAACAGGTAGTCGACGTCGTGGTCGGGCTTGATGCTCTTAGACAGGATCACTGTCTTGCTGGTGCTGGAGGTGGCGCCGCCCATGCCGTCGATCTGCTTGCCGTACGGGTCGGGGCTGCCGATCACCCGCAGCAGCAGGGCGTCGCGGGCCGGGCCAGGAATCTGCGCCTGCTCGGGCAGGTCCTGGAGGCGGAAGAACACGCCTTTGCTGGTGCCGCCACGGAGGTAGGTGGCGGGGATTTTTACTTGGGGTACGTGGGCCATTGTCGTGCTTCCTGATCTTTTCGTTTCGGCGAACATCCCTGGGGCTGCGTTGCAGCCCTTTCGCGGCACAAGGCCGCTCCTACAGGCGAGCGCGTCTCTCTGTAGGAGCGGCCTTGTGCCGCGAAAGGACCGCAACGCGGCCCCGCTCACTCAGGCCGCGCCTTCCAGGAAGTCCTGGGCAAAGCGCTGCAACACGCCACCCGCCTCGTAGATCGACACCTCTTCGGCGGTATCCAGGCGGCAGGTCACCGGCACCTCGACACGCTCGCCGTTGCGTCGCGTCACCACCAGGGTCAGCGTCGCCCGCGGCGTGCGCTCGCCGAGCACGTCGTACGTCTCGCTGCCATCCAGGCCCAGGGTCTTGCGGTCGGAGCCCGGCTTGAACTCCAGCGGCAGCACGCCCATGCCCACCAGGTTGGTGCGGTGGATACGCTCGAAGCCTTCGGCGACGATGGCCTCGACACCAGCCAGGCGCACGCCCTTGGCCGCCCAGTCACGGGACGAGCCCTGGCCGTAGTCGGCACCGGCAACGATGATCAGCGGCTGCTTGCGCTGCATGTAGGTCTCGATGGCCTCCCACATGCGGGTCACCTTGCCTTCCGGCTCGATACGTGCCAGCGAACCCTGCTTCACACTGCCGTCGTCCTTGCGCACCATCTCGTTGAACAGCTTGGGGTTGGCGAAAGTGGCACGCTGGGCGGTCAGGTGGTCACCGCGGTGGGTGGCATAGGAGTTGAAGTCCTCCTCTGGCAGGCCCATCTTCGCCAGGTACTCACCCGCGGCGCTGTCGAGCATGATGGCGTTGGACGGCGACAGGTGATCGGTGGTGATGTTGTCCGGCAGCACCGCCAGCGGGCGCATGCCGCGCAAGGTGCGCTCACCGGCCAGGGCGCCTTCCCAGTAAGGCGGGCGGCGAATGTAGGTGCTCATCGGGCGCCAGTCGTACAGCGGCGCGACCTTCGGCCCCTTGTCCTCCTCGATGGTGAACATCGGGATGTACACCTGGCGGAACTGCTCGGGCTTGACCGAGGCGCGCACCACGGCGTCGATCTCTTCATCGCTCGGCCAGATATCCTTCAGACGAATCTCCTTGCCGTCGACCACGCCCAGCACATCCTTCTCGATATCGAAGCGGATGGTGCCGGCGATGGCATAGGCCACCACCAACGGCGGCGAAGCCAGGAACGCCTGCTTGGCGTACGGGTGGATGCGCCCGTCGAAGTTGCGGTTGCCCGACAGCACGGCGGTGGCGTACAGGTCGCGGTCGATGATCTCCTGCTGGATCACCGGGTCCAGCGCGCCGGACATGCCGTTGCAGGTGGTGCAGGCGAAGGCGACGATACCAAAGCCCAGTTGCTCCAGTTCCTGCTCCAGCCCTGCTTCCTTGAGGTACAGCTGCACGGCCTTGGAGCCCGGCGCCAGCGACGACTTGACCCATGGCTTGCGGACCAGTCCGAGCTTGTTGGCGTTGCGCGCCAGCAGGCCGGCGGCGATCACGTTGCGCGGGTTGCTGGTGTTGGTGCAGCTGGTGATGGCGGCGATGATCACCGCGCCATCCGGCATCTGCCCCGGCACTTCTTCCCACTGGCCGGCGATGCCCTTGGCCGCCAGGTCGCTGGTGGCCACCCGGGCGTGCGGGTTGGACGGGCCGGCCATGTTGCGCACCACGCTCGACAGGTCGAAGCTCAGGGTACGCTCGTACTCGGCCTTGGCCAGGCTGTCGGCCCACAGGCCGGTGGCCTTGGCGTAGGTCTCCACCAGCTGCACCTGCTGGTCATCGCGGCCGGTGAGCTTGAGGTAGTCGATGGTCTGCTGGTCGATGGCGAACATCGCCGCAGTGGCGCCGTATTCCGGGGCCATGTTGGAGATGGTGGCGCGGTCGCCCAGGGTCAGCGCGCTGGCGCCGGCACCGTGGAACTCCAGGTATGCGCCGACCACCTTCTGCTTGCGCAGGAACTCGGTGAGCGCCAGCACCAGGTCGGTAGCGGTGATGTTCGGCGCCAGGCGACCGGTCAACTCGACGCCGACGATCTCCGGCAGGCGCATCCACGAGGCGCGGCCGAGCATCACGTTCTCGGCCTCCAGGCCGCCGACGCCGATGGCTATCACACCCAGGGCATCCACGTGCGGGGTGTGGCTGTCGGTGCCGACGCAGGTGTCCGGGTAGGCCACGCCGTGATCGTTGTGGATCACCGGCGACATCTTCTCCAGGTTGATCTGGTGCATGATGCCGTTGCCCGGCTGGATCACGTCGACGTTCTTGAACGCCTGCTTGGTCCAGTTGATGAAGTGGAAACGGTCTTCATTACGGCGATCCTCGATGGCGCGGTTCTTGTCGAACGCCTGCGGGTCGAAGCCACCGCATTCCACAGCCAGCGAATGGTCGACGATCAGTTGCACCGGCACCACCGGATTGACCGCGGCCGGGTCGCCGCCTTTGTCGGCGATGGCGTCACGCAGCCCGGCGAGGTCGACCAGGGCGGTCTGGCCAAGGATGTCGTGGCACACCACGCGGGCCGGGAACCAGGGGAAATCGAGGTCTCGCTTGCGCTCGATCAGTTGCTCGAGCGATGCGTCGAGGGTGGCCGGATCGCAGCGACGCACCAGGTTTTCGGCCAGTACGCGGGAGGTATATGGCAAGCCGTCGTAGGCGCCGGGCTTGATCGCCTCGACCGCGGCACGGGCGTCGAAGTAGTCCAGGGCGGTGCCTGGCAGGTTCTTGCGGAATGCGGTGTTCATATCGTTATCGGGCTCGGTCACGGTATGCGGACTGCAGGTCAGGCCACGGGGGGCGCTGCGCGCCCCTTTCGCGGCACAAGGCCGCTCCTACAGATGTTGCGCCGCCCCCTGTAGGAGCGGCCTTGTGCCGCGAAAGGGCTGCAAGGCAGCCCCAGCGGCTTCAGCTCAACGCTGCTCGATCGGCACGAACTGGCGCTGCTCGACGCCGACATACTCGGCGCTCGGGCGGATGATGCGGTTGTTGGCGCGCTGTTCGAACACGTGCGCGGCCCAGCCGGTCAGGCGCGAGCAGACGAAGATCGGGGTGAACAGCTTGGTCGGGATGCCCATGAAGTGGTACGCCGAGGCATGGTAGAAATCGGCGTTGGGGAACAGGCGCTTCTGTTCCCACATGGTCTTGTCGATGGCTTCGGAAACCGGGTACAGCACGGTGTCACCGACTTCGTCGGCAAGCTGCTTGGCCCAGCCCTTGATCACCTCGTTGCGCGGATCGGACTCTTTGTAGATGGCGTGGCCGAAGCCCATGATCTTGTCCTTGCGCTCGAGCATGCGCAGCAGCTCGGCGGTGGCCTCCTGCGGGGTCTGGAAGCGCTCGATCAGTTCCATCGCCGCCTCGTTGGCGCCGCCGTGCAGCGGGCCGCGCAGCGAGCCGATGGCGGCGGTCACGCAGGAGTACAGGTCGGACAGGGTCGAGGCGCAGACCCGGGCGGTGAAGGTCGAGGCGTTGAACTCGTGCTCGGCGTAGAGGATCAGCGAGACGTTCATCACCTTGACGTGCAGCGCGCTCGGTTTCTTGCCGTGCAGCAGGTGCAGGAAGTGGCCGCCGAGGGTGTCCTCGTCGCTGGTGCAGTCGATGCGCACGCCGTGGTGGGTGAAGCGGTACCAGTAGCACATCACCGCCGGGAACAGCGCCAGCAGACGGTCGGTCTTCTCGCGCTGGGCGTCGAAGGTCAGTTCCGGTTCCAGGGTGCCGAGCACCGAGCAGCCGGTGCGCATCACGTCCATCGGGTGGGCGTCGCGCGGGATGCGCTCAAGCACTTCCTTCAGCGCTTGCGGCAGGTCGCGCAGACCCTTGAGCTTGCGCTTGTAGTCGGCAAGCTCGGCCTTGCTCGGCAGCTCGCCGTACAGCAGCAGGTAGGCGACTTCCTCGAACTCGGCGCCGGCGGCCAGGTCGCGCACGTCATAGCCGCGGTAGGTCAGGCCGGCGCCGGCCTGGCCGACGGTCGACAGCGCGGTCTGGCCCGCCACCTGGCCACGCAGGCCCGCGCCACTGAGTACTTTTGCTTCGGCCATGGTGTTTCTCCTTTCTTGAATTTGTTATCGAAGTCTTTTCTGGCTAATCGGTTTGCCTGTGCCGGCCTCTTCGCGGGTAAACCCGCTCCCACAGGTTTGGCGCAATCTCTGAGACCTGTGGGAGCGGGTTTACCCGCGAAGAGGCCGGCACAGGTATTCATTTACCCTTTTTTCTGCGCGAACAACGCATCGAGGCTCTGCTCGAAGGCGTGGTAGCCGATGGCATCGTAGAGCTCCATGCGGGTCTGCATGGTGTCGATCACGTTCTTCTGGGTGCCGTCGCGGCGCAGCGCGGTGTAGACGTTCTCGGCCGCCTTGTTCATGGCGCGGAAGGCCGACAGCGGGTACAGCACCAGCGACACGTCGACCGAGGCCAGTTCCTCGGTGGTGTACAGCGGCGTGGCGCCGAATTCGGTGATGTTGGCCAGGATCGGCGCCTTCACCCGGTCGGCGAAGGTCTTGTACATCGAAAGCTCGGTGATGGCTTCCGGGAAGATCATGTCGGCGCCGGCCTCGACGCAGGCGGCGGCGCGGTCCAGGGCGGCGTTCAGGCCCTCCACTGCCAGCGCGTCGGTGCGCGCCATGATCACGAAGCTGTCGTCAGTACGGGCGTCGACGGCGGCCTTGATGCGGTCGACCATCTCCTGCTGCGAGACGATCTCCTTGTTCGGGCGGTGGCCGCAACGCTTGGCGCCGACCTGGTCCTCGATATGAATGGCGGCAGCGCCGAACTTGCTCATCGACTTGACGGTGCGGGCGACGTTGAAGGCCGAGGCGCCGAAACCGGTGTCGACATCCACCAGCAGCGGCAGGTCGCAGACGTCGGTGATGCGCCGTACGTCGGTGAGCACGTCGTCCAGGCCGCTGATGCCCAGGTCCGGCAGGCCCAGGGAGCCGGCGGCGACACCGCCGCCGGACAGGTAGATGGCCTTGAAACCGGCGCGCTTGGCCAGCAAGGCGTGGTTGGCGTTGATGGTCCCGACCACCTGCAGCGGATGTTCGGCGGCGACCGCGTCACGGAAACGCTGGCCGGGCGTGCTCTTCACTGTCATGACTCACCTCGTGGGCTATTGTTGTCGGCACCTTGGTAGTGGCGCTCGATATTGCGTTTGGATGCGCCGATGTGGCGACGCATCAGGAGTTCTGCCAGTTCGCCGTCGCGAGCTTCGATGGCATCGAGGATGCGGTGGTGCTCGGCGAAGGCCTGGCGCGGACGGTTGGGCGTGCTGGAGAACTGGATGCGGTACATGCGCACCAGCTGGTACAGCTCGCCGCAGAGCATCTTGTAGAGGGTCTGGTTGCCGCTGCCCTGGATGATCCGGTAGTGGAAGTCGTAGTCGCCTTCCTGCTGGTAGTAGCCCTGCCCGGCCTGGAACGCGGCGTCGCGCTCGTGGGTGTCGAGCACGTGGCGCAGCTCGTCGATGGCCGCCTGGCTCATGCGCTCGGCGGCCAGTCGGCAGGCCATGCCTTCAAGGGATTCGCGGATTTCGTACAGTTCGATCAGCTCGGCATGGCTGAGCGACACCACCCGGGCGCCGACATGGGGCACGCGCACCAGCAGGCGCTGGCCCTCCAGGCGGTGAATCGCCTCGCGCAGCGGGCCGCGGCTGATGCCGTAGGTGCGCGCCAGCTCCGGCTCGGAGATCTTGCTGCCAGGGGCGATCTCGCCCTTGACGATGGCGGCCTGGATGCGCCGGAAGACGTGCTCCGAGAGGGTCTCGGTCTCGTCGTGGGGCAGCGTGGTGGCCGGGGCTGTGTCCAGCATGATTGTCGACACCTTCAAAATCAGTGACGCCAAAACTAGCCAAATAGAGAAGTGGAGTCAAAGACAAAAAGAATATTGTCGACAATCGTCTAATAACGAACTTACCCCGCGCTGATGCGGTCAGATCGCGGGCGCGCTGGCGTCAACACACCGGCGTGATAGAATGCCGCGCTCCTTCGGGAGCATGGATAGTGTGTCTGTCATCATTTCATGTTGTTGACAGATCAATGAGGACGCTTGGCCAGTCGCCTTGCCCTGAAACCTGCACAGCACCGCGCCAGGACTATGAGACTCAAACCCGCTTTATTGCTGCTCTGCCTGACCCTGCTGCCGGCGCTCGCGCCCGCGGCCGAGAAGACCGTGTACGGCCTGAACGAATACGCCCGCCTGGGCGACCTAGACCTGGAAGTGGCGGCCAAGCTCGACACCGGCGCCAAGACCGCCTCGCTCAGCGCCCGCGACATCAAGCGTTTCAAGCGCAACGGCGAGAGCTGGGTGCGCTTCTACCTGGCCATCGACGCCGCGCACAAGCACCCCATCGAACGCCCCCTGGCCCGCGTCAGCAAGATCAAGCGCCGCGCCGGGGACTATGATGCCGACTCGGGCAAGGCCTACACTGCCCGCCCGGTCATCGAACTCGACATCTGCATGGGCCAGACACGACGCACCATCGAGGTCAACCTCACCGACCGCAGCGCCTTCCAGTTCCCGCTGCTGATCGGTTCCGAGGCCCTCAAGCACTTCGGTGCGCTGGTCGACCCAAGCCTTAAATACGCGGCCGGCAAACCTGCCTGCGCCACCGAAGCTCCCAAAGCAGAGTAATTCCGATGCGCTCTCTTACCCTCCATCTGAAAGTCCTGATCACCGTCCTGGTAGTGCTGGGCATCGCGATCACGGCCTACCAGATCTTCGCCCTCGGCATCCCGGTGACCGAGGACGAGACCGACGACCTGTGGAACATCGACGCCAAGGTCGAGTTCGTCGCCAGCGCCAAGGATCCGGTCAAGGTGCAGATGTTCGTGCCCCCGCTGAACCGTGACTACGTGAGCCTCAACGAGAGCTTCATCTCCAACAACTACGGGGTCAGCGTCAACCGCGCCGACGGCAACCGCAAGGTGACCTGGTCGGCCCGTCGCGCCAGCGGCAACCAGACCCTCTACTACCGGCTGGTGCTGACCAAGCGCTACAGCAACGAAAAGACCAAGATCAAGGGCCCGACCTTCCGCGACAGCCTGGCCGTCGAGGGCCCGGAGAAGATCGCCGCCGAAGCGCTGATGGCACCGATCCGCCAGCACTCGGCCGACGTCGAGACCTTCGTCAGCGAAACCATCAAGCGGGTCAACAATGCCAGCGACGACAACGCCAAGCTGCTGCTGGCCGGCGACAATTCGCCCATGAAAAAAGCCCAGATCATCGACCTGCTGCTGTCCATTGCCCACGTGCCACTGGAGAAGGTCCACACCATCCGCCTGGTGGCCGACACCCCGCAGAGCCCCGAACTGTGGCTGCGCAGCTTCAATGGCAACGACTGGCTGTACTTCAACCCGGAGACCGGCGAGCAGGGTCTGCCCAGTGACCGCCTGCTGTGGTGGACCGGCGACGACAACCTGATCACCGTCGATGGTGGCAAGAAAGCCAACGTCACCTTCAGCATGAACAACAGCGAGATGAACGCCATCCGCCTGGCCAAGCTGACCGACGAGAACACCGACGCCGACTTCCTCGAGTACTCGCTGTACGGCTTGCCGCTGCAGACCCAGCAGACCTTCATGATCATGGTGATGATCCCGATCGGCGTACTGGTGATCCTGGTGCTGCGCAACCTGATCGGCATCCAGACCCTGGGTACCTTCACCCCGGTGCTGATCGCCCTGGCCTTCCGCGAGACCCAGCTGGGCTTCGGCATCATCCTGTTCACGGTGATCACCGCCCTGGGCCTGTCGTTGCGCTCGTACCTGGAACACCTGAAACTGCAAATGCTGCCACGCCTGTCGGTGGTGCTGACCTTCGTCGTGGTGCTGATCGCGGCCATCAGCCTGTTCAGCCACAAGCTGGGCCTGGAGCGCGGCCTGTCGGTGGCACTGTTCCCGATGGTGATCCTGACCATGACCATCGAGCGCCTGTCGATCACCTGGGAAGAGCGTGGCGGCGGCCATGCCATGAAAGTGGCCGTCGGCACCCTGTTCGCCGCCTCTATCGCGCACCTGCTGATGACCGTGCCGGAAGCGGTGTACTTCGTCTTCACCTTCCCGGCGGTGCTGCTGATCCTGGTGGGCTTCATGCTGGCGATGGGTCGCTACCGCGGCTACCGCCTGACCGAGCTCGTGCGCTTCAAGGCATTCCTGAAGAAGGCTGACGCCTGATGTTTGGCCTGATCAAGACGTGGAAAGCCCTGGAGGCCCGGGGCATCATGGGTATCAACCGGCGCAACGCGGACTACGTGTTGAAGTACAACAAGCGCCACCTGTACCCGATCGTCGACGACAAGATCATCACCAAGGAGCGCGCCCTGGCGGCCGGCATCCATGTGCCGGAGATGTACGGCATCATCGAAACCGAGAAGCAGATCGAGAAACTCGACGAGATCATCGGCGGACGCAGCGACTTCGTCATCAAGCCGGCCCAGGGCGCCGGCGGTGACGGTATCCTGGTGATCGCCGACCGCTTCGAGGACCGCTACCGCACGGTCTCGGGCAAGATCATCAGCCACGAGGAAATCGAGCACCAGATCTCCAGCATCCTCACCGGCCTGTACTCGCTGGGCGGGCACCGCGACCGCGCGCTGATCGAGTACCGGGTCACCCCGGACCAGATCTTCAAGAGCATCAGCTACGAAGGCGTGCCGGACATCCGCATCATCGTGCTGATGGGCTACCCGGTGATGGCCATGCTGCGCCTGCCGACCCGCCAGTCCGGCGGCAAGGCCAACCTGCACCAAGGCGCCATCGGCGTGGGCGTGGACCTGGCCACCGGCCTGACCCTGCGCGGCACCTGGCTGAACAAGATCATCAGCAAGCACCCGGACACCACCAACGCGGTGGACGGCGTGCAACTGCCGAACTGGGACGGTTTCATGAAGCTCGCCGCCAGCTGCTACGAGCTGTGCGGCCTGGGCTACATCGGCGTGGACATGGTCCTGGACCAGGACAAGGGCCCGCTGATCCTCGAGCTCAACGCCCGCCCCGGCCTGAACATCCAGATCGCCAACGACTGCGGCCTGACCCAGCGCACCCACGCCATCGAGGCGCACCTGGAGATGTTGGCCAAGGAAGGTCGCAGCGAGGATGCCGAGCAGCGCGTGAAGGTCTCGCAAGGGCTGTTCGGGCACGTCAACCCACTGTAACCGCGCTCCATGTAGGAGCGGCCTTGTGCCGCGAAAGGGCCGCAAAGCGGCCCCGACAATCTCTGCATCAACGCGGAAATCCCGGGGGCTGCCTTGCAGCCCTTTCGCGGCGCAAGGCCGCTCCTACAGGGGGATTGCGCAAATCCGGATGGCGAATGTCGTTGCCAGCGCTAGGCGCATTCCCCCCACGGGTCTACAATCGCCCACCTCGCTTGTTCATCGCCGTCCATCCTGATGCCGACCTGTACGCTCCACCCCCTGCCCTACCAGCCCGACCCTGCCTTCTACTTCGAACGCCTGCGCCGCGCGCCCGGCGCGACCCTGCTCGACAGCGCCCGCCCAGGCGCCGAACGCGGCCGCTACGACCTGCTCAGCGCCTGGCCGCTGCAGCAGTTGCAGGCACGCCCCGAGGAAGACGGTCGCGACTACCTGCAGCGCCTGCGCCAGGCCCTGGCCGACCTGGGGACGGCACAACTGCCCGAGGGCATCGAGCTGCCGTTCGCCGGCGGCCTGATCGGCTACCTGAGCTACGACTTCGGCCGGCGCCTGGAGCAGCTGCCGACGCATGCGGTCGACGACCTTGGCCTGCCCGACGCCCGGCTGGGGCTGTATGCCTGGGCACTGGTGTCCGACCATCGGCTGTGCAGCAGCCAGCTGGTGTTCCACCCAAGCCTGCCCGAGGACGAGCGGCAACGGCTCATCACGTTGTTCGAGGCCAGCACCCTGGGCGATAGCGGTGACTTCCACCTGCTCGCGCCGATGACCGGTGATCTTCGCCCCGAGCAATACCGGGCGGCGTTCGACCAGGTGCAGCGCTACATCCAGGCCGGCGACTGCTACCAGATCAACCTCACCCAGCGCTTTCGCGCACCCTGCCAGGGCGACCCGTGGCACGCCTACCAGGCCCTGCGCGCCGCCTGCCCGACGCCGTTTTCCGGCTACCAGCAGCTGGATGAAGGCACGGCGCTGCTGAGTTTCTCCCCCGAACGCTTCATCCGCGTCAGCCAGGGCGCGGTCGAGACCCGCCCGATCAAAGGCACCCGCCCACGCGCCGCCGACCCGGCCGAGGACGCGCGCAACGCCGCCGAGCTGCTGGCCAGCCCCAAGGACCGCTCGGAAAACCTGATGATCGTCGACCTGCTGCGCAACGACATCGGCCGTACCTGCCAGACCGGCTCGGTGAAGGTGCCGGAGCTGTTCAGCCTGGAGAGCTACCCCAACGTTCATCACCTGGTCAGCAGCGTGGTCGGCCGCCTGGCCGCCGACAAGGACGCCCTGGACCTGATCGCCGGCAGCTTCCCCGGCGGCTCGATCACCGGCGCCCCGAAGATCCGCGCCATGCAGATCATCGACGAGCTGGAGCCGGCGCGCCGGGCGCTGTACTGCGGCTCGCTGCTGTATGTCGATGTGCGCGGCGAGATGGACAGTTCCATCGCCATCCGCAGCCTGCTGGTCAAGGATGGCCAGGTCAGTTGCTGGGGTGGCGGCGCGGTGGTGGCCGACTCGGACTGGCAGGCCGAATATGAAGAGTCGATCGCCAAGGTACGAGTGCTGATGGAAACGCTGCAGGCCTTGTGATCGGCGGCGCCTGCTTCGCGGGCAAGCCCGCTCCGACAAGGCCTGCGCCACTGCCGGGATCACTCGACACCTGTGGGAGCGGGTTTACCCGCGAAAGGGCCCGCGCAGGCAGCACAAACCCTTGAGATAAACGTCTGCCCCGCCATTTTTTGTTACCATCTGACCACTACGAGCGCACAGCGCCACTCAACCGATGGAAACCGCCTGATGAGCCAACCCTTCGACGTCGCCGCCCTGGCCGCGACCTACGCCAGCAAGTCCCCGCAGGAGATCCTCAAGCTCGCCTTCGAGCATTTTGGCGATGACCTGTGGATCTCCTTCAGCGGCGCCGAGGATGTGGTGCTGGTGGACATGGCCTGGAAACTGAACAAGCAGGTCAAGGTGTTCAGCCTCGACACCGGCCGCCTGCACCCGGAGACCTACCGGTTCATCGACCAGGTGCGCGAGCAGTACAACCTGCCCATCGAGATCCTCAGCCCGGATCGCGACAAGCTCGACCCGTTCGTCAAGGAAAAAGGCCTGTTCAGCTTCTACAAGGACGGCCACGGCGAGTGCTGCGGCATCCGCAAGATCGAACCGCTGCGCCGCAAGCTGGCCACCGTCAGCGCCTGGGCCACCGGCCAGCGCCGCGACCAGAGCCCCGGCACCCGCAGCCAGGTGGCGGCGCTGGAGATCGACAGCGCCTTCTCCACCCCGGAGCGCACCCTGTACAAGTTCAACCCGCTGGCGCAGATGACCAGCGAGGAAGTCTGGGGCTACATCCGCATGCTCGAGCTGCCCTACAACAGCCTGCACGAGCGCGGTTTCATCAGCATCGGCTGCGAGCCCTGCACCCGGCCGGTGCTGCCGAACCAGCACGAGCGCGAAGGGCGTTGGTGGTGGGAAGAGTCGACGCAGAAGGAGTGCGGGTTGCACGCCGGCAACCTGATCAGCAAGGCTTGAAATAGCTGGGGCCGCTTCGCGCCCCTTTCGCGGCACAAGGCCGCTCCTACAGAGGGTTACGTTTCCCTTGTAGGAGCGGCCTTGTGCCGCGAAAGGGCCGCAAAGCGGCCCCAGCTATTTCAGATCAGTGCACCGGCAGCTCGACCCCTTCGAACAGCTCTTCGAGCTCCTGCTTGTTATGGCACTGGATCGCCTTGGCCATCACCTCACGGGTCAGGTGCGGCGCGAACTTCTCGATGAAGTCGCACATGAAGCCACGCAGGAAGGTGCCGCGACGGAAGCCGATCTTGGTGATGCTGGCCTCGAACAGCTCGCTGGCGTCCAGGCACACCAAATCGCTGTCGAGCTTCGGGTCGACCGCCATCTTGGCCACGATGCCCACGCCCAGGCCCAGGCGCACATAGGTCTTGATCACGTCGGCGTCGGCGGCGGTGAATACTACCTTCGGCGTCAGGCCACGGTGATTGAACGCTTCGTCGAGCTTGGAACGGCCGGTGAAGCCGAACACGTAGGTGACGATCGGGTACTCGGCCACCGCTTCCAGGGTCAGCTTCGGCAGCTTGGTCAGCGGATGCCCCTGGGGCACCACCACGCAGCGGTTCCACTTGTAGCACGGCATCATGATCAGGTCGCCGAACAGCTCCAGTGCCTCGGTGGCGATGGCGAAGTCGACGGTACCGTCGGCCGCCATCTCGGCGATCTGCATCGGCGAACCCTGGTGCATGTGCAGGGCGACTTCCGGGTACTGCTTGATGAAGTTGCTGATCACCGGCGGCAGCGCGTAGCGCGCCTGGGTGTGGGTGGTGGCGATCGAGAGGGTGCCCTTCTTCTCGTTGGAGAATTCCTGGGCGATCTGCTTGATGCTTTCGACCTTGCGCAGGATCTCGCCGGCGGTATTGATGATGCGCTCGCCCG
Source organism: Pseudomonas sp. NMI760_13 (assembly GCF_021283245.1). Lineage (NCBI taxonomy): Bacteria > Pseudomonadati > Pseudomonadota > Gammaproteobacteria > Pseudomonadales > Pseudomonadaceae > Pseudomonas > Pseudomonas sp. NMI760_13. Next base: position 95,653 of record NZ_JAJSRC010000010.1, on the reverse strand, counting down.
CCGGGGTGACGCGGGTCAGATGCTTGCCGCTGCGGGCGAAGACCTCGACGCCCAGCTCGTCCTCGAGCAGGCGAATCTGCTTGCTGATACCCGGTTGGGAGGTGTACAGGCTCTGCGCCGTCGCGGAAACGTTGAGGTCATGGTGCGCCACTTCCCAGATGTAGCGCAGTTGCTGAAGCTTCATAGATATCCCTCAAAGGCGGTAGGTCACCGGCGCGCCGGCAGCGACGAGTTATAACTATATTAGTGGCTTGAGAAATAAATCTAGAACTATTTTGTTACGTTCGCTGGAAAAAGTCCTACCGCTAGGTTCACGATTTCCTACGTCCAAGATGGTGAGCCAACGGCACCATGTACACCGGCACCGGTGACAGTTGCAGCAGCCGCACCGCCGTGCGGCCGATCGGCACATCCACCCCCGCGCCGGCGCTGTGGCTGCCGAAGATCAGCAGGTCGACCGACAACCGCTGGGCCTGCTCGAGGATCACCTGGGCCGGATCGCCCTGGCGCACCCGCACCGCGCGGATCAATGCCAGGTCGGCCGGCTCGGTCATCTCGTCGCGAAAGTTCTCCAGCACCCGCTGCTCGATATTGGCCATGACCGTGTTGACGCCCTCGCTGTGCAGCGCATCGAGGGTCTGCTCATCGAGGTAGCTCTGCAGCAACGATTCGGCGAACTGGCCCATGGGCTCCACGGCATGAATCACATACAGCTCTGCGTTGAAGGTCCGCGCCAGGGCCAGGGCGTGCTGCATGATGAAGGGCGCATAGACACCGAGGTCAGTGGCAAACAGCATGGAACGGATCATTCGACCTCCTCGACTGCCGCGACGGCAGAGCAAGCTTGAGCTTAGCAGCGCCATCGGCGGTCGCCTGGCCGTCCGGCGCACAGCCGCCGCGGGCTTCAGGCCTGCCGATTACGCCGGTCGATGAACGCCAGGGCCTGGTACAACGCCTCCATGCGCGGCAACGCGCAACCGGCCGCGCGGGCCCGGGCCAGGGGCTCGGCATAGATCGCCTGCAGCTCCAGCGGCCGCTGCTGGACATGGTCGTGGTACATGCTCGGCCAGTAGTCCGGCATCTTCTCGGTGATTCGGAACAGGTGCTCGGCATAGCCCGCCGGCAGCTCGCGGCCACTGGCCTTGGCGCCCGCCACCACTTCGGCCATCAACGCCTGGATCAGCGCGCGGCTGTCGGCATCGCCCATCAAGGGCGTGGTGCTGGCCTGCAGCAACACCGAAAGGCCGTTGTAGGGCACGTTCCACACCAGCTTCTGCCAGCGCGCCTGATCGAGGTCGGCCATGGCCTGGGAATCGATGCCCGCGGCCCGGAACAGCCCGGCGCCCTCCTCCACCACGGCAGCCCCGCCGTCCTGCGCAGGACCACTGTGATAGCCCAGGTTCACCGCGCCCAGCGACTGGTGGCGGATAACACCGAGGCCCTCGCGATTGACGCAGATGAAGCACAGGCCGCCGAGCAGGTGCAGGTCCGGGCGCAAGGCCGGGCGCAACTGCTCCTCGACGCCAAGGCCGTTCTGCAGCAACACCACCCGGGCATCGGGCGCCGCGGCCTGCACGATCAAGGGCGCCAGCTCCGCGTTGCTGGTGGCCTTGGCACCCACCAGCAGCCAGTCGCAGGGCGGCATGTCGGCGGCAGAGGCGTAGGCCTGCACCGGCATGTGCACCTGGCCATGCACCGCGCTGTCCAGGCGCAGCCCCTGCTCGCGCACGGCCAGGTATTCGCTGCGCAACAGAAAGTGCACGTCGAAGCCGGCGCGGGCCAGCATCAGGCCGTAGAATCCACCGATTGCGCCGCTGCCGATGATGCCGATGCGGGGATTGCCAATGCGAGGGTCGAGGGACGCCATGCCGTGCTCCTGAGCGAGAGTCATTGTTGTGGGTCAGCCACTATACCCGCGTGCCGGCCATCGCGACCAAATCCTCCCAGCCGACATCGAACCGCCCGCAAACGCCACCCGATGGGCAAAAACCCCGTATCGACGGGCCCCAGCCCATTGTCGCGCCCCCGCTAACGCGCTAAGGTTCGGCCTCCCCGCTGCGAATAATCTGCTGCTGGGCCGCACGGGGATCGCTGGCGGCCGGCACCCGTGACCTGACGAGTAACACGATGGCTGATTTACCGATCGATGACCTTAACGTTGCCTCCAACGAGACCTTGATCACCCCCGATCAGCTCAAGAAGGAAATCCCCCTCAGCGCCAAGGCCCTGCAGACCGTGACTGCCGGCCGTGAAGTGGTGCGCAACATCCTCGACGGCAAGGATCATCGCCTGTTCGTGGTGGTCGGCCCCTGCTCGATCCACGACATCAAGGCCGCCCACGAGTACGCCGAGCGCCTGAAGGTGCTGGCCGAGGAAGTCTCCGACACCCTGTACCTGGTCATGCGCGTGTACTTCGAGAAGCCGCGGACCACCGTCGGCTGGAAAGGCCTGATCAACGACCCGTACCTGGACGACTCGTTCAAGATCCAGGACGGCCTGCACATCGGTCGCCAACTGCTGCTGGACCTGGCCGAGAAGGGCCTGCCCACCGCCACCGAAGCGCTCGACCCGATCTCCCCGCAGTACCTGCAGGACCTGATCAGCTGGTCGGCCATCGGCGCCCGCACCACCGAATCCCAGACCCACCGCGAGATGGCCTCGGGCCTGTCCTCGGCGGTCGGTTTCAAGAACGGCACCGATGGCGGCCTGACCGTGGCCATCAACGCCTTGCAGTCGGTGTCCAAGCCGCACCGATTCCTGGGCATCAACCAGGAAGGCGGCGTGTCCATCGTCACCACCAAGGGCAACGCCTATGGCCACGTGGTGCTGCGCGGCGGCAACGGCAAGCCCAACTACGACTCGGTCAGCGTCGCCCTGTGCGAGCAGGATCTGGTCAAGGCCAAGATCAAGCCCAACATCATGGTCGACTGCAGCCACGCCAACTCCAACAAGGACCCGGCCCTGCAGCCGCTGGTCATGGAGAACGTCGCCAACCAGATCCTCGAAGGCAACCAGTCGATCATCGGCCTGATGGTCGAGAGCCACCTGAACTGGGGCTGCCAGGCGATTCCGAAAAACCTCGACGAACTGCAGTACGGCGTGTCCGTCACCGATGCCTGCATCGACTGGGCGGCCACCGAGAAGACCCTGCGCAGCATGCATGCCAAGCTCAAGGATGTACTGCCCAAGCGCCAGCGCGGCTAAAAGACGTGCAAACGAAAACGCCGGGCAATGCCCGGCGTTTTCATGTGTGCCGTGTCAGGCCTTGCTCGAATGCCGCTGCTGACGCTCCATGTAGCGCTCGACGTAGGAGCACGACGGGATCACCGTGTAGCCCATCTGCTCGGCGTACTCCAGCGCCCTCTCGGTGAGTGCGGCGGCAATCCCGCGACCGCGCAGGGCATTGGGGACGAAGGTGCGATAGATGTCCAGCGTCTGCTTGCCCAGGTCCATGTACGTCAGATAGGCCCGGTGACCGTCCACGGTGGTCTCGAACTGATGACCGGCCTGGTCATGGTGGATGGTCAGCGTTTCGCTCATCACTACTCCTCGCAGGTCTTGTCGGCAGACCCTTACCTTACCGATATGGTTTATCCGGCGGAGGAACCTCTACGCCACCTGTTGCCCCTTCGACAGCAGCGCGACCGGGATCGTTCTGCATCGATGGCCCCCTCAAATAGTAGGCGGCACCAGCGAGAATGCTCAAGCTGTGCAGAATGAAAATGCTGACAGCCATCCGCCCGAGGCCCGGCAACAGCAACCGGATGTTCAAGGGCTAAGACGCCGGTCGACAGTTAAAGTCACCCTTAGTTCAACAAAAAAGTTCCTGTACTACAATCGCTTGCGAAGGCTGGCCAGGATTTTCACACTTTGTTTACAAACCCCGTCGCCGGGGCCGTCCACAGCATTTTTTTTGCAGTTCTTGCGCTCAGTCAGTTTACTTACTACAAGTAATGGGTACTATGTACGCCGGCCAGTTTCTCTTTTCCGAGAGATGGCTATTTAATAGAAAGTCCTTGAAGGGGAACACGATGAACAACGTTCTGAAATTCTCTGCTCTGGCTCTGGCCGCAGTTCTGGCTACCGGTTGCAGCAGCGTATCCAAAGAAACCGAAGCTCGCCTGACTGCTACCGAAGACGCAGCAGCTCGCGCCCAGGCTCGTGCAGACGAAGCCTACCGCAAAGCTGACGACGCTCTGGCAGCTGCTCAGAAGGCTCAGCAGACCGCTGACGAAGCCAACGAGCGCGCTCTGCGTATGCTGGACAAAGCCAGCCGCAAGTAATAATCCTCACGGATTGTTATGGAGCCGACCCACTTGTGGGTCGGCTTTTTTATTGCCTGCAAAAAAGCCAGGTGATGCCGCCCAAACAACTGGGGCCGCCTGGCGACCCACCCCGGGACAAGCCTATGCCTAAAGGCATGGCGTTTACCGTACCTGTAGGAGCGGGCTTGTCCCGCGATGGGCCGCAAGGCGGCCCCAAAGTGCCCCGCTAGTTGCCAGCGGGCAATCGCTTACTGCAGTTCTGGCGGAATGCTCGACACCATCGGCGCGCTTGCACCATTGGTTGGCACGGCGATCTCGACCGGCATGCCGTCTTCGGCCGCCACCACATCGCGAACCATGTCCCAGTTCATGCGCAAGTTGTTGGCCAGGTCTTCACGCTTGAGCAACGCATTGATGACCGCGGTGTGCTTGTCGACCACCGACGGATTGCCGTGGTCGTCCAGCGGTGTATGCGCCTCGAGATAGACCTTGCCGGCACTGATGCCGAACTTGTACGGCTCGTTGATGATGCGCACCGGGGTACCCACCGGAACCATCTTCGACAAGGTCAGCACGTTGTTGTTGAGCATGCGGAAGCAACCGTGACTGGTGCGCATGCCGATGCCGAACTTCTTGTTCGAGCCGTGGATCAGGTAGCCCGGTACACCCAGGGTGAACTTGAACGGCCCCAGCGGATTGTCCGGCCCTGCTGGCACCACCGTCGGCAGGATGTCGCCATCGGCGGCGTGCTCGGCGCGAATCGAGGCTGGCGGGGTCCAGGTCGGGTTCGGCGTCTTGGCGGTAATCTTGGTGTTGGCGATCGGCGAACCCCAGCCCTCGCGACCAATACCCAGCGGGAAGGTGTGCACCACGTTCTGCCCTTTCGGGTAGTAGTACAGGCGATATTCGGCCAGGTTGATGACGATGCCTTCACGCGGGCCCGGCGGCAGGATGTAGCGGGTCGGCAGGACGATTTCGGTACCGGCGCCCGGCAGCCAGGGGTCGACGCCCGGGTTGGCGGCTATCATCTCGAGGTAGCCGAGGTCGTTGGCGGTGCCGATGTCGGCGAAGGTGTCCTCGTACTTGGCCTTGATGGTATGGACCTGGCCGACGACGTCTTCACCGGGAGCTGGCAACGGCAGTTCCAGCGCAACAGCGGGGCCTGTCGCCAGCAGGGCGGCCAGGGTCAGGCTACGGGTGACGGCGGGAAAGCGCGGCAACATCCGGGAAATCCTTCGAAAGATCAGTCAAGACAACGATTGTACACCCGCGCCCAAACGAGCGGGAGGCGCAAGCGTTTCAGATGATGAAAGGCGCTCAGAGTTCCGGCCACACCGGGCGCATGCCGCGCCGCTGGGCATCGAGGATCGCCCGGCACAGCGGGCACAGGCGCTCGTCGCGGTAGATCGCCCGCTCCACACCCGACCAGCGCGGCTGCGCCGGGAGCAGGCCACCGCACAAGGTACGGTCGACCGGCACGCCCAGCTCGAGCTGGCGGGCGGCCAGGTGGATGCGCACTTCCTGGCAGGCAAACAGGTCGAGCTGCTCATCGGGCTCGATCAGTTGATAGGCGTACAGGGACCAGGCGGGGCGCGGCATCGGGGGCACTCGAAACGGGGGGCGCAACATTAGCCGAAAGCGGCCCCCGATAAAAGCGTCACAGCAAGGGTTTTATCGCCGGCCAGGCATTTTCCAGCAGGCGCTGCTGGGCGGTCGCAGCCGGGTGGATGCCATCGGCCTGCATCAGCTCCGGCACCCCGCCCACGCCTTCGAGGAAGAACGGCACCAGCGGCACCTTTTTATCGGCGGCCAGCTGTTCATAGACCTGGGCGAATGCCGTGGTGTAGCGCACGCCATAGTTCGGCGGCAGGCGCATGCCCAGCAGCAGCACCTTGGCACCGGCCTGGCGAGACTGATCGATCATCGCGGCAAGATTCTGTTGCAATTGTTGCGGCGGCTGGCCGCGCAGGCCATCGTTGCCTCCCAGCTCCAGCACCACCAGGTCCGGCTTGTGCGCCGCAAGCAGCGCCGGCAGCCGCGCCTGGCCACCTGCACTGGTGTCGCCACTGATCGAGGCATTGACCACCTGGTCGTCGAAACCCTCTTTCTTCAACTGCTGTTGCAGCAGGTTGACCCACCCCTGGCGGGTATCCAGGCCAAAACCGGCGCTGATACTATCGCCGACAACCAGCAGCGTTCCCGCCGCCGCGCCCTGGGCCAGGCAACACAGGGCCAGGCCGGCACTCAACCACCACATTCGCATCGGATTCTCCATGGGCCCCAGCATTCTCGTTGCGCAGAACCTTAGCAAAGTGGTCCCCAGCGCGGAAGGCGACCTGACCATCCTCCACGCCCTCTCCCTCGACCTCGCCCAGGGCGACAGCCTGGCCATCGTCGGCGCCTCCGGCTCCGGCAAGTCCACGCTGCTGGGGCTGCTCGCCGGTCTCGACCGGCCCAGCGCCGGCAAGGTGATCCTCGCCGGCCACGACCTCGGCCCCCTCGCCGAGGACCAGCGCGCCCGGGTGCGCGCCGAGCACGTGGGCTTCGTGTTCCAGTCGTTCCAGTTGCTCGACAGCCTCAACGCCCTGGAGAACGTCATGCTGCCGCTGGAGCTGGACGGTCGGCGCGATGCCCGCGAACACGCCCGCGACCTGCTCGAGCGGGTCGGCCTGGGCAAGCGCCTGAGCCATACCCCGCGCCAGCTCTCCGGCGGCGAGCAGCAGCGGGTGGCAATCGCCCGCGCCTTCGCCGCGCAGCCGGCGGTGCTGTTCGCCGACGAGCCCACCGGCAACCTCGACAGCCACACCGGCGAGCGCATCAGCGACCTGTTGTTCGAGCTGAACCAGGAGCGCGGCACCACCCTGGTGCTGGTGACCCACGACGAGCGCCTGGCCAAGCGCTGCCGTCGCCTGATCCGTCTGGATGCCGGTCGCCTGGTGGCGCCCCTGGAGCCCTGATGACCCGCCTATCGTTCCCGCGACTGTGTGTCCTGGCCCTGCGCCAGTTGCTGCGCGATGCCCGCGCCAGCGAAGTACGCGTGCTGTTCTTCGCCTTGCTGGTGGCGGTGGCGGCCAGTACCGCCATCGGCTACTTTGGCGCCCGCCTCAACGGCGCCATGCAGTTGCGCGCCAGCGAGTTCCTCGGCGCCGACCTGGTCCTGCAGGGCAGCGCCCCGCCCAGCGCGCAGCAGATCGCCGATGGCACGGCGCTGGGCCTGAGCCATGCGCGGGTGGTGGAATTCACCAGCGTGGTCGGCGCCGACAACGGCATCCAGCTGTCCAGCATCAAGGCCGCCGACCCCGCCTACCCCCTGCGCGGCCAGTTGCGCAGCGCGGCGGCGCCCTACGCCGAGGAAACACCTGGTGGCGGCCCCGCGCCGGGCGAAGCCTGGGTCGAGCCGCGCCTGCTCGCGGCGCTGGGCCTGGCCATCGGCGACAGCATCGACGTGGGCATGAAGACCCTGCGCATGAGCCGCGTGCTGACCTACGAGCCCGACCGCGCCAACAATTTCTACAGCCTGACGCCACGGGTGCTGATGAACCTCGCCGACCTCGACGCCACGGGGGTGATCCAGCCCGGCAGCCGGGTCAGCTACCGCGACCTGTGGCGCGGCGATATCGATGCCCTGCAACAGTACCGGCAGACAGCGGAACAAAGCCTGGCAGCCAATCAGCGCCTGCTCGACACCCGCGACGGCAACCGGCAGATCGGCGGCGCCCTGGGCAAGGCCGAGCGCTACCTGAACATGGCCAGCCTGGTGGCGGTGCTGCTGGCTGGCGTCGCCGTAGCCCTGTCGGCCAGCCGCTACGCCGCGCGGCGCCTGGACGCCAGCGCCCTGTTGCGCTGCCTGGGACTATCCCGGCACCAGGCCCTCGGCCTCTACAGCCTGCAACTGGCCATGCTCGGCGTCGTCGCCGCGCTGGCCGGCGCCCTGCTCGGCTGGCTGGCGCAGCTGGGGCTGTTCCGCCTGCTCGAAGGCCTGCTGCCCAGCCAGGTGCCACCCGGCGGACTCACCCCGGCGCTGGCCGGCATCGGCACCGGGCTGGTGGCCCTGGCCGGCTTCGCCCTGCCGCCGCTGGCGGCCCTTGGTCGCGTGCCGCCGCTGCGTGTGCTGCGCCGCGACCTGCTGCCGCTGCCACCAAGCAGCTGGCTGGTGTATGGCGCCGCCCTGCTCGCCCTGGGCCTGATCATGTGGCGCCTGAGCCTGGACCTGCTGCTGACCTTCGCCCTGCTCGGCGGCGGGCTGATCGCCGCCTTGCTGCTGGGTGGATTGCTGCTGCTCGGCCTGCGCAGCCTGCGCCGGTTGCTGGGCGGCGCACCGCTGGCCTGGCGCCTGGGGCTCGGGCAACTGCTACGCCACCCGCTGGCCGCCGCCGGCCAGGCCCTGGCCTTCGGCCTGATCCTCCTGGCGATGGGCCTGGTCGCCCTGCTGCGCGCGGAACTGCTCGACACCTGGCAGGCGCAGTTGCCCAAGGATGCGCCCAACCATTTCGCCCTGAACATCCTGCCCGACGAGCGCCAGCCGTTCACCGAGCGCCTGGCCCAGATCAACGCCAGCGCCGCACCGCTGTACCCGGTGATTCCCGGCCGCCTGACCCATATCAACGAGCAGCCGGTGCGCCAGCTGGTCAGCAAGGAATCCACCGGCGAGCGCGCCATCCAGCGCGATCTCAGCCTGACCTGGGCCGCCGAACTACCCCAGGGCAATGCCCTGAGCGCCGGCCAATGGTGGCAGCAGGCGCCCGCCGGTGATGAAGTCCCCGGAGTTTCCGTGGAAGCGGAGCTGGCGCAGAGCCTGCACCTGCAACTGGGCGACCTGCTGACCTTCGACATCGGCGGCCAGCAGCGCCAGGCCCGGGTCAGCAGCCTGCGCAGCGTGCACTGGGACAGCTTCCAGCCCAACTTCTACATGATCTTCCAGCCGGGCACCCTGCAAGGCCTGCCCACCACCTACCTCACCAGCTTCTACCTGGCGCCGGGCCACGACCAGGAGATCGTCGCCCTGTCCCGGGCCTTCCCGGCGGTGACCGTGCTGCAGGTCGACGCGCTGCTGGCGCAGCTGCGCAGCATCCTCGCCCAGGTCACCCTGGCGGTGGAGTATGTGCTGCTGTTCGTGCTGGCGGCGGGGCTGGCGGTGCTGTTTGCCGGCCTGCAGGCGACCCTCGACGAGCGCATCCGCCAGGGCGCCCTGCTGCGCGCGCTGGGGGCGGCGCGCCCGTTGCTGGTCAAGGCGCGGCGCATCGAGTTCGGCCTGCTCGGCGCGGCCAGCGGTGTGCTGGCGGCACTGGGGTGCGAGCTGATCACCTGGGCGCTGTACCGCTACGCCTTCGACCTGCACTGGGCACCGCATCCGTGGCTGCTGGCGCTGCCGCTGGCCGGGGCGGTGCTGGTGGGCGCAGCCGGGGTGATCGGCACGCGTCGCGCGCTCAATGCCAGCCCGTTGGCGGTGTTGCGCGAGGGGTGAATATTCGGAGGCTTACGCTTCCCCCTGTAGGAGCGGCCTCGCGCCGCGAAAGGGCTGCGTAGCGGCCCCAGCGATCGTTGCCTTGATGCTGATATCCCGGGGCCGCTTCGCAGCCCTTTCGCGGCGCAAGGCCGCTCCTACAGGAGTCGCCAGCTAGAGGTTGTAGCGGATGCTGTTCACATACCAGGTCGCCTCGCCCGTGGGCGTGTGCACCAGCACTTCGTCACCCTCCCCCTTCTTTAGCAGGGCCCGGGCCATTGGTGAGTCGATGGAGATGTAGTCGTTGCGCCCGTGGATCTCGTCATAGCCAACGATGCGAAAGCGCAGCTGCTCGCCGTCATCGTTCTCGATCTCCACCCAGGCACCGAAGAACACCTTGCCTTCCTGTTGAGGCGAGTACTCGACCACCTTGACGTCTTCCAGGCGCTTGCGCAGGTAGCGCACGCGGCGGTCGATCTCGCGCAGCAGCTTCTTGTTGTACTGGTAGTCGGCGTTCTCGCTGCGATCGCCCAGCGATGCCGCCCAGGTGACCTTCTGGGTGATTTCCGGGCGATAGACCCGCCACAGGTGGTCAAGCTCCTGCTTCAGCGCAGCATGGCCTTCAATGGTGATGATGTTGGTGCTCAACGACTGTCTCCTCAGTGCATCCGCAGCGGGCGACAGGCGCCCACCGGGAGACCGAGCTTAGCGAAAAAAGGCTGGACGCGACACGCCGCTCAACGCCGGGTGATCAACCCCTGGCGGGCAATGCGGGTGAGCTGGCCGATGACCTCGGCGGCCTCTTCTGCTGCGGGCGCCTGGATCACAGCCAGGTCGAAGCGGTCGTTGCCGTACTGGTCGAGCTGTTCACAGCTGTCGGAGAACTGGATGAGGAAGGCACAGGCCTGGCCCTTGCGTCGGGAAAAGCCATCGAGATTGCGCAAAAGCGTGGGTTGATGCTGGCCGCCGAGCAGGATGCGCGGGGTACGGGAAGCCTGGTTCTTGGCCAGGGGGGTCAAGCAGACACTGGTACGTGGGCAACTCATGGAGTCTCTCTCCGCCTCGCTGTTCCCGCTGGGCAGCGGTGGGAGGCGTCACCGAACCAGCGCTTTAGCGGTATTTCGGATGACCCGTCGGGGCCTCTCCTGCGCCCCGCAAGTAGCTGTTTAAATCGGCGCAATCGGTATGCTAGAGGCAGACGCATGAAGTTACAAGCGCTTGTGCAAAAGCAATCGCGGGGCCAGCCCGCTCCCACAAACTTCGTGGGAGCGGGCTGGCCCCGCGATTGACGATCAGCGTGCGATCAGGCGGTCCAGCGACAGGCGACCGGCGCCCTCGATCAGCACCGCCACGGTACCGGCCATCAGCGCCAGGGCGAACTCGTAGCCGTTGTTGGACATGAACAGCCCGTTGCCGATATGCACCGAGAAGATCGCCACCACCAGGGTCACGCTCAGTGCCAGCGCCGCCGGGCGGGCCAGCAGGCCGACCACCAGGGCCAGGCCGCCGAAGAACTCGGCGCTGCCGGACAGCAGGGCCATCAGGTAGCCTGGGGCCAGGCCGATGCTTTCCATCCACTGGCCGGTGCCTTCCAGGCCGTAGCCACCGAACAGGCCGAACAGTTTCTGCGCGCCATGGGCCATGAAGATGATGCCGACCAGGATACGCACGACGCTCAGGCCATAACCGGCGCGGGTGGTGAACAGGGCTTTGAGGGAGTGATTCATGTTTGCTTCCTTGTTTGAGCAGGTGTGTGTTGGATGAGCGCCATCTTAATCAAATCATCGAATAAGAAAATCGCAATAATCGCGTAAATTCTATCGAATAATTAGATTTATCTAGCGCTTCGCCACACGCTCCAGGGAAGCCCGCTCTCGGTTGAACGCGAGGAAGTACTTGTTGACGCTGTTGACGAAGTTCACCGGCCCCATGCCCACCTGCTCCATGGCGATGCGCTCGGTCTGGAAGAACCACTGGTTGCCATTGAACCCACGCCGCCGTGCTTCGGCACGCATGGCCTGGACCCGCTCCGGCCCGAGGTTGTAGGCGGCCAGGATGAAGGCCATGCGCTCGCGCTCGTTGAGCTGCGGGCTGGCGAAGAACTTGCGGCGGATCAGCGCCAGGTAGCGGGCGCTGGCCTGGACATTGCCGTCCACCGTGGCGGTGTTGCTCACCCCCACCCGCTGGGCCGCCGACGGGGTGATCTGCATCAGCCCGTGGGCGCCACCGGTGCCGCGTGCCTTGGGGTCGAGGGTCGACTCCTTGAACGCCAGGGCGGCCAGATTCAGCCAGTCGAACTGCTGATCGCCACCGTGCTTCTGCAGCACCGGGCGCACCGACTCCAGGCGCTGGCGATCCTGTCGAGCCAGCGGGTTGTGCACCCGGTACTGGCGCCGGTAGATGCGTTCGAAGGCCGCGTCCTGGTTGTCCGGCGCGCGGTAGGTGGCGAGAAAGCGATCCACCGCCGCCTGCAGCATCGGCGCGTCCTGGCGCACATACCAGCGCATAGCCTGGGGCGGGGCCAGCTGCAGCTTGCTGTCCACCCGCAGGCGCGGCATCACCCGCGCCCAGCGCTGGGCGATCGGCCGCTCCACCACGGTCAACGGGTAGATGCCGGCCTGGACCATCTCCAGCACATCCTCCACCGCCAGCGTCGGGTCGACCCATTCCACCTTGATCGGTGCCCGCTTGCGCAGGGCCAGCTGCTGGTTGATCGCCTGGATCGCCGCGCCCGCGGCACTGGCGGTGGTCAGGGCGACGGTGCGCCCGGACAACTGCTCGGGGCGGCTGTAGCCGCGCTCGCCCTTGCGCCCGACCAGTTGCAGCGGCACCTGGTCGACCACCGGGGCACTGACGCCAACTCCGCGCACCACGCTCGGGTCGAGCAGCTCGCCGGGGGCGGCAAGATCGCCCTCGCCGCGCTGCAATGCCGCAAGCAGCTGCTCCTTGGCGCGGGGGATGATCTTCAGGGTGATTTCCTGGCCGTCGGCGACCCGGGCATTGAGGGCATGCTCCAGGGCGCGCAAGCGGTAGTACTCGACCCCTACCGGCTCACCCTTGACCTCGCCGGAGCTGTTGCGGCTCTGGTTGACCAGCACCCGCAGCACCTTGCTCGAACGGATCTGCGCCAGGTCACGCGCCTGGCTGGCCGGCACATGCTGTTGCGGCCCGGCTTCGCCGGCAGCGGCCGGCACGGCGGCCAGCGGCCCGGACAGCAACAGGCAAGTCAAAAAGGTTCGCAACATGGGGATAAGGGTCCGAGAGCGGTTGGCGGGCACCATGTGCTGTGATCGATCCGTGATAAATGACCGCAACAGACCACGGCAAACGTTTGAAGTTCTTGGTTTTTTCTCGATATCCCGGTTTTTGCTATGCTGGCCGCCCCGCGGCACGAGGTAGCACCATGCAACTGATCGATATCGGCGTCAACCTGACCAACAGCAGTTTCCACGACCAGCAGGCCGCCATCGTCGAGCGCGCCGTGGAGGCCGGCGTGGCACAGATGGTCCTTACCGGCACCAGCCTGGACGTCAGCACCGAGGCCCTGGAACTGTGCCAGCGCCTGGACGAACCTGGCCAGCGCCTGTTCAGCACCGCCGGGGTGCACCCTCACGACGCCAGCCACTGGAGCAGCGGCAGCGAACGCCAGCTGCGCGAACTGCTCGCCCAGCCACGGGTGGTGGCCGTGGGCGAATGCGGCCTGGACTTCAATCGCGACTTTTCCCCGCGTCCGGCCCAGGAAAAAGCCCTGCAAGCGCAGCTGGCACTGGCGGTCGAACTGCGCCTGCCGGTGTTCCTCCACGAGCGAGAGGCCAGCGAGCGCCTGCTGGCAATCCTCAAGGACTACCGCGACCAGTTGCCCGCCGCCGTGGTGCACTGCTTCACCGGCGAGCGCCAGGCGCTGTTCGCCTACCTCGACCTGGACCTGCACATCGGCATCACCGGCTGGATCTGCGACGAGCGCCGCGGCACCCACCTGCATCCCCTGGTCGGCAACATCCCCGAGGGCCGCCTGATGCTCGAAAGCGACGCGCCCTACCTGCTGCCCCGCAGCCTGCGGCCCAAGCCGAAGAACGGCCGCAACGAGCCGGCCTTCCTGCCCGAGGTGCTGCGCGAGGTGGCCCTGCACCGCCATGAAACCGCAGCGCACACCGCCGCCCACACCAGCGCCTGCGCCCGCGCGTTCTTTGGCCTGCCTGGGGTTTCTTGACGCATATCAACAAGGCCCCTGGCCTTGGCGGGCACAATGATGGCACCTTGCCAATAATGTTTCCGCCAACTCAGAGAAGACCTACCATGGGTGCCTGGCTTAGCAACGTTTCCCTCAAATACAAGTTCTGGGCCGTCAATGCCGTGGCCTTCGTCACCACCCTGATGCTGGTGCTCTACGCGGTGTACCTGGAGCAGCAGGCCCGCGCCAGCGGTGCGCAGGCGCAAGCCCAGGCCCAGGCCGAACTGCTGGCGGCCTGGCCCGCCGGGCAGGCCCTGCCCGCCCAGGCCAACCTGATCACCTGGCGCAATGGCCAGACACCACAGTTCGCCGGCGAACCCCTCGAAGCCCTGCGCGACGGCCAGGGCTGGGTCGAGCTGCCCGGTGCCTGGATCCTCGGCGACAACCCGCTGCGCGGCGCCCAGGTGCTGCGCCGGGGGGATCAGCAGCTTGCGTTGATCGCCCAGTCGCCGAGCCTGCGCCAGGTCTATTTCGACCGCTTCAGCAACTACGCCGTGTGCGTGCTGATCCTGATGCTGGCGATGCTCTGCGCCTCGCAGTTGTTGATCCGTTTCCTGCTCAGCCAGCTCAACACCCTCAAGGACGTGATGCTGCACGTGGAGAAGACCGGCGACCTCTCGGCCCGGGTGCCACTGGCCTGCGGCGACGAAGTCGGGCAGATGGCCGGCGCGTTCAACGCCATGCAGACCACCTACCACCGCGTGGTCAGCACCGTGGCGCGCACCGCCGCGCAGCTGGACTCCGGTGCCGCGCGCCTGGCCGGCAGCATGGACGAGGTGCGCCACGGCATGATCGGCCAGCAGAGCGAGACCGACCAGGCGGCCACCGCGATCAACGAGATGACCGCCACCGTCCACCACATCGCCCAGCATGCCGGCGCCACCCGCGACCTGTCGCAGACCGCCGACACCCTGGCCGGCAGCGGCCAGGCCGTGGTCAGCCGCGTGCAGGACTCGATTGCCGGGCTCTCCAGCGGCGTGCAGCAGACCGCCGAGATGATCCGCCAGCTGGCCGATGACAGCCAGAAGATCAACGGTGTGGTCGGGGTCATCCACAGCATCGCCGAACAGACCAACCTGCTCGCCCTCAACGCCGCCATCGAGGCGGCCCGCGCCGGCGACCTGGGCCGCGGCTTCGCCGTGGTCGCCGATGAGGTGCGCAACCTGGCCAAGCGCGTGCAGACCTCCACCGACGAGATCACCACCATGGTTGCCGACCTGCAGGCCGGTACCCGCGACGCGGTGGATTTCATGCAGGAAAGCTCGTACAAGGCCGACGATTGCGTCAAGCAGGCCCGCGAAGCCGGCGAGGCCCTCGCCGAAATCACCAGCGCCGTGGCGCAGATGCGCGAAAGCAACACCCAGATCGCCGTGGCCGCCGAGCAGCAAAGCCAGGTGGCCGAGGAGATGAACCGCGCCGTGGTCAGCATCCGCGACGTGACCGAGGAGACCGTGCAGCAGACCGTGGGCTCGGCCACCACCAGCAGTGAACTGGCGACCCTCGCCGGCGAGCTGAACAAGGCGATCGGCCAGCTAAAGCTGTGACCCGCGCCGGCTATGGCCACCATAGCCAGCCTCGATTGGCCCCCGCCCGGGGGCCGCACTAAGCTTTGGACAGGCCCCAGAGGATCTGTCCATGAGCAAGCGACTGCCCAACCTGCCCGCCTGGCAATGGCGCGGCTACCACCATAACCATCGCCACCCCGCCAACCTGGTGCTGCACCTGATCGCCGTGCCGCTGTTCATCCTTGGCGCGCTGCTGGTGCTGTCGGGGCTGTTCGGGCTGGACCTGTCGCAGATCGCCGTGGGCATCATCGCCCTGGTGGCCGGGCTGGGTCTGCAACGCCAGGGGCACCGCCTGGAAGCCGAGCAACCCGAGCCGTTCAGTGGCCGCAAGGACGCCGTGCAACGCCTGCTCACCGAGCAGTTCATCACCTTCCCGCGCTTCGTGCTGAGCGGTGCCTGGTGGCGGGCCTGGCGCGAGCGACACAAGCATCGCCACTGACTGAAATACATCGCGGGGCAAGCCCGCTCCCACGCTGGAACTCTGTACCCTGCGCGCCAGGCTAGGCGATCTCCCACAAGCGCCACAGGGCGGCGTGGGAGCGGGCTTGCCCCGCGATTGGCTTGACGAAGATGGCTCAGGCGAACACAGTCACCGTCTGCCGGCTCAACGCCAGCAACTCGCCCTCTGCCGTCCACAACGCCGCGGCCGCATGCCCATAGCCATCACGGGCATACTCGGTCTCGACCACATAGCGGCACCAGTCGAGGGTCGACAGCTGCGGCGTGGGCTGCACGAACTCGATGGTCCAGGTCAGCGTGCTGCCAGCGGCGGGTTGCTTGAGATACGGCAGCAGGCTGGGCGGCCAGGCATCGACCAATGCCAGCAGGTGCGCCACCCCGACCGGCTCCTCGGCGGCATCGCGCAGGCGCACCCAACCACCCATATGGCGCGAGTCGTTGCCACTGAACGGCAGGCCGCCCACCGCCCAGCGAAACGCCACGTGCTGCATGAACTCCGGTGTAATGCCCTTGATAAAGGGCAACTCCGGCGCTGCCTCCTGCAGCGGCTTCATCGGCATCGCGGTGGGCGCGTCGACCGCCACCACGGAAGGGCGACCGGCACCGAAGCTGCCCTGTACCAGGGTCACCACCTGGCCATCCTGCACGGCGCGCCCCAGCAAGGTGCTGACCGCCTTGCCCTCGCGCAGCACCTCGACCTCCAGACTGATCGGCACATCCGGCGCCGCCGGGCCGACGAAGGTGATGGCCAGCGAACGCACCGGGCGGTCGTCGCCCAGCTTCTGGCGCATCGCTTCGTGCACCATCGCCGCCATCAGGCCGCCGAACACCGCGCGCCCCTGGGCCCAGCCGGCGGGCACGCTGATTGCCTCGGGGTGCGCGCGGGCGGCTGCCAGCAATTCTGTGAAGTTCATGTGCCAGGGCTCCTGCGCCAAAAAAACCGATAGTAACCAGCGATCACGCCAGCCACAGCCCGCATATCGGTCATTTGCCGGGACTAACGGCGCGCCAGGGCCTTTTGCAGTGCTTCGAGGGTGAGGTCGGAGCGCGCCTCGGCGGCATGCAGCTCATGCTCCCAGGCCACCTTGCAGCCGAGCAGGTCGCTGTGCTCGCGCACCTGCAGCAACCACTGCACGCGGTCGTGCCAGTCGCCCAGGTCGCCCTGGGCCGCCTTGAGCAGGCGCTGCAGCTTGTTGCCGGCGTGTTCGAGTTGCGGGTAGGCCTGGTCGCCATAGCGTACCCGCTTGATCAGCAGGCGCAGGCGGTGGCGGTCGTGGGCAGGATCCGCCAGGGCCGTCTGCAGCTTGTGCCATTGCTTGTGCAGGCGCTTGTCGATGCGCTGCTCCAGCTTCGCCGCCAGCCCTTCACGGCCGGCGGCACGCAGGAACATCGGAAACGCATCGAGAATCGCCAGCACGCGGTTGAGCTGGGCGCTGGCCGCAACACCGGCATAGGTGCGCGCCCTGCCCTCCTGACGCCGCTCGCCTGCCTGTATGTGCCCGCGATGAGTCAACTGCGCCGCCAGCACCTCACGGTCTCGCAGCGGCGTAGTCAGGGTGCCCAACGCTCCGGCCGACTGTTCGAGCTGCTCGACGCCCGGCAGGCCACGCAACGGCCGCAGCAGGCTGCGCAGACGCCGCAAGGTGATGCGCAGGTCGTGCAACGCCTCGCGGTCGGTGTCGGCGGCCAGGCGCTCGCGGCAAGCCAGCAGGCGCACCTGCAGGGCAAGGATCTGGCCGACCACATGATCGAGCATGACGGACATGGGCAGCTCCTCGGTCAACGCCCGGCGCGGGATTCACGAATATAGAAACGGGCCTTCTCGGCCTTGCGGGTACAGCCCTCGAAGCCTTCGAACTGCTGCTGGGTCTTGGCGCCGGTCAACAACGACAGCGCCTTGGAGTAACTCACGGTGCCGGCAAAGCCTTCGGCCTTGGCCAGGTCCAGTTCCTTCCAGGCGGCATCGAGCTGGGTCGCGCAACTGTCGCGATAGGCCGTCTTGCCCGCGCAGCCGGCCAGGGCCAGGGCAATCAGAGGAAGGGTGATCCAGGCTTTCATCGGTAATACCTCGAGGGTGAAAAACTAAGGTGGCCGTTCGACGGCAAAGCAAACGAAAAGTGCCCTGCTCAGCGTAGTCCAGCGCGGACTACATTGAAGCACAGGTGGTAATGGGTGCATTGTTGGACCATGGTGGCACAGCGGCGGGAGAAAAGGTCATGGGCAAACGCGTGGCATTGGTGCTGGGCTCCGGTGGTGCCCGGGGATACGCGCACATCGGCGTGATCGAGGAAATCGAACGACGCGGCTATGAGATCGGCTGCATCGCCGGCTGCTCGATGGGCGCGGTGATCGGCGGCATCTACGCCGCCGGCAAACTCGACGAATACCGCAGCTGGATCGAGAGCCTGGACTACCTCGACGTGCTGCGCCTGGTGGACGTCAGCTTCCGCCTGGGGGCGATCCGTGGCGACAAGGTGTTCGGGCAGATCCGCAAGATCGTTGGCGAAATCAACATCGAGCAATTGCGCATCCCCTACACGGCGGTCGCCACCGACCTGACCAACCAGCAGGAGATCTGGTTCCAGGAGGGCTGCCTGCACCAGGCCATGCGCGCCTCGGCGGCCATTCCCAGCCTGTTCACCCCGGTGGTGCAAGGCAACCGCACGCTGGTCGATGGCGGCATCCTCAACCCGCTGCCGATCGTGCCGGTGGTGTCCAGCCACTGTGACCTGATCATCGCCGTCAACCTCAACGCCACCAACCAGAAGCAATACCAACTGCCGGTGATCGAGCGCCCGGCGGCATTCAAGATGCGCTTCGATGCCTTGATCAGTTCGCTCGGCTCGCGCCTGCCGTTTCGCCGCAAGCCAGCCGAACAGCTGATCCGCCTGGAGCAGGAAATCACCGCCGAGGGGCTGGCCAGCCCCAACCCGTGGCTCGCTGAAAGCGCCGCCCCCGAGGGCCAGCAGCCGGCGGCCGCGCCGCAGAGCGAGGGGGCGCCGAAATCGGCCACGGGTTCGTTCATCGTCGACAACGTCGGCCCCGCGTCCCTGCTCGACCTGATCAACCAGAGCTTCGAGGTGATGCAGACGTCATTGGCCCAGTACAAGATCGCCGGCTACCCGCCGGACATACTGATCAACGTGCCCAAGCGCGTGTGCCGGTTCTTCGAGTTCTACAAGGCGCCGGAGCTGATCGCCCTGGGGCGGGAGGTTGCGCGGGATACGCTGGACAATCATGAGGGGGTTCGGCGGTAGCTACGCGCGCGATCCCTGTAGGAGCGGCCTTGTGCCGCGAAAGGGCTGCGCAGCAGCCCCGGCGATTGCAGCGTCAACGCTGAAATCCTGGGGCCGCTTCGCGCCCCTTTCGCGGCACAAGGCCGCTCCTACAGAGGGAGAGAGAGGAGGCAGCAGAGCGTTCCGAACATCGGAAACGAAACAGGCCGCATACGCGGCCTGTTTCGTGATCAGCGCACCACTCAGTAGCGCGTGATGTCGGCACTGCCTTCAAGCAGCTTGCGATAGGCCGCGAAGTCCTGCGAACCGGCACGCGAAGCGAGGTAGCGACGGATCTGCGCCTTCTCTTCGTCGGTGGCGGCGGCGCCTTCGTTGACGCCCTTGAGCTGAAGGACCACCAGGCTGCCGTCGCCCAGGACCACGCTGCCGTAGACCGGCTTGTCCTTGGCCGCAGGCTTGCCGAGGCGGAACACCGCCTGCAGCTCGGCCGGGTCGATACCGTCCTGGCCGCGGGTGACCGCTTCGTGGACTTTCCAGCCCTGGCCTTCGGCCTTGGCCGAACCCTCACGCAGACCGGCGATCAGCTTGTCGGCCTTGGCCTTGAGTTCGGCAATCGCCTTCTCCTTGGCCAGGTGCTCGCTGATGTTCTTGGCCACGGCCTCCAGCGGCAGTTGCTCAGGCTTGCGGTGTTCCTTGACGCGCAGTACCACCACGGTCTCCGGATCCAGCTCGATGGCGTTGCTGTTGGCGCCCTCTTCCAGCACCTGCTCGCCGAACGCGGCCTGGATCACCGCGCGGTTGGCGGTGATGCCTTCGCCGCCCTCGCGACCGAAGGCCGCCGAAGTGTGCACCTTCAGGCCCAGGTCCTGGGCCGGCTGGGCCAGGTCGGAGGCTTCGAAGGCGGTGTCCTCGAGCTGCTTGGTGGCCTCGACGAAGCGCTGCTCCACCTGCTGGGTCTTCAGCTCGTGGGTCAGCTTGTCCTTCAGGCTGGCGAAGCTCGGCACATCCGGCGCCTGCACGCCCAGCAGCTTGATCAGGTGGTAGCCGAACTCGGTGCGTACCGGTGCGGACACCTGGTCCTTGTTCAGCTTGTACAGCGCGTCCTCGAAGGCCGGGTCGTACACGCCAGGGCCGGCGAAGCCGAGGTCGCCACCGGTGTTGGCCGAACCCGGATCCTGGGAGAATTCCTTGGCCAGCTTGGCGAAGTCCTCACCCTTGTCCAGGCGCTGCTGGATCTCTTCGATGCGGGCCTTGGCCTTGGCATCGTCGGTCTTGTCGTTGACCTCGATCAGGATGTGCGCGGCATGGCGCTGCTCGCCCAGGTTGGCGATCTCCTTCTCGTACAGGGCCTTGAGCTCGCCGTCGTCGACCTTGACCTGGTCGAAGAAGGCCGACTTCTTCAGCTCGAGGTAGTCGATGACCACCTGATCCGGGGTCATGAATTCCTTGGCGTGCTGGTCGTAGTGCGCCTTGACCTCGTCATCGCTCACCTTGACCGCGGCCGGGTCGGCCTTGAAGGTCTGTGAAGCGAAATCGCGGGTCTGCTTCTCGAGGCGGGCGAAGGCCTCGACCTGCTTGTCGGTGACGAAGCTGCTGCCGGCAAGGCCGGTGCGCAGCTGGCCGATCAGCATTTCCTGGGCGAGCATCTCGCGGAACTGCATGCGGCCGTAGCCCATCTGGCGGATGACCGAGTCGAAGCGCTCGGCGCTGAACTTGCCATCGACCTGGAATTCAGGCGTCTGCAGGATCAGCTGATCCAGCGCGGCCTCGGAAAAAGCGAACTTGGCGTCTTCGGCACCCTGCAACAGCAGCTTGCGATCGATCAGCCCCTTGAGCGCTGCTTCGCGCAGCATCTTCTCGTCCAGCAGCGCAGGGTCGAAATCCTTGCCCAGCTGTTGCATCAGCTGGCGGCGCTGCATGTCCACGGCCTGGCTCAGCTCGTTCTGGCTGATGGTCTGGCCGTTCACCTTGGCGGCGTCCTGGCTATGGCTGGCGGCCTGGAAAATGGCCTCGAAGCCGGTCAACGCCATCAACACGACGATTAGGCCGATGATGGTCTTGGCAATCCAACCTTGTGAATTGTCCCTGATATTCTGCAGCATGCGTCCCCCAGAAACGGCTGTACCACTGCGTCGACAACCGCGGAGCGTGGGTAGAATCCTGATAGAAGAAAGGCGCATCCAGTGGATGCGCCTTTTCGAAGCGAGCGTGCCAGCGGGAACGTTTGCGACCCGCCGTCACGCGGTCGGCCCTGACGATGCCGGGCCGGCTGAAAGACGACTTAGTTGACGGCGTCTTTCAGGCCCTTGCCAGCCTTGAAGCCTGGAACCTTGGCGGCAGCGATCTTGATCGCCTTGCCGGTTTGCGGGTTGCGGCCGGTGCGCTCGGCGCGCTCCTTGACCGAGAAGGTACCGAAGCCAACCAGTACCACATCGTCACCTTGCTTCAGGGCGCCGGTGACGGATTCGATGACTGCGTCCAGCGCACGGCCGGCTACAGCTTTCGGGATGTCAGCAGATGCGGCGATAGCGTCAATCAGTTCCGACTTGTTCACTCTAAGTCCCCTTATTTCTCTATTGAGTTTGTTTCTAAGTATGTAATGAAAAGCTTAATGAAACGAGCGCTGGGTGGCCTGTTGACACTGGCGTGCCGTTTTATAGCAAGGGGCCGAAAATGCTGTCAACCGAAGCCCCCCAGCGAAATACGTACTAGTGCGTGCTGATTCTTTCCTTAGCATCGCCGTCGCGCTTCTCATCTTTCGCGACAATCTCCGGAGCCACATCTGGCAAGGGCTCCGGGGCGTATTGCAGCGCAATTTGGAGGACTTCGTCAATCCATTTGACCGGTTTGATCTGAAGATCCTGTTTGATATTTTCCGGAATCTCCTTCAGATCGCGAACATTCTCCTCTGGAATGATCACCGTCTTGATCCCGCCGCGGTGTGCCGCCAGCAGTTTTTCCTTGAGGCCACCGATGGCCAGGACCTGGCCGCGCAAGGTGATCTCACCGGTCATCGCCACGTCGGCGCGTACCGGGATCTGGGTCAGGGCCGACACCAGCGCGGTGCACATGCCGATACCGGCGCTCGGGCCATCCTTGGGCGTGGCGCCTTCGGGCATGTGGATGTGAACGTCGCGCTTCTCGTGGAAGTCTGCGGCGATCCCCAGGCTCTGGGCACGGCTGCGCACCACCGTCTGCGCGGCGGTGATCGACTCGACCATGACGTCGCCGAGCGAGCCGGTCTTGATCAACTGGCCCTTGCCCGGGATGACCACGGCCTCGATGGTCAGCAGTTCGCCGCCCACCTGGGTCCAGGCCAGGCCCGTGACCTGGCCGATCTGGTCCTGCTGCTCGGCCAGGCCGTAGCGGAACTTGCGCACCCCCAGCAGCTGCTCGAGCTGCTCGCCGCTGACCTTGACCTTCACCTGCTTGGCCCCGGTGTGCTCCTTGACCACCTTGCGGCAGACCTTGGCGATCTGGCGCTCCAGGCCACGCACGCCGGCTTCGCGGGTGTAGTAGCGGATGATATCGCGGATGGCCGAAACATCGACCTCCAGCTCGTCCTTCTTCAGGCCGTTGGCCTTGACCTGCTTGGGCACCAGGTACTTGACCGCGATGTTGATCTTCTCGTCCTCGGTGTAACCCGGCAGACGGATGACTTCCATGCGGTCGAGCAGCGCCGGCGGGATGTTCATCGAGTTCGAGGTGCACAGGAACATCACGTCCGAGAGGTCGTAGTCGACTTCCAGGTAGTGGTCGTTGAAGTTGTGGTTCTGCTCGGGGTCGAGCACCTCCAGCAACGCCGAGGCCGGATCGCCGCGCATGTCGCTGCCCATCTTGTCGATCTCGTCGAGCAGGAACAGCGGATTGCGTACACCGACCTTGGTCATTTTCTGAATCAGACGACCGGGCATCGAACCGATGTAGGTGCGACGGTGGCCACGGATCTCAGCCTCGTCACGCACGCCGCCCAGGGCCATGCGCACGAACTTGCGGTTGGTGGCGGCGGCGATCGACTCGGCCAGCGAGGTCTTGCCCACGCCGGGCGGGCCGACCAGGCACAGCACCGGACCACGGATCTTCTTCACGCGCTTCTGTACGGCGAGGTACTCGAGGATGCGTTCCTTGACCTCTTCCAGGCCGTAGTGGTCGGCATCGAGGATTTCCTCGGCCTTGGCCAGGTCCAGGCGCACCTTGCTCTGGGCCTTCCACGGCACCTGCACCAGCCAGTCGAGGTACGAACGCACCACGGTGGCCTCGGCCGACATCGGCGACATCTGCTTGAGCTTGTTCAGCTCGGCCTGGGCCTTGGCCAGGGCGTCTTTCGGCAGGCCGGCGGCGTCGATGCGCTTTTTCAGCTCCTCGACTTCGTTGTGGCCTTCGTCGCCATCGCCGAGCTCCTTCTGAATGGCCTTCATCTGCTCATTCAGGTAGTACTCGCGCTGGCTGCGCTCCATCTGCTTCTTGACCCGACCACGGATACGCTTCTCGACCTGCAGCAGGTCGATCTCGGCGTCCAGCAGCGCCAGCACGTGCTCGACGCGGGCCTGCAGGTCGACAATCTCGAGGATCTCCTGCTTCTGCTCGATCTTCAGCGCCATGTGCGCGGCCATGGTGTCGACCAGGCGACCCGGCTCCTCGATGCTGTTGAGCGAGGACAACACTTCGGCGGGGACCTTCTTGCCCAGCTGCACGTACTGCTCGAACTGCGACAGCAAGGTCCGCACGAACACTTCGGACTCGCGCTCGGCGGTCTCGGTTTCGTCGATCAGGCTGACTTCGGCGCGGATATGGCCGTCGACTTCGTTGAAACGCTCCACGGCGCCGCGCTGCTCACCCTCGACCAGCACCTTGACGGTGCCATCGGGCAGCTTGAGCAGTTGCAGCACGGTGGCGACGGTGCCCACGCGATACAGGGCGTCTTCGCCCGGATCATCGTCGGCCGGATTCTTCTGGGCCAGCAGGAGGATCTGCTTCTCGCCCGTCATCGCGGCCTCGAGGGCCTCGATAGACTTCTCACGCCCCACGAACAGTGGGATGACCATGTGCGGATAGACGACGACGTCACGCAATGGCAAAAGAGGCAAGTCGAGGGTGGTCTTCATGATTTCGCCTCTACAGCGGCCTTGGTGGCCGGAAACCGTTGGAAATGGTGCTTGGGGCTAATGTGGGGGCAGCCCTGGGAAATTACAAGCGCCCAGGCCATGAAATGCAAAAAGGGGCCTGAAAGGCCCCTTCTTGCGTGCTGCCCCTTGCCCGATCAGGCGTCGGGGGCGGCCTTGGCTTGCGGCTCGCTGTTCTCGTAGATGAGCAGCGGCTGCGACGAGCCTTCGATGACGCTCTCGTCGATCACCACCTTGCTGACATCCTTCTGCGAAGGAATCTCGTACATGGTGTCGAGCAGCACGCCCTCGAGAATCGAACGCAGGCCGCGGGCGCCAGTCTTGCGCTCCAGAGCCTTGCGTGCCACGGCCTTGAGCGCATCGCTGCGGAACTCGAGGTCGACGTCTTCCATCTCGAACAGCCTGGCGTACTGCTTGGTCAGCGCGTTCTTCGGCTCGGTGAGGATCTGCATCAGCGCAGCCTCGTCCAGCTCGTCCAGGGTCGCCAGCACCGGCAAGCGGCCGACAAACTCCGGAATCAGGCCGAACTTGACCAGATCGTCCGGCTCGACCTCACGCAGCGACTCGCCGACCTTCTTGCCCTCTTCCTTGCTGCGCACTTCGGCACTGAAGCCGATGCCGCCTTTGGTCGAGCGGTTCTGGATGACCTTTTCCAGGCCCGAGAAGGCGCCACCGCAGATGAACAGGATATTGCGGGTGTCGACCTGCAGGAATTCCTGTTGCGGGTGCTTGCGGCCCCCTTGCGGCGGCACGGAGGCCACGGTGCCTTCGATCAGCTTCAGCAACGCCTGCTGCACGCCCTCGCCCGAGACATCACGGGTGATGGACGGGTTGTCCGACTTGCGCGAGATCTTGTCGATCTCGTCGATGTAGACAATGCCCATCTGGGCCTTTTCCACGTCGTAGTCGCACTTCTGCAGCAGTTTCTGAATGATGTTCTCGACGTCCTCACCGACATAACCGGCTTCGGTCAGGGTGGTGGCGTCGGCAATGGTGAACGGTACGTTCAGCAGGCGCGCGAGCGTCTCGGCGAGCAGCGTCTTGCCCGAGCCGGTCGGCCCGATCAGCAGGATGTTGCTTTTGCCCAGTTCGACTTCGTCGCCCTTCTTGTCACGCTGGTTCAGGCGCTTGTAGTGGTTGTACACCGCTACTGCCAGCACCTTTTTCGCGCGCTCCTGACCAATGACGTACTGGTCCAGGATTCCGCTGATTTCTTTCGGCGAGGGTAACTTGTGCGCGTTGCTCTCGGCCTGGGCTTCCTGCACCTCCTCACGGATGATGTCATTGCACAGGTCGACGCACTCGTCGCAAATAAATACCGAGGGGCCGGCAATCAATTTACGCACTTCATGCTGGCTTTTGCCGCAGAAAGAGCAGTAGAGCAATTTGCCGTTGTCCTCGCCGTTACGGGTGTCAGTCATTCGATCGATCCAATCCGGTAGGCTTGAAACACAAGATGAAGGCAATCGCTGGCTTTTTCAAGTCCGCGCTCGGGCGCAATCAGCGCCCGAACGCTCTGGCGCATTGCTTCAGGATGCCAGTTGCCGCTTGTCGTAGACCGAGTCGATCAGGCCGTACTCGGCCGCGCGCGCGGCGCTCATGAAGTTGTCGCGCTCGGTGTCGCGTTTGATGGTCTCGAGGTCCTGGCCGGTGTGGTGGGCCAGCAGCTCGTTCAGGCGCGCCTTGATGTTGAGGATTTCCTGGGCGTGGATTTCGATGTCGGTCGCCTGGCCCTGGAAGCCGCCCAACGGCTGGTGAATCATCACCCGCGAGTTTGGCAGGCAGTGGCGCTTGCCGGCGGCACCGGCCGCGAGCAGGAAGGCGCCCATGCTGCAGGCCTGGCCGATACAGATGGTCGAGACGTCCGGCTTGATGAACTGCATGGTGTCGTAGATCGACATGCCGGCAGTTACCGAGCCGCCCGGGGAGTTGATATAAAGATGGATATCCTTGTCCGGGTTTTCCGCCTCAAGGAACAGCAACTGCGCCACCACCAGGTTGGCCATGTAGTCTTCTACGGGGCCGACCAGGAAGATCACGCGCTCCTTCAGGAGGCGCGAATAGATGTCGTAGGCACGTTCGCCACGGGCGGACTGCTCGATAACCATCGGGACCAGACCGCCTGCGGCCTGGATGTCAGAGCTTTGCTGAATATAAGAATTGCGGGACATGTCCTGCACTCGCTCCCAAATAGTCATGGCTTGAATACGCACAAGCCAGCGCGAAGGCTGGCTTGTGGGGGTTTCCTACGAGAGTAGCCTGTTACTCAGCGTCGGCAGCAGCCTGTGCTGGTTTGACGGCTTCTTCGTACGAGACCGATTTGTCGGTCACAGTCGCTTTCTGCAGGACAGTATCTACAACTTGCTCTTCCAGCACAACCGAACGGACTTCGTTCAGTTGCTGGTCGTTCTTGTAGTACCAGGCGATGACCTGCTCAGGCTCCTGGTAGGCCGAGGCCATCTCTTCGATGACTTCACGAACCTTGGCTTCGTCCGGCTTCAGGTCGAACTGTTTGACCACTTCGGCGACGATCAGGCCCAGCACGACGCGGCGCTTGGCTTGCTCTTCGAACAGCTCGGCCGGCAGTTGGTCAGGCTTGATGTTGCCACCGAACTGCTGGACAGCCTGCACGCGCAGACGGTTGACTTCGTTTTCCAGCAGGGCTTTCGGCACGTCGACCGGGTTGGCGGCCAGCAGACCGTCCATGACCTGGTTCTTGACCTTGGCCTTGATGGCCTGACGCAGCTCACGCTCCATGTTCTTGCGAACTTCGGCGCGGAAGCCTTCCAGGGTCGATTCCTTGATGCCGAACTGGGCGAAGAAGGCTTCGTTCAGCTCTGGCAGCACAGGGGCCGATACGCTGTTGACAGTGATGGTGAACTCAGCGGCTTTGCCAGCCAGGTCGAGGTTCTGGTAGTCCTCTGGGAAGGTCACGTTGACCACGCGCTCTTCACCAGCCTTGGCGCCTACCAGGCCGTCTTCGAAGCCCGGGATCATGCGGCCGGAACCCAGCACCAGCTGGGTGCCTTTGGCCGAACCGCCGGCGAAGGCTTCACCGTCGATCTTGCCGACGAAGTCGATGTTGACCTGGTCGTCGTTTGCAGCGGCGCGCTCGACGGCCTCGAAACGGGTGTTCTGCTTGCGCAGGACTTCCAGCATGTTGTCCAGGTCGGCGTCAGCCACTTCGGCGCTCAGGCGCTCGACGGCGATCGACTCGAAACCGGCAACGGTGAATTCAGGGAAGACTTCGAAGATGGCGACGAACTCGAGGTCCTTGCCCTTCTCGAACGACTTCGGCTCGACGGCAGGCGCGCCCGCCGGGTTCAGCTTCTGCTCGACGATGGCTTCGTAGAAGGAAGCCTGGACCAGGTCACCGAAAGCCTCTTGGCGGGCATCGGCTTCGAAACGCTGGCGGATCACGCTCATTGGCACCTTGCCCGGACGGAAGCCGGCAACCTTGGCGCGCTTGGCAGTCTGCTGCAGACGCTTGTTGACTTCGTTCTCGACGCGCTCGGCCGGAACGGCGATGGTCATGCGGCGCTCGAGAGCGGAAGTGTTTTCAACAGAAACTTGCATGGATATTCCTCGTTGCACAGACGTTAGCCGGCGATAGCCCGACTCCAGAATCAAGGGCAAACATTCTAGTGACTCATCAAGCAGAAGTCACCCCACCCGGATTGTCGGCGGACCGCGCCGGTCGATTTCCTTGAAAGGCCCGCCCGCCTTGGCGTCGAGCCTGTTTCATTCACGGCCGCGCAGACCCTTGTGGCCCGCGCAGTTGTAAAACCTTGTCAAACAAACAACAGCCAGAACGATCGTCCGCCTTACTGCGGATCGAGGTCGTTGAACTGGCAGTATTCTTCCCAGGCCATGCCCAGCGCCTCGGCCACCTCGCGATGCGTCTCCAGGCGCATGGCCTGCAGTTGCTCCGGCGACTCGGCGATCAGTTGCAAGGCATACTCCCAGGGCTCGACGCCCTGCTCCTGCGCCGCATCCTCGAACGCCCACTCGATCTGCTGGGCCTGCTCGCGAGCATCCAACTCGCGGACCTCTTCGAGCAGCTGCGGATTGGCCTCGGCGAAACGTTGCAGCGCCAGGGCCTGGCGCGCTTCTTTTGCGATCATCTGCGCTATTCCTCTGCCGGCATCTCGGCCAGCCCTTCAACCGGCTGAAATCTATCAGCTTTTATCGCTCCGCCACCAGTAGCCACGAGGGCCGTACGGCAGAAACGAAAAAGGCGCCCGATCATCCGATCCGGGCGCCTTCTTCAAATATGGGGTGGACGATGGGAATCGAACCCACGACAACCGGAATCACAATCCGGCGCTCTACCAACTGAGCTACGCCCACCATAATGCAGTATTGCGGTACAGCCTTACAGAAACATGGTGCGGACGAAGAGACTCGAACTCTTACAGCTTGCGCCGCTGGAACCTAAATCCAGTGTGTCTACCAATTTCACCACGTCCGCATGAAACTCAAAAACAAAGGCGCCGGATCATTCAATCGAGGCGCCCCTGCAGAATCTGGGGTGGACGATGGGAATCGAACCCACGACAACCGGAATCACAATCCGGCGCTCTACCAACTGAGCTACGCCCACCATATTGCGGTACTGCTTACTTGCCCAGGCCTTAATGGCGCACCCGGCAGGACTCGAACCTGCGACCATCCGCTTAGAAGGCGGATGCTCTATCCAGCTGAGCTACGGGCGCTTAAGCTTACAGTCCAACCGAACAAACGAACCGCTTATTCTGCCCGACTTTGCCAACCCGTGCCAGGCAGTGCCCGACAAGTGCGGCGAATCTTATAGGCGACCCCGCAGGTCGTCAACACCTTTCGCAAAAAAATTTAAATTATTGAAGGGGTTAGGGGATTTGCCCGACCACCCGCCTTTGCCCTTGGGCCGTGTCGTGCGAGAATGCGCGCTTCTTATATATGTTCCCTTCTCGATGGTTAATCACGCGTCTATGACTGCACACCTAATCGATGGCAAGGCGATCGCCGCCAACCTGCGCCAGCAGATCGCCCAACGTGTCGCCGAGCGTCGCCAGCAGGGCCTGCGCACGCCAGGCCTGGCGGTGATCCTGGTCGGTACCGACCCGGCCTCCCAAGTCTATGTCTCGCACAAGCGCAAGGACTGCGAAGAGGTCGGCTTCATCTCCCAGGCGTTCGACCTGCCCAGCGAGACCACGCAGCAAGCCCTGACCGACCTGATCGATCGCCTCAACGATGACCCGGCCGTCGACGGTATCCTGCTGCAGTTGCCGCTGCCCGAGCACCTGGACGCCTCCCTGCTGCTCGAGCGCATCCGCCCGGACAAGGACGTGGACGGTTTCCACCCCTACAACATCGGCCGCCTGGCCCAGCGCATCCCGCTGCTGCGCCCGTGCACGCCGAAGGGCATCATGACCCTGCTGCACAGCACCGGCCAGGACCTGTACGGCATGAACGCGGTGATCGTCGGCGCGTCCAACATCGTCGGCCGGCCGATGGCCATGGAGCTGCTGCTGGCCGGCTGCACCGTCACCGTCTGCCACCGCTTCACCAAGGACCTGGCCGGCCACGTCG
The DNA here is from genome assembly GCF_021283245.1 of Pseudomonas sp. NMI760_13. Lineage (NCBI taxonomy): Bacteria > Pseudomonadati > Pseudomonadota > Gammaproteobacteria > Pseudomonadales > Pseudomonadaceae > Pseudomonas > Pseudomonas sp. NMI760_13. Next base: position 65,760 of record NZ_JAJSRC010000010.1, on the reverse strand, counting down.
GCCGCGCCGACCTGGTGGTGGTCGCCGCCGGCAAGCCGGGCCTGGTCAAGGGTGAGTGGGTCAAGGAAGGCGCCATCGTCATCGACGTCGGCATCAACCGCCAGGACGACGGCAAGCTGGTCGGCGACGTGGTCTACGAGACTGCCCTGCCCCGCGCCGGCTGGATCACCCCAGTGCCGGGCGGCGTGGGCCCGATGACCCGCGCCTGCCTGCTGGAGAACACCCTGTATGCGGCTGAAGAGCTGCACAAGTAGGATGTTCCGGCAATGACGCAACGGCGCCTCTCGAGGCGCCGTTTTCGTTTGTGCACTTCATCCTCGTGGGAGCGGCGATGCGGCGACCCGACTTGCCCCGCGATGGCGATGGGGCTGCCGACGCCATCGCGGGGCAAGCCCGCTCCCACGAGTGCTATATCAGCCGATTCCGCTGCCAAGCTAGCCATTTCAGCTGGACCGGCTGCCCACCCTCCACGCTTCAGCCGGGATTGCCTCGCGATCCCTCTGACAATGGTCACACAGCCCACCCGTGGATGCGTGCCCAATGCAAACAACAAATACCGTCCTCATGATTCGCCCGGCGCGGTTCGCCTTCAACCCCGACACCGCCGCCAACAACCGCTTCCAGCAGGCGCCTCTGGACCCGCAGGCCGCCAGCGAAAAGGCCCTGGAAGAATTCGACGGCTACGTCGACACCCTGCGCCAGCACGGCGTCGATGTGCTGGTGGTGCAGGACACCCCTGAACCCCACACCCCCGACTCGATCTTCCCCAACAACTGGTGGAGCAGCCACGCCGACGGCAGCCTGGTGCTGTACCCGATGGAGGGCGAGAACCGCCGCCTGGAGCGCAGCAAGGGCGTACTGGGCGTGCTGCAGGAGCGCTTCGCCATCCAGCGCACCATCGACCTGAGCCCGCTGGAACAGCAGAATCTGTTCCTCGAAGGCACCGGCAGCATGGTCCTGGACCGCGAGCACCGCATCAGCTACGCCTGCCACTCCGGGCGCACCCACGAACGCGCCCTGCGCCAGTTCGCCGAGCGCCTGGACTACCGCCTGTGCCTGTTCAACGCCATGGACCGCCGCCAGGCGCCGATCTACCACAGCAACGTGATGATGAACGTCGGCCGCCAGCTCGCCGTGGCCTGCCTCGACGCTCTGCCCCACCCCGATGAACGCCGCACCCTGGAGCATTCGCTGCGCGACACCGGCAAGCAGGTGCTGGCGCTGAACTTCGACCAGTTGGAGAACTTCGCCGGCAACATGCTCGAAGTCCACGACCGCGACGGCCGCTCCCTGCTGGTCATGTCGCGCAGCGCCTGGAAGGCGCTCGACACCGACCAGCGCCGCCAGGTCGAGCGGCACAGCCACCCATTGGTGGTGAACATCGACCATATCGAACGCATCGGTGGCGGCAGCGCGCGCTGCATGCTCGCCGAAGTCCACCTGCCCTCGCGCCACTGACTCGACAAGGAGAATCATCATGACCCGCTACATCGACGTGCACGACCTCGCCCACCTGGTCAACCGCAAGGGATTGCCCACCTGCCTGGCCGAGATGGCCGAGTACATCCGCCAGGACTACCTGCGCTGGCACGACTTCGAGAAATGCCCGCGCCTGGCCAACCACTCGGCGGACGGGGTGATCGAACTGATGCCGGTGTCCGACGCCAACCTGTACGCCTTCAAGTACGTCAACGGCCACCCGAAGAACACCCACAATGGGCTGCTCACAGTGATGGCCTTCGGCGCCCTGGGCGATGTCGACACCGGCGCGCCGGTGCTGCTCAGCGAGATGACCCTGACCACCGCCATCCGCACCGCCGCCACCTCGGCCCTGGCCGCCCGCTACCTGGCGCGCCCGGACAGCAAACGCATGGCGCTGATCGGCAACGGCTCGCAGAGCGAATTCCAGGCCATCGCGTTCCATACCTTGCTCGGCATCGAGGAGATCCGTCTGTTCGATATCGACCGCAAGGCCTCGGAGAAACTGGCGGCCAACCTGGCCGGTTTCCCAGAGCTGAGACTGACCATCGTCGGCAGCGTGACCGAGGCGGTGCGCGGCGCCGACATCGTCACCACGGTCACCGCCGACAAGGCCTACGCCACCATCCTCACCCCACAGATGATCGAGCCGGGCATGCACCTCAATGCCGTGGGCGGCGACTGCCCGGGCAAGACCGAGCTGCACCGCGACATCGTCGAGCGGGCGCGGGTGATCGTCGAGTACGAACCGCAGAGCCGGATCGAGGGCGAGATCCAGCAGATGCCGGCGGACTCGCCGACCACCGAGTTCTGGCAGGTGGTCGAGGGGATCGCCGCAGGGCGCGAGAACGCCACGCAGGTGACGCTGTTCGACTCGGTCGGCTTCGCCCTGGAGGACTACTCGGCGCTGCGCTATGTGCTGGATGTGGCCAGGGCGCTGGACATCGGGCGCGACATCGCGCTGGTGCCGCAGCTGGAGAATCCGAAGGACCTGTTTGCCCTGCTGCAGCCGAAAGCGGCGCAACGCAAGGCCAGCGCCGCCTGACAGCCCCCCCCTGTAGGAGCGGCCTTGTGCCGCGAAAGGGCCGCAAAGCGGCCCCGGCAATCTGTGCGTCGAAGCTGATATCTGGGGCCGCTGCGCAGCCCTTTCGCGGCACAAGGCCGCTCCTACAGGGGACCGCGTACACCGCGACCGACAAGCATGACGGTCGCTCGACCTGACAGAAACCGCTGTCGCACTTCCGTAAATCTTTGTCGGAACAGCCGATTCGGCTGCAAAAAGAATCTTTACAGCCGAATCCGGCAGCCCACGCGCAGGCAAACGACACAAAAAACCTGTCTATCTCGCGCATTCTGAGCCCGACCCATGAGTCACCGACGGACCTACACGCGCTAATCGCCCTACTACCAATAACAACACCCAGGGACCCAAGACCATGCCCTCCATGCGAAAACGCCTCGGCGTGCTGCTGTTCTCGTTGTGCGCCACCACCCTCACCCAGGCCAAGGAGTGGACCGAAATCCGCTTCGGCGTCTTCCCCGAATACCCGCCGTTTGAATCCGTCGCCGCCGATGGCAGCCTGCAAGGCTTCGACATCGACCTGGGCAATGCCATCTGCGCCAAGCTGCAGGTCAAATGCACCTGGGTGCACAACGAATTCGACGGCATGATCCCCGCCCTGCGCGCCCGCAAGTTCGACGCCATCATGTCGTCGATGGCCGTCACCCCGGCCCGCCTGAAGCAGATCGACTTCAGCAACCGCCTGTTCCTCAGCCCCACCTCGGTGATCGTGCGCAAGTCGGCCGACTTCGGCGACAGCGCCGAATCGCTCAAGGGCAAGCAGGTCGGAGTGCTCCAGGGCTCGCTGCAGGAGGCCTACGCCCGCGCTGTGCTGGCGCCGCTGGGCGCGCAGGTCAAGGCCTACCAGGGCCAGGACCAGAACTACGCCGACCTGCTCAATGGCCGTCTCGACGCCACCGTCACCGACAAGCTCGAAGCCCAGCTGAACTTCCTCTCCAAGCCCGAAGGCGCCGATTTCAGGAGCGGCCCGGCGATCAAGGACCCGACCCTGCCGCTGGACATCGCCATGGGCCTGCGCAAGACCGACCCCGAGCTCAAGGCCCTGCTCGACAAGGGCATCGCCATGATCCATGCCGACGGCACCTACGCCGAGATCCAGAAGAAGTACGTCGGCGACCTGGATATCTATAACGAGTGAGTTCCCACCGGCCTCTTCGCGGGCAAGCCCGCTCCCACAGGTAACCACCAGCCTTCGGCCTGCGCACATCCTGTGGGGGCGGGTTCACCCGCGAAGAAACCACCGCGAGATCCCCGTCATGCACGACTTCCTCACAAGCGGCCTGCAAGGCTTCGGCCCGCTGCTGGCCCAGGGCACCTGGATGACCGTCAAGCTGGCCTTGCTGTCGCTGGCGCTGAGCCTCGCGCTCGGCCTGATCGGCGCCAGCGCCAAGCTGTCGCGATCCCGACTGCTGCGCCTGCCGGCCACCCTCTACACCACGCTGATCCGCAGCGTCCCGGACCTGGTGCTGATCCTGCTGATCTTCTACAGCATGCAGATCTGGCTCAACGACCTGACCGAGGCGCTGGGCTGGGACTATGTCGAGATCGACCCGTTCGGCGCCGGGGTCATCACCCTGGGCTTCATCTATGGCGCGTACTTCACCGAGAACTTTCGCGGCGCCATCCTCAGCGTGCCCGCCGGCCAGCTGGAGGCCGCCACTGCCTACGGCCTGAGCCGGGCACAGCGGTTTCGGCTGGTGCTGTTCCCGCAACTGATGCGCTTTGCCCTGCCAGGGCTGGGCAACAACTGGCTGGTGCTGCTCAAGTCCACCGCGCTGGTGTCGATCATCGGCCTGGCCGACCTGGTCAAGGCCGCGCAGAACGCCGGCAAGAGCACCAACGACGTGTTGTTCTTCCTGTGCCTGGCGGGCCTGGTGTACCTGCTCATCACCACCCTGTCCAACCGCCTGCTCAAGCACCTCGAGCGGCGCTACAACATCGGCATCAAGGAGCTGGCGCGATGATCGAACTCCTTCAGGAATACGGCCTGGCCTACCTGTACCACGACGGCAGCGGCCTGTCGGGCCTGGCCATGACCCTCTGGCTGTTCCTGGCCAGCATGGTGCTGGGCTTCGCCCTGTCGCTACCCCTGGCCCTGGCACGCACCTCGCGCCACGCCTGGCTGCGCCTGCCGGTGCAGCTGTACACCTTCGTGTTCCGCGGCACGCCGCTCTATATCCAGCTGCTGATCTGCTACACCGGGCTCTACGGCCTGCAGGTGGTGCGCGAGCATGCCCTGCTCGACCAGTTTTTCCGCAACGCGCTCAACTGCACCCTGCTGGCCTTTGTGCTCAACACCTGCGCCTACACCGTGGAGATCTTCGCCGGGGCCATCCGCAACCTGCCCGCCGGCGAATTGGAAGCGGCCCAGGCCTACGGCCTGCGCGGCTGGAGGCTCAACCTGTTCCTGGTCCTGCCGGCGGCCCTGCGCCGCTCGCTGCCGGCCTACAGCAACGAGCTGATCCTGATGCTGCACGCCACCTCGCTGGCCTTCACCGCCACCGTCGCCGACATCCTCAAGGTGGCCCGCGACGCCAACGCCGCGACCTTCCTGACCTTCCAGGCCTTCGGCGTGGCCGCCCTGCTGTACATGCTGCTGTCCTTCGCCCTGGTCGGCCTGTTCCGCGTGGCCGAACGGCGCTGGATGCGCTTCCTTGACCCTGTACGAGGCTGAACCCATGACCGCTACCGCACTGCCACTCACCACCTTCGAACAGGCCCCCTTGGCGCGAGCCCATGCCGGCACCCTCAAGCTCAGCGTCGACGGCCTGCACAAGCACTACGGCGAGCACCAGGTGCTCAAGGGCGTCTCGCTGCAGGCGCGCAAGGGCGACGTGATCAGCCTGATCGGCGCCAGCGGCTCGGGCAAGAGCACCTTCCTGCGCTGCATCAACTTCCTCGAAAAGCCCAACGCCGGCAGCATCACCCTCGACGGCCAGACCCTCGACCTGAGCAAGGGCACCCCGCCAGCGGCCCAGCTGCAAAACCTGCGCACGCGCCTGGCCATGGTGTTCCAGCACTTCAACCTGTGGAGCCACCTGACGGTGCTGGAGAACATCTGCCTGGCACCGCGCAAGGTGCTGGGCATCAGCGCCGGCGAAGCCGAGGCGCGGGCACGCAAGTACCTGGACAAGGTCGGCCTGCCGGCCCGCGCCGCCGACCAGTACCCGGCGTTTCTCTCCGGCGGCCAGCAACAGCGCGTGGCCATCGCCCGGGCGCTGGCGATGGAGCCGGAAATCATCCTGTTCGACGAGCCCACCTCGGCACTGGACCCCGAGCTGGTCGGCGAAGTGCTCAAGGTGATACAGACGCTCGCCGAGGAAGGACGTACCATGCTCATGGTCACCCATGAAATGGGGTTCGCCCGCCAGGTGTCGAGCCAGGTGCTGTTCCTGCACCAGGGCCTGGTCGAGGAAAGCGGCAGCGCCGAGATCCTCGACCAGCCACAGAGCGAGCGCCTGCGGCAGTTCCTCTCCAATCGTCTGAAGTGAAGTCACGCCGCATATGGATACCAAGGCCATCACCCCCGCCGCCGCACCGCTGGATCGCATCGACGAAGCGATCATCGACGTGCTGCGACACCAAGGAAGGATCACCTACGAGAAGCTCTCCACCCTCGTGCACCTGACCCCCAGGCCCTGCCTGGAACGGGTGCGCAAGCTGGAGCGGCGCGGGGTGATCCGCGGTTACGGGGCCATCATCGACCTGCAGCAGGTCTCCCCCGGGTTGTCGTTGCTGGTGCTGGTGGCGTTGTCCAACCAGAGCGGGCGCTCGGCGCAGCGGGCCTTCGAGGCCACCGTGCGCGCCTGCCCGCAGGTCTACGAGTGCCAGCTGATCAGCGGGCATTTCGACTACAGCCTGCGCATGCGCTGCCGCGACATGGAGCACTACCGGGTGCTGACCGAGACCTGGATGAACAACGACGAGCTGCATATCGACAAGCTGGTGGCGCATCCGGAGCTGGCGGCGGTGAAGAGTACCGCGCCGCAGGCTTGAGCCAAGGTAGCGCTTGTGGCGCAAGATAGTGGCTTAGTAACATTACTGGATCCAATGACCACGCCTCGCGGGTGAAACCGCGGGGCGTTTCCACATTTCCAGGGATGTACAGCCGTGGCCAGCAAGCAATCCAACGATTCGCGTATTCGTTTTCCCATCGAGCAGAAGGAACAGGCGGCGCAGCGGGAGCACAGTACGTTGCTGGCGCGGGATATCTATGATTCGCTGGCAAAGCTACTGGAAGAAAGCCTCGATAACTTACCTAAAAACGATGATCTCGACCAACATCGTTCTCACAGCGCAATTCTGATCGACGGCAAGCGAGGCACCGGTAAAAGTTCAGTGTTGGTCAACCTTAGCCTATATCTGGACGATCATAAAAACGACAGGCTGGCAAACGAGATCCATGTCCTTAAACCTGTAGACCCCACCCTACTGGAAGACAGTGACGACTTATTCCTAAATGTCATCGTTGCCGCGATCATTCGAGACAAGGCAGTAGCAGCAGCTCTAAGCAAGGCGACACCGAAGTCAGAAGAGTTCCATCACCAACTGCAATTACTCGGCAGTACGTTGGAGGCACTGCAATCGCAGCGCAACAAATACGGACTCGACAAGCTGCGCGCCTTTATGGGCAGCCATGACCTCAACCAGCAAGTTCACGACCTTTTCAAGAAAGCCCTTGACCTCATCGACAAGAAGCTTTTGGTTCTTCCTATTGACGACGTCGACACTTCGCTCAACCGCGCATTTGACAATCTTGAAGTCGTTCGCCGCTACCTAACCTCTCCCTATGTACAGCCGATCATCAGCGGTGATCTCGGACTCTACCACGAGGTAACCTGGAGGAATTTTTACTCAAAACTTACTAAAGATAGTAAATCGGGTGACCGGGAGACTCGAAAGACCGCGAACGACCTCGCAACAGACTACCAAAGAAAGATCATGCCCCTGCACCTGCGAATGGAGATGCCAACCGCCTCAAGCTACTTGGAAAATCCGAGAATCTTCCTAGCCAAACACGAAGACGTCTATTTCCCACTCCCTGTATTTTCACGCTGGCTGGACGCGCTCCTCAATGACAGGCTGAATAACTTGCCTGGGCGAAGACTAAATTACGAAGTTGAGACAGTACGAGAGCTCGCACAGCTGGTCTTTGCATTCAGAAAAGAAATCCCTGCTTTAAGCAAGGCCTTGGATTCGGCAGGGGTGTCACTTAATAGCGACTGGTGCCTGCACCGATTAATTTTCATGCCCACTGGCGTTCTCTCCGCCTTGGAAGATTTCCCACGAGAGTACCAGCACGCGCAGAGTCTGAGAGGAAGATCCCAGCGGGAAACAGCCAGGGATCATGCTTACAATAAATTCTTCACTGAAGCTGACAGTAAAACAAATAACAAACCCGACAACTGGAATGAACGGATTATCGAATCGAAGAAAATCCTGCTTAACTACATGCACCATAAGCATGCGCATGCCGCGACCTGCCTGGCGTTAGAGGCAGACCTGCATTTCATCGAAATTGGTAAAAACCCAAACCGTCATCTCTCCGAATTATTTGCTACTCGTTTATTCGAGCCTTTGAAACTAAGTAAGGAGAGCATCGCCACCTTCCCAGGCAAATCTACGTCACCATTGCCCGATGATTGGAAAGGGCGCGCCCCCGAGGAATGGCTAAAACTTATCAGCGAGGAGCCAGTCCCCTACGCACTGCCGGAAATTGGTCGCGCCTCCGGCAGTTTCGAACAGCCAGACAAGGCTTCACAGTTTATCATTCACCTAATGCAATACCGCAGTTACTTCAGCGAGAGCCGACAAACCGAAACCATCTTCAGCGGCAGAATTTTTGAACTGGTAATTTCCAGCCTTGTGAGAGACATATCTCCAAAAGATATTCTAAACCTTCTCAATCGCGTACCTTTTCACTCACTTCCTGGCACACTTGGCAACCACGAAAACTACGTAGAAGGCACCTTTGACGAATTTGACCAAGAATCTAGCTACGGACTATCTGGCTTCAGTGAAAAAATCAACGCTTGGCGGCGCGATTACCATATCGACCAACAATTCCTATCGAGCTGGCTAACGTTCAATGTAATGAATAACTACTTCGCAAAAACCCTTACCTTCAACCCTCCCCTGAGGGCTAACCAGAATCACGGCAACCCAAACATCGCAAGCATTTTACTTACAGCTAGGAGTGCATTCAGAACCTTATGGAATGCTTTTGCCAGGGTAGAAAAGGGGGAAATTTTCGGAATGCCTCTTGTACTCACAAGCTTCAATGTAGGCGCAAACGATAATTTCGAGCAGAATCTTGCTTACAAACAAAACATACAACCCCTACTGCGAGCCGCCGACAAACGCTCTTTTGGCCAAGAGACTCGCTCATACACATTCGCGCTGGCGCACCACCCATTATTTGATTTAATTGAGCTCCTCATCAAAGGCCACCAGATCAATCCAGAAAACAACGAAGATCAGGACATCGACGGCAGCCCGAACCCTCGCCTGATCGCCACCACCATCAAAAAACATTTTAACATCTCCGGAAAAATAGAGGATACGCTAAAAAATGCACACCCATCCTCCACTGACATTGAGGAAATTGAGAACAAGTGCATTCAGTTAGGCTTCAGCATTTACACTATCCGAAGCAACCAGTACTTTGACGCCCTCGCCAAAAAGGCCGGAACTTCGGAAAGCTGAAATGTTTCTAATTTCTCTCCTCGAACTCACCACTGGTAACTTTCTCTCCAGCAGCGAACTGGCCGAACACCTCAAGGCCGACTTGCTCTCGCGAGACCTGCCCCAGCGCCTCTGCGATGCTGGGCGCTTCGTCGAGAGCTACCAACGCTGCCTGCGGGAGGACTTGGACAGACATCATTACGGCCGTTTCCGTCTCAATGACCTGAAACTCGCCGCAGAACAACTGTGCCCGAACGAACTGTTCCGCATACCACGGCTGGACGCTCTGGACACCCTGTTCCGGACGTTCTTCCTGTGCAACGGCGACCATGTCCACTACCGCCCCGAGTACCTGACGGACTACGCCCACCTGTGCGCCATGGTCGATCCGACGCTAATCGTCGCCTGGCACCTGGCGCAACGCTTCAGGCAGAACCCGCACCTGTCGGCAGCCGACGCCCAGCGCATCGTGCAGGCCCAGCAACCGCTGTTCAGCCCACCGTCGATTGCCAACAAACCCTTTTCCGAAGGGCACGTACACCTGGGTGGTGCGCATTTCGACGGCATCATTCTGATGAACCAGATCACCCACCAGCCAGGCATGGAAGCCTTCGCACCGCTGCATCGCCTCTGCCACGGGCTACTCGGCGAATGGCCGGGGCGCCTGGATGCAAACCCAGGCAAGATTCTCAAGCTGTACCAGCGCACCCTGGGCAAGGCGCACCTGACAGACGGGCCGCTGATCCTCAGCTGGCCGGGCTTCAGCACCCTGCAGCCGCACACCGATGACCGCCGCCACCCCAGCTGGATGAAACTGCAGCTGGCCCAGGCCATCACTGCGGGTGACTTGAGCAAAGCCTGGCTGTGGCTACTGATCTGGCTGTGGACTCAGTACCAGGATGCCGAAGCGCCTCCCGTGCTTCGCATGGGCATCTTCTACCTGGTTCTGGCGCTGATGGCCGAACGGCGCAAGCTGTTGATGGACGGCCAGGGGTTGACGCGCTTTACGACGATTTATGGCGGGTTCAGCAAAGCCTCCAGGCACAACCCCCAGAAACAGCTGCTGACGTACGGCCGCGCATGCGCCCGCCAACTGTTCCAGAACCCCGAGGATTGCGCCGAACTGAAGATCACCGAAAGCATCTTCACCAGCGAGCACATGGCCAGTTGGGTCAGCGCCCTTGAACAGCACCATGGCCAACAGCCAATCACACCGCTCAAGCCGGTCACCCTGCACCAAGCCAAACACTTCCGCTCACGCATGGAACGCTGGCACCTGTGCATCCACTTCCTGCGCCGGGTGGAGCACCTGCACAAACGCGGCAAGATCTGGGCCGACGGCGAGAAACTGCACCGAAAGCTCAGAGAACATTCCGGTTGGTCGTCCCCTGAGTTTCTGCATGGCAAGGTCAGCGAGCACTTCCGTTTCGAGCCGAGCGCCTGGGTGCGCGGGCTGGACGTCGCCGGCGACGAGAACACGACCCGCAACGAGCTCTACGCTCCTATGCTGCGCTGGCTGCGTGCCGGCCTGCAGCCGGCCGGCCACGGCGATGGCTTCCAGGGCGGGCTGCACCTGAGCATTCACACCGGCGAGGACTATGCCCACCCTCTGTCGGGCATGCGCCATATCGACGAGACCGTGCACTTTTGCGAGATGCGCCACGGTGACCGCATCGGCCATGCGCTGGCGGTCGGCGTGTCGCCGCTGCAGTGGTGCCAGAACCAGGGCGACATGCTGCTGCCGGTGGACGAGCACCTGGACAACCTGGTGTGGCTCTGGCACCACGCCACGCAACTGGCAACCTGCGTCCCGCTGGCGAATCAGATCCTGCCGCGGCTGGAACGCCGTATCGCCCAGTTCGTGCCCCATGTCGCCTGGACCAGCCCTCATTACCTCAATGCGTTCTACCCTCGGCAGAAGCTCGGCAAAGGCCAGGCGCAATCCCAGCCCGAAGAGTCGCGGCGCTACATCAACCCGCACACCCTGCATGAAGCCTGGCGCTTGCGCCGCAACTGCTTCCACATGCTCGAGCAGTACCGGCTCGACGAACCCCTCGACGACAAGATGCGCGCCGCCCTGCCCGACCGGGAGATCCTCGGCACGGTCAACTTCCTCAAGCTCAATGGCCAGCATGACGACCCGGGGGCGGCGCTGCTGTACTGGCGTCGTTCCACCCTGCTCAGCCATGCCGAGTACAAGCCCCGCATGGTGCATGTGCGCATCCAGCGCCACGCCCTGGTCGAGACCCCGCCGATGCCAGGCGAGCAAGGCCTGCTGCTGGACTACGAAACCCCGGAAGAGCTGGAGTTCATGGAGGCGTTGCAGGACCACCTGATCGAAACCTGCGACCAGCGCGGGATCATCTTCGAGACCAATCCCAGTTCGAATGTGTACATCGCGCGGATCGGCAAGCACGCCGATCACCCGATCTTCCGCTGGAACCCTCCGGACGAGAGCACGCTGGAGCGCGGCGCGGTACACAATCGCTTCGGACTGCGACGCGGGCCCATCCGGGTCACGATCAATACCGACGATCCTGGGGTGATTCCGACGACCTTGCGCACCGAGTATGCGCTGCTTCAGGAAGCGGCCAAGGCGATGGGCATTTCCAGGACCCGAACCGAGGAATGGCTGGAGCGACTGCGGATCTATGCCAACGATCAGTTCCAGCGCAACCATCGGCCGGTGTTCAGGGACCGCTGACATCGCGCCGGGACCAAAGACGCAAGCATCACCAGCGTGGGAGCGGCGGTGCGCCGCTGCCACAAGCTGTACCGACAGCAGGCCCTCAGCGCCACGCCTGCGGTTGCCGGTAGTCCGCTACCCATTGCGCCACCGCCTCCACCGGCATCGGCCGGGCGATGCCGTAACCCTGGGCCAGTTCGCAGCCCAGCTCCATCAGCAGCCGTCCGTGCTCGACAGTCTCCACGCCCTCGGCGATCACTTCGCGTCCGAACGCCCGCGCCAGGCCGATCACCGCGCCAGTGAGAGTCAGGTCGTCATGGTCATGAAGGATGTCGCGCACAAAGGACTTGTCGATCTTGATGGTCTGCGCCGGCAGGCGCTTGAGGTAGCTCAACGAGGAATAGCCGGTACCGAAGTCGTCCAGCGAAAAACGCACGCCCAGGGCTCGGCAGGCATCCAGGCAACGGCCGACCCGCGGCAGATTGTCGATCGCCACCGATTCGACGATCTCCAGATCCAGATGCCCGGGCGACACCCCGGGATGACGCGCCAGCAGGCGCTCAAGGCGCTGGGCGAAGTCGCCGCGCTGCAGCTGGCGGGCGGCGATGTTGACGCTCAGTGACCAGTCTCGCCCGGACAGCTGCCACTGCTGCAACTGGGTCAGAGCCTGGTCGATGACCCACTCGCCCAGCTCGACGATCAGGTCGGTCTGCTCCACGAAGGGCAAAAACTCCCCCGGCGGCACCGGCCCCTTGGACGGATGCATCCAGCGCAACAAGGCTTCGAAACCGATCACCTGACCGCTGCGCATGTTCACCTTGGGCTGGTAGTGCAGGCACAGTTCGCCCTGGCGCAGGGCCTGGCGCACCCGCGCCACGGTCTGGTGGGTGGCCTTGAGCTCAAGCTCCTGGGACACGTCGAACAGGTGGTAGCGGTTGCGCCCGCGCTGCTTGGCCACGTACATGGCCTGGTCGGCATGGCGCACCAGGGTGTCGGCGTCCTCGTCATCCTGCGGGAACAGCGTCACGCCGATGCTCGCGCTCAGGCTCAACGACTGCTCGCGCACCACATAGGGCGCGGCCAGCGCCTGGAGAATGCGCTGCAACGCGGCATGCAACTGCTGCGGGCCTTCGATATGGCGCAGGATCAGCACGAACTCGTCGCCCGACAGGCGCGCCACCGCATCGCCACCGCGCAGGATGTGCTGCAGACGCCGGGCGACCTCCACCAGCAGCAGGTCGCCGGTGGCATGGCCGTAGCCGTCGTTGACCGCCTTGAAGCCATCCAGGTCGAGCATGCACACCGCCAACGGAATACTCTCCCGGCGGGAGAACGCCAAGGCCTGGTTGAGCAGGTCGGACAGGTAGGCGCGATTCGGCAGGCCGGTCAAAACGTCATGCCCCACCCGCCACTGCAGGGTGTGCAGCAACTGGCGCTTCTCGGTCACGTCGAAGCGGATCGACACGTACTTGCGCACCTGGCCGGTGTGCGGGTCGATCAGCGGCACCATGGTGCTGTCCACCCAGTACAACGAGCCGTCCTTGGCGCGGTTGCAGATCTCGCCCTTCCACACCCGGCCAGCAGCCAGGGCGCGCCACATCTCGAGGAAGAAGGTCGGTTCGTGCAACCCGGAATTGAGGATGCGGTGGTTGGCCCCCAGCAGTTCCTCGCGGCTGTAGCCGGAGATGCTGCAGAACTGCTGGTTGACGTAGGTGATGCAACCGCGCAGGTCGGTCTCGGAAAAGATCGCGGCCGCATCGACGGCCGCGCGGTAGTTGTCGTCCATAAGCCTCGCAACCTAGCGGTTGAAGCGCTCCACCAGGGCGCGCAGCCCGGCGCACACTTGCTCCAGTTCCGCGCCGCGCACGGCGGCGGCATTGGCGCGGCGGGCGCTCTGCTGCACCGTGCCGGCCACGCCGTTGATCTGCCGCGAGACATCCTCGGCCACGCTGGACTGCTCCTGCGAGGCTGCGGCCATCTGCTGGCTCATGTCGCTGATGCGCTGCACCGCGTGCTGGATGCCCTGCAGGGCCTCCCGGGTCAGGGCGACCTGGGTCACGCCCTGCTGCGCGCCTTCCAGGCCCTGGCTGGCGATGCTCACCGCCTGCTCGGCACCGCCGCGCAGGCTGTCGATGATCGACTGGATATGCAGGGTCGACTGGCGGGTCTTGTCGGCCAGGGCGCGCACCTCGTCGGCGACCACCGCGAAGCCGCGTCCCTGCTCGCCGGCGCGGGCCGCTTCGATGGCGGCGTTGAGCGCCAGCAGGTTGGTCTGCTCGGCGATGGCGCGGATCATTCCGGCTGCCTCGGCAATGGCACCGGTCTGACCGGCCAGCTCGTTGACCGCCTGGTTGATCTGCCCGACCGTGCCGGCCAGGCTCTGGATCGCCGCGCCGCTGGCGTCGGCCACCTGGCTGCCCTGCCCGGCCAGCAGGTGCGCGGTGTGCGCCTGCTCGGCAGTCAGTTGCACGTGGCCGGCGACCTCGCCGATGGAGGCGGCCATCTCGGTCATGGCGGTGGCGGTCAGGTCGGTTTCGGCACGCTGTTCGAGCAGTGCCGACTCGGTGCTGCGCGACAGCCGCCCGGCATCCTGGGCGGCGCCGGCCATCTGCGCGGCGAGGTCGCTCAGGCGGGTGAGCGCGGTCTTCAGGCGCGCCTCCTCGCTGATCAGGATCAGCTCCAGCTGCCCGGCGGCACCGGGCAGGTCGCTGTAGGTCAAGGCCGCGACCGGGTCGCTGAAGGTGTTGTCGGCAACCTGAACGATGCGCCGCAAGTGGCGCCCCATACGGCTTTGCGCCCACAGGCCGACACCGGCGAACAGCGCCAGGGTCAGGCCCTGGGCGGGCAGTTCAGGCAAGATCTGGTTGGCGCCAATGGCCACGGCCCCCGCCAGCAGCGGCAGCGCCATGGCCCGCCCCAGCAGGGCCAGGCGCCGGGTCGGCGACAGCGCCGCCTTGCCGTCACGCAGCCGGGCGTACAGGGCTTCGGCGCGGGCCACCTGCTCGCGGGTCGGGCGCACGCGCACCGACTCGTAGCCGACCACCTGGCCGTTGTCGAGCATCGGCGTGACGTAGGCGTTGACCCAATAGAAGTTGCCGTTGCGGCAGCGGTTCTTGACGATGCCCATCCAGCTGCGGCCGGCCTTGAGGTACTGCCACATCAGCTCGAACACCGCCTCGGGCATGTCCGGGTGGCGCACCAGGTTGTGCGGGCTGCCGATCAGCTCGTCCTGGCTGTAGCCGCTGATGGCGGCGAACTCGGCGTTGCAGTAGGTGATCAGGCTGGCCGTGTCGGTCGCCGAAATCAGCCGCTGGTGCTCGGGAAAGCTTTGCTCGACCGGATTGACCGGCAGGTTCAGACGCACGATGAGACTCCATTCATACACGGCCCGACGCATGGCCTGACAGGAGGCCAGGGGCGCCGGAACCGTTCATCCTGGATCAGTTCCAATGTCCGACAACGCTTGCACACGGGCCGGCAAATGGCCGGATCGCCCTGGACGACTACTTGAATGACTGATCAATCAAAGCGGCGAATTCTACGAATTCCATCACATTTTGCAAATAAAGGTGACGAATCATGGCGTTGCGCCATATCGACATATATCGTTAAGTGCTTGATTCTAAATTGGAATTGAGCGATGACGAGAACAGGTCTAGGTCCAGCCCTGCGCCGCTACCGCAAACTGGCGGGCTTCACTCAGGCGCAACTGGGCGAGCGAACCGGCTTCGACCCCAAGACCATCAGCCGTTTCGAAACCGGCACCTACACCCCCAGCATCGAATCGCTGGTGAGCTTCGCCGAGGCACTGGGGATCAAGCCGAAAGTGTTCTTCAGCGACCCTGACGATGAAGACGAACAACGCGCCTACCTTTTCGGCGTGATCCACAACGCCCCTCCCAAGGACCTCGGCAAGCTGATCGCCGCCGTCGATCAGGTGCTGGCCAAGCCGTGAAATCCCCCCGCGCACCACGCTAGAGCAGAAGCACCGTCACTGCACCACAACTGGTCAGACCGGTAAGGCCGAAATCACTTGCAAAGTAAAAAAAATCGGCGTTTTATGGCTCGGCAGTGAACAAACCGGTAAGACCACAATAATTAAGTCCTGCGCTCTTTCGCTCCGTGTGGCTTGGGGGGCAAGGACACCGACCAGAGACTCCTCCCATGCTCAAATGGTGTTCGCGTTCGATCTTCCTCCAGGTTGTGCTCGGCCTTGCCCTCGGCATTGTCTGCGGCCTGAGCTTCCCCGACCTGTCCCTGCAACTCAAACCCCTGGGCGACGGCTTCATCAAGCTGATCAAGATGCTCATCGGCCTGATCGTGTTCTGCGTGGTGGTCAGCGGCATTTCCGGCGCCGGCGACCTGAAGAAGGTCGGGCGCATCGGCCTGAAATCGGTGATCTACTTCGAAGTGCTGACCACCCTGGCCCTGGTGATCGGCCTGGTGTTCGCCTTCTCCACCGGCATCGGCAGCGGCGCCAACATCCACCTCGACCAGCTGTCCAGTGCCGACGCCGGCGCCCTGGCCGAGCGCGGTGCGCACATCCACGGCACCACCACCTTCCTCATGGACCTGATCCCCACCTCGGTGGTGGGCGCCTTCGCCGACAACAACATCCTCCAGGTACTGCTGTTCTCGGTGCTGTTCGGCAGCGCGCTGAACCTGGTGGGTGAGTCGGCCTCGGGCATTTCGCGGCTGATCAACGAACTCAGCCACGTGATCTTCCGCATCATGGGCATGATCGTGCGCCTGGCGCCGATCGGCGTGTTCGGCGCCATCGCCTTCACCACCAGCAAGTACGGCCTGAGCTCGCTGCAGCACCTGGGTGGCCTGGTGGCGCTGTTCTACCTGACCTGCGCCGGCTTCGTGCTGATCATCCTCGGCACGGTGATGCGCCTGTCGGGCCTGAGGCTGCTGCCGCTCATCAAGTACCTGCGCGAGGAGCTGTCCATCGTCCTCGGCACCGCCTCCTCCGACGCCGTGCTGCCCCAGGTGATGCGCAAGCTCGAGCACCTGGGCATCGGCAGTTCCACCGTCGGCCTGGTGATCCCCACCGGCTACTCGTTCAACCTCGATGGCTTCTCCATCTACCTGACCCTGGCCATCGTGTTCATCGCCAACGCCACCGGCACGCCACTGGCGATGACCGACCTGCTGACCATTCTTCTGGTGTCGCTGGTGACTTCCAAGGGTGCCCACGGCATCCCAGGCTCGGCCCTGGTGATTCTCGCCGCCACCCTCACCGCGGTACCGGCGATCCCGGTAGTAGGCCTGGTGCTGGTACTGGCCGTGGACTGGTTCATGGGCATCGGCCGGGCGCTGACCAACCTGATCGGCAACTGCGTCGCCACCGTGGCCATTGCCCGCTGGGAAAAGGACATCGACCTGGAACGCGCCCACAACGTGCTGGCCAACAAGCCTGGCTTTGCCCCGATCACCCGCAAGCAGGGCCAACCTCATCAACAGGAATTCTAAGCCCAAGGCCGCCGGCGCCCAGCGCCGGCCGGCCAAGCGCAAAGATGCCGCGTCAACCAAGGAGCGAACCGTGATCAGCTCTTCGACCGTAGTCAATTCAGTGGTGGAGAAACTCCGCCAGGCCCTGGCCCGCGGTCAGTGGCGCAGCGGCGACATGCTGCCCGGCCAGCGCGAGCTGGCCGAACAACTGGGGATCAGCCGACCGAGCCTGCGCGAGGCGGTGATCGTCCTGGAAACCCTGGGCCTGGTGCGCTCGATGCCCGGCAAGGGCGTGCTGGTGCTGGATGCCGACGCCGCCCAGTCACAGGAAGCGGACACCGTCGCCGAGGCCAGCCTGGCCGATGTGCTCGAGCTGCGCTACACCCTCGAACCCTTCATCGCCGGGCTGGTGGCGCAATCGGCCGGCAGCCAGGACATCGGCCAGCTGCGCCTGACCCTGATGGACATGCGCGAAGCCCTCGATGCCGGTGACAGCGAGGCCGGCATCAACGCCTACATCGCCTTCCATGAGGCGCTGTTCGCCCTGACCACCAACCCGATCTTCCAGAGCGTGGTGCAGCAGACCGGCAATGCCCTCAAGCAGAGCGCCGCCATGCTGCGCAACTCGCCCGAGCACCTGGCTGCGCGCCTGAGCGAGAACGAAGCGGTGGTGCGCGCGATCCGCGAGCGCAACAGCGCCAAGGCCAGCCAGCAGATGCGCCAGCACATCCTTGCCGAGGGCCAGCGCATGGGCATCGCCCTGAACATCCCGGACGACCAACCAGGCACCTGAATAAAGAAGGAGAGCGACCATGACCGCCTGCGCCCAAGCCGCCCCCCGCCTGCCTACCCTGCTCGGTGCCGGCGAGACCCGCCTGTCGGCGGAACAGATCTACCCCCGGCTGTTCGACGCCATCCTCGAACAGCGCCTGCCCCCCGGCAGCGCCCTGCCCGAGCAGGCGCTGGGCAATGCCTTCGGCGTCAGCCGCACGGTGATCCGCCGGGTGCTCGGGCGCCTGTCCGACCAGCAGGTGGTGGTGCAGCGCCCCAGCCATACCGCGCACCTGGCCGCGCCCGACCCCGAGCAGGCGCGCCAGGTGCTCAGCGCCCGGCGCCTGGCCGAAACCACGCTGATCGGCCTGGCCACCCAGCGCGCCCGACCGGCGCAGATCCGCCAACTGCGCCAACTGGTCGAGCGCGAGCGCCAGCACCATGAGCGCGGCGAACGCTGCACGGCGATCCGCCTGGGCGGCGAGTTCCACATGAAGCTGGCGCAGATGGCCGCCAACGCACCGCTGGCGCGCTTCCTCAACGGCCTGGTGCCGATGACCTCGCTGATCATCGCCCGTTACGAGTCACCATGCTGCGAGCACTGTGCGTGGCAGGAGCACGCGGCGATCATCGATGCGGTGGAAAGCGGCGACGGCCAGGCCGCGCTGGCGCTTATGCAAGAACATCTGGATCGCTTGCAAGCCAAACTGGAGTTGGACTGATCTGAGCGGAAACCTTACCGGCTGATGCTACCGGGTGAGTTTCAGGAAACTCGATGCCATCCCTGACATCCCGTCAGGGCTGCCATCAGAAGGTTTTATGACCAATACCCCATTCCACGACCCTGACATGATCGATTTGCCAGATCATGACGCCCCTCCCTCTCCCGTATCGACCCCAGGCATAGACTCACCGCAAGCCCCCTTGTCGCGGGAGGCACTTGCCAGCTCGAACACGGTGCACAGCCCTCACAAAACAACCATGAACCCACTTGACAGGATCGCCCATCAGAGCCACAACAACCTTGCTTTGCCGCTGCGCAGCCCTGTCGACGATCTGGGCGCTTCATTTGCCCGTTGGGAGGCAACCGCCATGGCCGACCCACAGGATCAGCACGCCCACCCCGTTCCTGCACCCGCGCCAGGCAGGGGTTTACTGAGCCCACCCCTGCCTCTCGATGCATTGGCCAGTGATGCGTCCTATGTACTGATGGACGAACGGGGGCGCGTCCTGTGCGCCCAACAACAAGGTGGGTGGGACTGGGCTTTTCTGGGTGACTTCAACGCCTACCATTCGGATGTGCTGTACTTTTCCGTCTCGACTTCACGCATCGGCAACCAGACTGTCCTGAAGACCACGAGCAAAAACAAACACTGGAACTTCCATGTCAATCACAACGACTGGATTTTCGCCTCCGCCCAACGCTGGCCTGGCTACCCCATGCTCGAATTGCACTTTGCCAACCTGCGGCATGATTCGAACCAGTTCACCCTGGCGTTCAATATCGGAGCAGAACATCGCGCCCTGGCCGCCGAGGGAGGCGCGTGGAATTACCTGCGCGTCGCCAGGCCAGACCACGCCACACGCTTTACCCTACACCGCTATTATGTGCCGGGGCGAGGGCTGGCGGACCTGATCGCTGAAACCTGGCCTGGCGTGAGTACTGACTTGATCCATGAGACTGACAGGCCTTATCTGGGCATTTCTGCGCACCACGCCGAACAGATCTGGAATGATTCGAAGCTTGGCCGCTACCAATGGCGTGAAGGGAGCTTCGATAGCGACGATTTCGCCTTCATCTACAAGGCTCAGGCCTCGCTGGACGCCTATCATGGCAATCTTCCCCATCCCTACGCGATAGGCTGGGTTACCGGTGCCAATGCCGCACACAGGTACACAGCGAACCTGTTCATGGACCTGAATGGCAGGCTCAATACACTCGACCCACAGACCGGCGAAATCGCAGCTGCGGCCAGTTGGGCTTTCGCACCGACCAGAATCCTGATCTGACCGGGGCGCACCGGCGGCGTATGACGCTTGCAGCACTCGGTAGGGTCACCCGAAATGCATCTCGAAGGCCCGGCGCGGTTTCGGCATTGGCGAATCCGCACCACGCCGCCACCTGCTTGGGCGACTCCTCCAGACATCCACTCGCGGCATTCAACGCGCCAGCTCCATCCAGGCCGCCGGGGTCATGCCCACGTCGGCCTGGAACAGCCGAGCTCACGCCGATCCGCAACGGTGCGCATTGTATTCGCGCACCTGGATCGCCTGGAGGACAGGCTGGAACTGGACAGGCCCAAGGGAAACCGTGCCGTATGATCAAGCGGCGGGATCCGCGCGAGACTCCCGGGCATCCCGGCATCCCGTCGGGCTTGTCCTGCCGAAGGTGCCATGAACACTACTGCAACCATTCCAACATCAGCCAGCCATTCGCTCGATAGCGTTCCCACGACCCCGCCAGAGGCCGCGCCCGCGCCAAGACCAAGCCCGGCGGGTGGCGAACTCAGCGCGGCAATGTCGCTGGACACACTGGCCAGTGACGAGTCGTATGTACTGTTCGACGAACTTGGGCGGGTCCTGTGTGCCCAGCAGCAAGGATCCTGGGGCTGGGCCTACCTGGGCGATTTCGACACCTACAACTCGGATGTGCTCTACATCGCCGTATCGGCCGCAGGCGGTGGGCGCCTTGCCACGCTGGACGTCTCGGCGAACGATCGCCCCTGGAGCCTTTACGCCAATGGCCCCATCGGCAGGGACCCTTGGTTGTTCGCCTCCGGCCAAGGCTGGCCAGGTTACCCGCGGATCAACCTGTGCCCCGTAAGCAACGGCAACAACGCCCAGCAATTCACCCTGCAGGTCGAAATCGACGGCGAGCGCAAAGCCTTCAAGGCCGGCAGCAGCACCTGGGACTGGCTGTACCTGGCAAGCCCCGCAAAGGAACCCACGCGCTTCACCCTGCATCGTTACCATATCACCGGCCAACGCCTGTTCGACCTCATCAAGACGACCTGGCCGAGCGTTGCCGCCGACGCACTTTGTGAAGCCGACAGTGCCTACCAGGCCATCTCGTCACACCACGCCAGGCAGATCTGGCAGGACGCGGGCCTTGGCCGCTGCCGCTGGCGCAGCGAAAGCTTCGACTGCGACGACTTTGCCTTTGTCTACAAGGGCCAGGCCTCGCTCGACGCCTACCACGGCAATGCAACCTACCCCTACGCCGTGGGCTGGATCGCTGGCGCATGCGGCAACGAGGCGCACGCGGTGAACCTGTTCCTGGACCTGGATGGCCATCTCAAGACCCTGGAGCCGCAAACCGGCGAAATCATGCTGGCGCAAGACTGGCCCTATGCGCCGTACCAGGTACTGATCTGAGACCTGTCACTTTTCACCTGCTGCATCGACCGAGCTGAACGCCACCGAGTCGACGCCAGGCAGGATCGACACTTCGTCCCCCAACGACCATTCCGCCACCCGCGCCGCCAGGGCGGCGGGCACACCCGGCGAGCCGCCTGGGCCGGGCGGCACGTCGTAGGTGGCGTGGGCGTCGTGCGCCAGCAACACCTCGAAGCCCCGTTGCAGCGCGGCGCGGGCGGTGGCGGCCAGGCACATTTCCGAGAGCAGGCCGCACAAGGCCAGGCACTGGACTCCCAGCTCATCCAGCAAGGCCTGCAACCCGGTCTCGACAAAGCCATCGTCCTCGGTCTTGAACAGCACGTGCTCGCCACGGGCCGCCGGGAAATACAATTGCCAGCCGGCCGTGTGCGGGGCGTCCGGGGTATCGGGGGCGCCGTCGTTCTGCAGGAAGATCACCGGCACGCCGGCCTGCCGCGCACGTGCCAGCAAGCGGGCGATGCTCGTCTGCAGGGCGAGATGAGCGGGAACGGCGTCGGGCCCTTCCATGAACGCGCATTGCACGTCCACCAGCAACAGGGCCTCGGCCTGGGGGATCGGTTCAGCGGGCATGCGACGCTCCAGTGCGAGAGATGAAAGGCCGAGCATAGCGCAGCCCCAGGGAGCGCCGTACCATGACCGCCGATTCATCACAGGGTCTTGGAGGCCAATATGAAGCACGCTATCGCGCCAGTGGGCGCGGAACATTTCGATCGGCTGGCCGATCTGTGGGAGGCCTCGGTACGGGCGACCCATGACTTTCTTCCCGATGGCTATATCGAGCGTCTGCGCCCGCTGGTGCGCGAGCAGTACCTGGGGTTTGTCGAACTGCGCGCCTGGCGGGACAGTGAAGGCCATATCCAAGGGTTTGCCGGGGTGCATGACGGCAAGCTGGAAATGCTCTTCATCGACCCCGCCTGCCGTGGCCAGGGCATCGGCAAGGCGCTGCTGGCCGGCGTGGTCGAGGAACTGGGCGTGCGTGAGGTGGACGTCAATGAACAGAACCCACAAGCGGTGGGGTTCTACCTGAAGCAGGGGTTTATCCAGGTGGGCCGCTCGGAGGTGGATGGCCAGGGCGATCCGTATCCGTTACTGCACTTGAAGCTGGAGGGGTGAACATGTTTATCAAGCCTGCAAAGGGGGCCGCTCTGCGGCCCATCGCGGGACGAGCCCGCTCCTACAGGTATTGTGCAGTACCTGTAGGAGCGGGCTTGCCCCGCGATGAGGCCCGCAAGACAAACCTATACTTCGGATAACCACCCAGCCTCTCGCCAAGGGGGCAATCCGCGTGAAATCAATCCTTGCGATGTTTGCGCTCTGCCTCCTGCTGGCCCTCGCCGGTTGCGCCGGCAAACGCCCCCCGGCCCCGCCGCCACCGCAGAACCTGCCCCCCGCCGTCTGGCAACGCATCGACCAGGACATCATCGAAGCCTCGGTCGCCGCCGCAGGCTCTGCCAACGACTACGCACGGCGTTCCATGCGCGTGTGGAAGGAGCAGGTGCAGCAACGCACCGAGAACGATTTCATCCCCTGGTTCACCGGCTACTGGACCCAGCAATGGCTCACGCTCAAGGTGGCCTGGTACACGATGAACAGCGGCAATGGCAACGAGCCGCCGGAAAAGCGCCTGGGCCTGTACCTGCAGGAGCAGTACCGCGAACGCGTGATCGACCCGGTGGCCGAGCAGATCAACCCCGAGGGCATCCGCGACCGCGCAAGCGAGCTGTACCTGCAACTGCTCGGCCAACAGCTGCCGGCGATCATCCAACGCTACAACGCGCCGCCCGAGCAGTTCAGCCAGCGCCTGAACCACATCCCGATCATCGCCCTGGGGCCGCCGGATGCACGCAACGCCTCGCTCTACCAGTTGCTGCGGGCCAAGTCGCTGGACCAGCAACCGGCCTGGCAATCCCTGCGCCAGCACCTGCACCAGCAGGCCGCCAAGGCCCCCGGGCAGACCGATGCCGGGCTATCGTCAGTGGCTACCCAGGCCAGCGAGAAACTCGGCGCCACCCTGGCCCCGCGTGGCGCCGCCAGCGCGATCGCGGCGGCAGTGGGCAAGGCGGCAGGAGCGCTGATCTCGGTGGCGGCAACCGGCTACGGCATCATCACCCATGACCGCGAGCAGCCGCAGATGGTCGAGCAACTACGGGTGATCCTCAATGTGGCGCTGAACCAGGAATGGCAAGAGCTGATGGAGAACCGCCAGAGCGGGGCCATGGCTGGGGTGTATTACTTGTCGGGGCAGGTGGAGGACAGTTTGCTGGGCTATCGAGCGCCGTGATCTGTAGGAGCGGCCTTGTGCCGCGAAAGGGCTGCGGAGCAGCCCCTGGATTTCAGCATTTATACATAGATCGCCGGGGCTGCTGTGCAGCCCTTTCGCGGCACAAGGCCGCTCCTACAGAAGGCTCAGGCCGGCGCCATTGCCGAGGTCGGCAAGCCGAAGATCCGGTCGAACGCCCAGTTGTAGACGAACGTGTAGCACGGCACCAGGATGATGAACGCCAGGTCCACCAGCAACGCCTCCAGCAGGGTCATGTCCAGCCACCAGGCGATCAGCGGGATCAGGTACACCACCAGGGTCAGCTGGAAGCCGATTGCATGCGCCACCCGACGGCCCAGGCTGCGGCCGCGCTTGGCCTGGCGGCTCTCCCAACGCTCGAACAAGGTGTTGTAGATGAGGTTCCAGA
The DNA here is from genome assembly GCF_021283245.1 of Pseudomonas sp. NMI760_13. NCBI lineage: Bacteria > Pseudomonadati > Pseudomonadota > Gammaproteobacteria > Pseudomonadales > Pseudomonadaceae > Pseudomonas > Pseudomonas sp. NMI760_13. Next base: position 41,522 of record NZ_JAJSRC010000010.1, on the reverse strand, counting down.
CCATGGCGATGGTGGTGATCATCACCGCCAGGGGGCCGGTGTGCGAGGCCTGGGTGTCGGACAGGTAGGCCAGGCCCAGGGTCGACATGCACAGGCCGATCAGTTCATAGAAGGTCACGTAGACCAGTTTGCGTTTGATTCCTTGCACAAAGTTACCTTGCTGCGGGGATGACGAAGACGCGCAGAATGAATCAATAAACTTGACAGAAAAAGTCGGCAGCCTTCAGATTTACTGAAAGGAGACTGCCATGAACTTTTCCAGCGACACCATCCTGCTGTTTCTCGCCGTGCTCGACCGCGGCTCGTTTTCCGCCGCCGCGCGGGCCCTCGGGCGGGTACCCTCGGCGGTGAGCATGGCCATCGGCAACCTCGAGGCGGAGCTCGGCTACCCGTTGTTCGAGCGCGGCTCGCGCGAGGCGCGCCCGACCGCCCAGGCCCAGGCCCTGGAACCCCATGCCCGGCTGATCGCCGAACAGCTCGGGCTGCTGGAAGTGCACGCACTGGAACTGTCGCGCGGGCTGGAGAGCAGCCTGGCCATCGCCGTGGTCCCGGATATCGACCAGCGCCCGTTGCTCAACGCCATTACCCGCCTTGGCGAGCGCCATCCGCTGCTGGACATCGAACTGCTCGCCGCGCCCCAGGAGGAGGCCCTGCAATTGCTCGACAGCGGTCGCGCCGGCCTGTGCCTGGCCTTCGCCGGGTTGCAGGTGGACCCACGGCGCAGCTTCCAGCACATCGCCATGGAGTCGCTGGTGGCCACGCTGTCGCCGCAGCATCCTGCCCTGCGCGAAGGGCGTATCCGCCACCTTGAAGACCTGGTCAACCTGCGCCAGATCCTGGTGCGCAGCCGCGACCTGCCGCTGTCCGACCCGCGCTCGCTGATCGGCACCTCGCACTGGCGCACCGACAGCCTGGATCTTGCCGTGCAGATGGTCGAGGCGGGCCTGGGCTGGGGCGACCTGCCACTGTCGCGGGTCGCGCCGCTGATCGACGCCGGGCGCCTGGTGCGCCTGGAATTCCACAACACCCGCAACGAACTGCAACTGCCGGTCAATGCCTTCTGGCTGAAGCAGCAACCCCTCGGCCAGGCGGCCAGGGCGCTGGTGAGCCTGTTGGCTTCGAAATGATTTGTCACTCTGTTAGGGCAATTGCGCCAAGCACTGCGACATTTAGTCTTTCAACATTTTTCAGATTCGGCCGATAGCGTTGCAACAGGCTCCGCCATTCGTGCCACAAGCACGCGGCGCCCTCCTTTCACTGGCTCAAGGTCTCGAAACATGAACCTGAAATTCCGCCACAAGATCCTGCTCAGTGCCTGCGCCGTCGTTGTACTGGCCTTTGCGCTGTTCACCCTCTACAACGACTACCTGCAACGCAACACCATCCGCCAGAACATCGAGTCCTCGGTGCGCCAGGCCGGCGCGCAGACCGCCAGCAGCGTGCAGAACTGGATGAGCGGACGCATCCTGGTGCTGGAGAACCTGGCCCAGGACATCGCCCAGCAGGGTGCCGGCAGCAACGTGCCGGGCCTGGTCGACCAACCGTCGTACACCAGCAACTTCCAGTTCACCTACTTCGGCCAGAACACCGGCCTGTTCACCCAGCGCCCCGACGCCAAGATGCCCGATGGCTACGACCCGCGTCAGCGCCCCTGGTACACCCAGGCCGTGGCCGCCAACCAGACCATGCTGACCCCGCCCTACATGGCGGCGGTAGGTGGCCTGGTGGTGACCATCGCCATGCCGGTCAAGGCCAAGGGTAGCGGCGAGCTGATCGGCGTGGTCGGCGGTGACCTGAGCCTGAACACCCTGGTCGACATCATCAACGCCGTCGACTTCGGCGGCATCGGCCACGCCTTCCTGGTCGACCGCAATGGCCAGGTGATCGTCAGCCCGGACAAGGACCGGGTGATGAAGAACCTCAAGGACATCTACCCGGGCTCGCCGCTGCGCGTGGAAACCGGCATCCAGGAAGTGAGCCTCGATGGCAAGGAGCGCATCATCTCCTTCGCCCCGGTCGACGGCCTGCCGTCGGCGCAGTGGTACATCGGCCTGTCGATCGACAAAGAAAAGGCCTACGCCCCGCTGAGCCAGTTCCGCACTTCGGCCATCATCGCCATGCTCATCGCCGTGGCCGTCATCGCCGGCCTGCTGGGCCTGCTGATCCCGGTGCTGATGAGCCCGCTGACCACCATGGGCCGCGCCATGCAGGACATCGCCGAAGGCGAAGGCGACCTGACCCGCCGCCTGGCCGTGCAGCAGAAGGACGAGTTCGGCGAGCTGGCCACCTCGTTCAACCGCTTCGTCGAGCGTATCCATGCCTCGATCAGCGAAGTGTCGTCGGCCACCCGCCTGGTGCATGACCTGTCGGAAAAAGTCGTTGGCGCCTCCAACGCCTCGCTCTCCGGCTCCGAAGAGCAGAGCATGCGCACCAACAGCGTCGCCGCCGCCATCAACGAGCTGGGCGCCGCCACCCAGGAGATCGCCCGCAACGCCGCCGATGCCTCGCAGCATGCCAGCGGCGCCAGCGAGCAGGCCAACGGTGGCCGCCAGGTGGTCGAAGAGGCCATCAGCGCCATGACCGCCCTGTCCGAGCGCATCAGCGAGTCCTGCGAGCAGATCGAGACCCTCAACGCCAGCACCGACGAGATCGGCAAGATCCTCGACGTGATCAAGGGCATCTCCCAGCAGACCAACCTGCTGGCGCTCAACGCCGCCATCGAGGCCGCCCGTGCCGGTGAAGCCGGCCGTGGCTTCGCCGTGGTCGCCGACGAAGTGCGCAACCTGGCCCACCGCACCCAGGAGTCGGCCGAAGAGATCCACCGCATGATCACCAGCCTGCAAGTTGGCTCGCGCGAGGCGGTGCACACCATGAACACCAGCCAGGTCTCCAGCGAAGAGACCGTGCAGGTGGTGGCCAACGAGGCCGGCGAGCGCCTGGCCAGCGTCACCCAGCGCATCGGCGAGATCGACGGCATGAACCAGTCGGTGGCCACTGCCACCGAAGAGCAGACCGCCGTGGTCGAGAGCCTGAATCTGGATATCACCCAGATCAACGCGCTGAACCAGCAAGGGGTGGAGAACCTCAACGAAACCCTGCGCCACTGCGACGCCCTGAGCCAGCAGGCCGGGCGCCTGAAGCAACTGGTCGGCAGCTTCCGCATCTGACCTGCCGCCCGCTCCCGCATGCACTGCGGGAGCGGGCTTGCCTCAGGCCACCACCACCTTCGCCCCCCTGCCCCGCCGCAACCACCCCACCAGCACCGCCGTCATCAGCACGAACCCCAGGTAGCCGAACAGCGGATACACCTGTCCTACCAGGCTGATGAACCCCACCAGGCTGCAGACGAACCCCACCCCACCGGCCACCACCGCCCCCCAGCGAAACTTCACCGTGCCCGCCGGCAGCAATCGCGACAGGAACGAGAACAGCGTCCCCACCGCCGTGTTGGCGATCATCCCGAAGATGATCAGGCACATCACCAGCCCGAGCAGCGGCGACACCTCGCTGGCAATCGACAGCATCGGCATCGGCAGCGCGGCCACGCTGTCCAGGCGCGACAGCAGCCCCGCGCTCATCACCAGCATCAGCCCGCCCAGCGCCGCGCCGCCCAGCAGGCCGCCGACCACGGCAACCCGTCCATTGCGTGCCGAGCCGCCGAGGATCGCCAGGATCGGCGCGCCAGCAACGATGTTGTAGGAGACATACAGGAACGCCCCAAGCAACCAGTGATGGGTGCCCGCCTCCTGCTGGCTGGCCACCTGGTCGAGCGCCGCGAAACTTAAGCTGCGGGTACACACCGCATACAGTGCGATGGCCGAGGCCACCAGGATCAGCAACGGGGTGATCGCGCCGATGGCCACCATCACCTTCTGCACATCCAGGCAGACGATGGCCACCACCAGCACGGTAACCAGCACGCTGCCGGCCAGCGCCGGAATGCCGAACTGCTGTTCAAGCAGTGCACCGCCACCGGCGAGCATGACCACGGTCACGCCGAACATGAAGAAGGTAATGAGCCAGTCGACCAGCACGCCCAGGTGCCGACCGCAGATGGCCTGGATCACCTCCTTGTGCGAGGTGGCCTTCAGGCGGTTGCCCAGCCCCGCCAGGGCCATGCCGAGAAACGTGAACAGCGCGGCGCTGACCAGCGCGCCGACCAGTCCCCAGACGCCGAAATCGACGAAGAACAACAGCAGTTCCCGCCCGGACGCAAAGCCCGCCCCCACGATCACGCCGACGAATGCGCCGGCGATCTTCAGCTGCTCTTGCATGTGCACCTCTGGTTTTTATTGTTGTGTCGGGTCGTTGCAGGGGTTGTTGTAGGAGCGGGCTTGCCCCGCGATGGCTGTATCGCGGGACAAGCCCGCTCCCACAGTGTCAGTTGTCCTGACCGATGTAGGCCTGCACCTCGATCTCCACATCCACCCCCAGCGCCAGTGCCGAGGCCACCGTCGAACGCACCGGCAGCGCTGCACCGAAGAACTCCTTGTAGACCTCGTTGAAGCCGGCGAAATGGCTCATGTCCGACAACCACACGGTGCACTTGACCACCTGGTCGAAGCGCGCGCCGCACGCCGCCAGGCTCTCGGCGATACGCTCGCAGGCCGCCCGGGTCTGCGCCTGGATATCGCCACGCACCACCTCGCCGCCCGGGCTCATCGGCACCTGCCCGGACAGGAACAGAAAGCCCCCGGCCTTCACCGCACGGGAGAAGGGAAACGGCAGGCTGCTGGGAAAACGCTGGATTTCATTGCTCATGGGATGCTCCATTCAGGGTTGGATGAAACGTGCCGGGGACAACCGTGCTGGCTCGACCCCCTGGCTGACAAGGCTGGCGCACAGCGGCAGGCCCAGCAACAGATCGGCCGCCAGGCGCGAAGCCCCGGCGGCGGACTGGATACCGTAGCCGCCCTGGGCGGCCAGCCAGAAGAACGCGGGGGAAACCGGGTCGAAGCCGATCACCAGGTCGCCATCGGCGACGAACGATCGCAGCCCCGCCCAGCTGTGGCTGGGCCGGCGGATCTCGAGGGTGGTCATCGCCTCGATGTTGTAGATCCCCAGCGCCAGGTCCAGCTCTTCGGGCGCGGCGTCCTGCGGCTCGACCGGGTCGGCATTGGCGGGCGAGCCCAGCAGTTGGCCGGCGTCGGGCTTGAAGTAGAAGCTCTCGTCGACGCCGATCACTGCCGGCCAACGGGCGAAGTCGTGCTGCGCCGGGCCAGGAAAGGTGAACGCGCTGCGCCGGCACGGCTGCAGGCCGACCTTGCCGATCCCGCACTGCCCGGCCACCTGATCGGCCCAGGCGCCGGCGGCATTGACCAGTTGCCGTGCGCGCAGGCGGCTGCCGTCGGCCAGCTCGACATGCCACAGGTCATCCAGATAGTACGCCTGCACCAGCTCGGCATTGCAGCGCACCTCGCCACCGGCTTGGCGCAGGCCGCGCAGGAAGCCCTGATGCAGGGCGTGCACGTCGAGGTCCATCGCCCCGGTCTCGTGCACGGCGCCGGCCAGCAGTTCGCCGCGCAGGCTCGGCACCAGCTCGAGCGCCGCCGTGCTGTCGAGCAGGCTGACGGCGGTGCCGTTGGCCAGGTTCTGGGCGTAGGTGCTTTCAAGCAGATCGTGCTGCTCATGGCTGGCGACATACAGGCAGCCGCGGGGTTCGAGCAATGGATGCTCGCAGAAGCCCGCCGGCGGCTGCTCGTAGAACGCCCGGCTGGCGCGGGTCAGGGCCTGGATCTGCGGGGTGCCGTAGGCCTCCATGAACATCGCCGCCGAGCGCCCGGTGGCGTGATAGCCCGGCTGCGTCTCGCGTTCGAGCAGCAGCACCTGGCGCTGGCCGGCCAGTCGGTAACCCAGGGAGGCGCCAGCGATGCCGGCGCCAATGATCAGAATATCGTGGACCTGTCCCATGCACGCTCCTGCGGCGCTAATTATCATTTGTGAGAATTCTAATATATGAGAATTTAGAAATACGCAAGGCACCAAGGTAAGATGCCCGACCACAGCATAGCCCGAGAGCCCCGATGCCCGACGCCCCCACCACCCGCACCCCGCTCGACCGCAGTGAAGTCGGCGCGCGCCTGCGCCAGGTGCGCAAGGCCCGGCAGATGACACTCAAGCAGCTGTCGGCGCTCAGCGGCGTACCGCTGTCCACGCTGTCGAAAATGGAGCTGGCGCAGGTCTCGGTAAGCTACGAAAAACTGGCCGCCGCCGCCCGCGCCCTGAACCTGGACATCGCCCAGCTGTTTCGCGCCAGCGGCCCGGTGGGCGCGCCGCAGCCGGCCACCGTGGTAGTCGATTCGCTGGCGGCGGTGGCGGGTTATTCCACCGGCACCTACGACTACTACCCGATCGCCGGCGCCTTCCCCGAGCGACGCATGACCCCGGCCTATGCCCGCATCATCGCCCGTGAACGCGGCCAGTTCGACGATTTTATCCGCCATCCCGGCCAGGAATTCGCCATGGTCATCAGCGGACGCGTGCGCATCGAATTCGAGACCGGCGAGGCGGTCAGCATCGGGCCTCAGGAGACTGCGTATTTCGACAGCCAGGTGGGGCATATCTACCTGTCGGAGAGCGAGGATGGCGGCGATGCGCAGGTGATGGTGGTGATGACTGATCGGTGAAAGGCCAGGGGTTACCCATCCCCTGTAGGAGCGGCCTTGTGCCGCGAACGGGGCGCGGAGCGGCCCCAGGATTTCAGCGTTCAAGCAACAATCGCCAGGACCGCTGCGCAGCCCTTTCGCGGCACAAGGCCGCTCCTACACAAAGCCAGTGAATGAGCCGGGCCAGTTATAACCTAATAACGAACAAGTCTATTTGGCTATAAAAAAATCTATATGCTGGCATCCATCCGATCACGGGCAAGCTGGGCGTCGAGTAGCGTATGGATGTAGGTTCTTTCGGTTTCACCATTGCGGGACTGGTTGTGGGCTTCATCGTCGGCATGACCGGCGTCGGCGGCGGTTCGCTGATGACCCCGATCCTGCTGTGGTTCGGCATCAACCCGGCCACCGCCGTGGGCACCGACCTGCTCTACGCCGCCATCACCAAGGCCAGTGGCGTCTGGGTGCATGGCCGCAACAAGAACATCGACTGGAAGATCACCGGCTGGCTGAGCCTGGGCAGCGTCCCGGCCGCCGCGCTGACCCTGTGGTTCCTCAGCACCCTGCACGCCGACACCTCCGCGCTCAACGCCATCATCAAGCAAGGCCTGGCGGTGGTGCTGATCCTCACCGCCCTGGCGATCCTGTTCAAATCGCGCCTGCAGGCCTTCGCCAGCAAGCATGCCGGCGATCACTACCACCTCAGCGACCGCACCCTGAACCTCCTCACCGTGATCACCGGCGTGGTGCTGGGCGTGATGGTCACCCTCACCTCCATCGGCGCCGGCGCGCTGGGGACCGTGGCGCTGTTCCTGCTGTACCCGTTCCTGGTCACCCGCCGCCTGGTCGGCACCGAGATCGCCCACGCCGTGCCGCTGACCCTGGTGGCGGGCCTGGGGCATGCCGGCATGGGCAACATGGACTGGTCGCTCTTGGGCTACCTGCTGCTGGGTTCGCTGCCGGGGATCTACCTGGGCAGCCACCTGACCGGGCGTATCTCCGACCGTGTGCTGCGGCCTTGCCTGGCGACCATGCTGTTGCTGATCGGCTACAAGCTGGCGTTCTGAGCCGTCCCTCAGACCCTGTAGGAGCGGCCTTGTGCCGCGAAAGGGCTGCGCAGCGGCCCCAGGATTTCAGCATTGACGGAAAAATCGCCGGGGCCGCTACGCGCCCCCTTCGCGGCACAAGGCCGCTCCTACAGGGGACATGTCAACCTAGGCGCCACAGTACCGGCCAGAATTCCGGCTTTACGTATCCACAGCGATCCAGCCGGGCCACCCGCTCCAGGCGCATGCGCTGACCGTCATAGCGCCATTGCTGGACCAGGCCGCAACCGCGCTCCAACAGGCTTTTATCAGTGGCCTGCAATTGGCCACTTTGCGGATCGAACGTCACATGGCCACTGAGCTGCGGTGCCAGTAACGGCGTTGGCGCCTCGAAGGCCATTTCACTGATCTGGTAGGGCGCGGCACGAGACACCCGATACAGGTAATTGGCGCAGAACTCGCCACTGTACCCGACATTGAGAATGACCAGGGCACTGTCAGCGTCCAGCGGGTACACCTCATAGTGGCTAAAGCTGAGGCCCGGCACATCACCTTCGACACCCGCCTGGCGCTTCACCGTCCTGCCGATTTCATGCGCCTGCTCGTCGCTCATGCCAGGCGCGGCGACAAACTGCGGCAACGCCGCCGCGACAGGAGCGTCAGGCACCTCGGCAGCCGGGACGTCGCCCACCCGCACCAGCGCATCGGCATGCCCTACCCGACCCTGGACCGCATCAATGGCCAGCAACGCGCCACTAATCCCCTGCAACGACGCCACCAGCTCGCCATCCTCGGTCAACGAACTCAGGCGATTGCCGTTGCGTATCTGACGGATCAGCGCCAGTGCCGCATCACCTTCGAGCTGCAGGTCGAAATCGTACTCACCTTGGATCCGCCGCCATTGAGCAGACAGTTCCTGACCATCGAGCAACACCTGGTCGGCAAACGCCGGCCCGACACGCAGCGTCAGCTCGAGCTTACCCTGCGGCCCTGCCTCGCGCCGGACGATGGTCTGCAGGCCGCTCATCAGCTCGTCATCGATCGCCAGCAACGCCGTGCAGGCACGGGTGTTATCACAGCCGACCGCCCAGTCCTTGACCTGCCGGTACAGCGGCACCGCCTCGAGCGCTGCCGGGTCGCTTTCGGCCTGCGCGGCCAGTGGTGCCATGAGCGCCAGCAGCAGTGCCGCACGGTGGCGTTTCATCCATTGCATGGTGTTGCCCCTGACATCCCTTTCGCGTTTTCAGCCTTCGCTGCGCCATAGTACCGGCCAAGTGTCAGTGCCCACTTCGGCACACCGGTCCATCCGCGACAACCTGACCAGGCGCATGCGCATGCCGTCGTAGCGCCAGCTTTCCTCGACCCCGCAACTGCCGGGATAGTCGTCCTTGGCATAGCTGTAGAGCTCGCCTTTTTTGGGGTAGAACTCGATGGCGTCGCGCATCCGGCTGATCAGCACCGGGCTGGACGGTGCCTCGAACTCCAGCGGCCCAAGCGCGTAAGGCGCCTCTCGCGACACTTTGTACAACGCGTAGAGGCAATGGAAGTCGTTGCAGTTGTAGCTGAGCAACGCCAGGGCATGCTGGTTGTCCAGGGCATGCAGCTCAAGCTTGGGAGCGACATCGTATTCGTTCTTCAACTGGTCTTCGGCGGCCGCCTTGGCCATCACCACCGGGTTGATGCCCGCCAGTTCCTGCTCGCTAAGGGGCGTGGCTGCCACAAAGGCCGGCCCCTGGGGCTTGGCCGGGGTGGGCAACTGGGCGTCGGCGACGCTGTCACCGGGTCGCATCAGCGCGCTGTAGTGACCGACCCGGCCCTGCACCGCATCCATCAGCAGCAAGGCGGCGCTCAGGCCTTGCAGCGAACTCACGCGCTCCCCTGGCCGGGTGTCGTCCACCAGGCGCTGGCCATTGCGCAATTGCCGCAACACGGCATAGGCATCGGCGCCCTCCAGTTCCAGGGTGGTCTCGACGCCGCGGGTCATGCGCCAGGGTGCGACCAGTAGCTCTCCGTCGAGCAGGGGCTCGCCCGACCAGTCAGTGCTGCCCACCAGGGTCAGGTGCAGGTTACCCCAGGTGCCCGCCTCGCGCTGCACCAGCATGCCCACCCGCATCTTCTCCGGATGATCGGCCAGCACCGCGGTGCAGAAGCGCGTGTTGTCGCAGCCCACCACCCAGTCCTTGATCTCCCGGTACACCGGTACCGGCTCTGGCTCCGCCGCGCCGACCAGGCCGGGTAGCAACGCCAGCCCGAGGGCCAGCAAGTTCCTTGTTGTTGCGCGCATCGTGCTGCATTCCTGTCTTAGCCGTGAAAGCCCCACTCCAGAGGCGGCGCAATGATTCCACAGATCAAATGCCAGGTGCGGAAAATCGGCAGTGGTGGTGGCGCCATGGGATCTGGCAGTATCGGTTGCATCCTGTTCAGAGCCTGCGCCATGTCCGCTACCGTCAGCCCGCTGTTGCTTGCCTTGCGCGAGGGTACCCGCGCCTGTCACGAAGGGCTGGAGGCGCGCCTGCCGTTCTTCAGCGAAGGCTTCGACCGGGCGGCCTATGCGCGCCTGCTTGCGGCTTACCACGGTTTCCATGCGCCGCTGGATACCTTGCTGGCCGGGTACCAGGCCGCCGAACGCAACAAGACACCCGCCTTGTCCCGCGACCTGAGCGCCCTGGCCATCGATGTCGAAGCACTGCCGCTGTGCCACGCCCTGCCTCGCATCGACGATGAAGCCAGTGCACTCGGTGTGATGTATGTACTGGAAGGCTCCACCCTGGGCGGCCAGCTACTCAAGCGAGCCATGGCTGAACGCCTGGGCATCGACGCCGACAGCGGCGGTGCGTTTCTCGACGTCTACGGCGCGCAGACCGGCGCACGCTGGCGCAGCTTCCTCGCTCGACTGGCTGGCGCAGATCCGGAGCCTGCCGCCCAGGCCCGGACGGTAAAGGCAGCGGTCGAGACCTTCACCTGCTTCGAACAATGGCTTGAAGAGCGACGCGTGCTGGCCTGCTGATCCCCCGCGCTGGGGCCTTACCTACGGCACTTGTTCAACAGCGATGTCACCGTGGGCGTCATGCTGATCGCCGCCCCGCACAAACCACCGCATAGCAGCGCGAAGCCCAGCGCCCGCAGCGGGTGCAAGGTATTGAAGAATGCCAGTACCAACAGCATCAGCAACATCGCCAGCGCGTAGCGGATTGACGTTCTTGGAATTGCCACCATCAGCAGGTTGAAGAGCACGAAAGCGTAGAACACCATCATCGTTGCCAAGCCAACGCTGACGCCTCGCGCCATCGGCGGGCCGATATACTGCCGGTACAGATCGAAGCCCAGCCTCAAGAGGAAGGGAAACGCCACACAGGCCAGTGCGTGCAGCAGGAAACGGGAAAGCAACGGCAACATTCGTCCTTGATCCTGGAGCCGGCCATGGTTTGCGCAGGGCCGTGAGTGAGGAAAACGGATGCTAATGGCCGGAATGGCCGCCAGCAAGCCACAGTATTGGCCGGCAACCCCTCGTGACAAAGACCTGCTTTTCCAGCTTGGCGCCACACAGCAGAATCCCTACGTCAAAGACGTAAGGATGCGGTATGCTGACGATCATCGAAGCGCCACTGTTTTCGAAGCTGTGGCCCGACTACTGGACCGCTGACGAACATGGCGCGTTCATGCACCACTTGGCCAACAACCCTGATGGCGGCGCAGTCATCCCCGGCTCCGGTGGCTGCCGCAAGGTACGCTGGCGCATCGAAGGCCAAGGCAAGCGCGGCGCCGTGAGGGTCATCTACACCGCCCAGCTAGACAATGGTGTTCTGGTAGCACTGCTTATCTACGGCAAGAGCGCCACCGAGAGCATACCCGCGCATGTACTGCGCCAGATCGTGAAGGAACTGAACCATGCCCCTGACTGAAAAAGAACTGATGCAGCGCGATGCCAAGCGCAATATCGCAGAGGAGCTGCTTCAGTCCATTCGCGATGTCAAAGCCGGACGATTTGGCGCTGTACACCAGGTCGAGGTGACCGAAGCCGCAGAGGCCCGCAGCAAGACCGGCTTGTCCCAGCTGAAGTTCGCCGAGCTGCTCGGCGTCTCCGTACGTACGTTGCAAGAGTGGGAACAAGGCCGGCGCACGCCTTCGGGAGCTGCACGTACGCTACTGCATATCGCATCTGTACGACCGGATGTGTTTCATGAAATCCTGCAGGATCGCCCCACATAGCAAGGGCGCTGGACAGCCTGATAGCGAGCCCCGACATGAACGTCATTGCCTGTGATCTGCACCACCTGGACGCCGCCGCGGACCTCTTCAACCAGTACCGGATGTTCTACCAGGAAGCGGATGACCTCCCCGCTTCCCGCACATTCCTCAAGGCCAACCTCGAAACCGGCAACTCGCGCATCTACCTGCTGCTGGACGCCGACGGCCAGGCCATCGCTTTTGCCCAGTTGTACCCGGCCACCTGCTCGCTGGCGATGAAGCGCTTCTACTGGCTGTATGACCTGTTCGTTGCTCCGCACGCCCGCAGGGGTGGTCATGCCCGTTACCTGATGCAGCAACTGACCGAGATTTTCCAGGCCGAGGGCGCGCAGCGGTTGAGCCTGGACACCGCCCGGAGCAACCTTGCCGCCCAGGCACTGTATGAATCGCTGGGGTATGTGGCCGAGCAGGACTTCGTGACCTATCACAAGATGCTCGATTGCTGAGACTTGTCGGGGTGTTCGGCGGGAGACTGGCAGCGCCTATCAGATCGAGCGCCGCCCGCGCGGCGCATCGCGGCACAAGGCCGCTCCTACATTTGTTGTAACGTGACCATGCCTGATAGGCCATGGTTGTTAGCCTTGTGCGCTCGACGCGATTTTTTGGCGGGCATTGCCGCCGCCCCACTCGTCTCAAGACATGCACCAAGGCGGGCAACCATGGCCTGACAGGTTCGGTACGTTGCAACAAATGTAGGAGCGGCCTTGTGCCGCGATGCGCCGCGCGGGCGGCGCTCGATCTGATAGGCGCTGCAAGGATTGCGGCGGACACCTGGCGGCCCTCATACAGTCAACAACCTTGGCGCCGAAAGTACCTGAGCGACCCGATCAACCCCGCTCTATCCCATCCAGCACAGCCGACGCCAAGGCCAGCCCTTTTTCCAGGGAGTTCTCCGTCGCCACCAGCAGGCTGCGCAGCGGTTCGCTGGCTTTTTCCAGGGCCATGGCATTGGTTTCGTAGGCCGCCTGCAAGGCCGCTACCGCGCACACCAGCGCATCCTCGCCATCAATGCCGGCATGCACCGAGAACATCGGTGGATGGGCGTCGTGGCAAGTGCCGAAATGAGCGTTGGCCGTGGTGGGCCGGGAGGTTCGAGTAGTCGTATCGAGGGTCATGGGCGAACCTCCCGGGGCAAGGCGCGGGGTGGGTCGGGCACGATTTTCAGCATGGTTCAGCACTCCTGTACCGTCATGGGAAAACTGCCTGAATCCGCTTGCACTCGAATAGGTGGCAGCTATACGCAGGTGTGCAAGACCGAGGGTACAGGAACTCGGCAGGCCCAAGGGCCTCCCACGCATAGCCGCCATTGGAGGGCCAGAACCGCAGACTGCCGGCAAGGCCCAAAAGCGCTTTCGCGTTGTACCTGTACGGGCTTGCACACCCGGTCGTTGAATTGGCAACGACAGGACAAGACTAAGGAGCGCGACTGGCCAGAACAACAGCTGAAAGGCCGTAAAAGCATGCTTGGGAAACGTCCTACGTGAAATAGGGAAAGTCTTAGTCATCCGCTTGAAAGAACTGTCCTGGCCTCATCGCGGGGCAAGCCGCTCCCACGCATCTCCTCCTACTTGCCCTGAAAGTCAGGACAATTTCTAAATTTCCTGTACACGAAACATCTACTAAAGGTTTATATTCCGCCCGCCGAAACAGAAAAGGTAGCAAGTGGCCACCACTCCAGCGAAGCGGCCATGTACACCCTTCACTCTCACGGATGGGCGTCACCATGAAAATAAAAAACAAACTGATCCTGGCCTTCGTACTGGTGGCCTTCATCCCGGTCGCCCTGGTCGGCGGGATCTCGGTGCTGAACATCCGCAGCGAGGCGGTCGACCAGTTCCTCGATGGCAGCACCCGGGAAATCCGCCAGATCGACGGCAACATGCGCCAGTTCTTCGATGGCACGCTGCAGAACGTCGATCAAATGGCCAAGGATCTTGTATACACCTCGGTCACCTCGCTCAAGGATTACACCGGCGCCGATGCCGCCCGCCAGCCGATGCCCGAGGCCGCGCAGAAGGTGATCGACGCCTTCGCCCGCTACGGCACCACCCACCCGGCGGCGGCGATCCTGTCCATCGGCCTCGAGGACGGCAGCTACGCCAAATGGCCGGACGACCCGCAACTGGCCAAGTACGACCCACGCACCCGCCCCTGGTACAAGGCCGCCATGGCCAGCCCGGACAAGACCGTGCGTACCGCCGCCTACTACTACGACAAGGACGACGTGGCCCTGGTCGGCACTGCCCGGGCGCTGCTCGACGAAACCGGCAAGGCCAAGGGCGTGTTCGTGGTCAGCGTGTCGCTGAAGAACCTCACCGAGCTGGTCAAGAGCATCAAGCTGGGCGACAGCGGCTACGTGATGCTGATCGAGGACGGCACCGTGCTGGTCGACCCACGCAACGCCAGCCACGGTTTCAAGCAGCTCAAGGACCTCGGCGTACCCTACGCGCAACTGGCCGCCACTTCCCAGGGCTCCACCGACGTGGTTATCGACGGCGTGCGCTACATGGCCAACGTGTGGACCTCGCCAGGCCTTGGCTGGCGCTTCGTCGGCCTGATCGAGTACGACGAGGTGATGGCCGCGGCCACACGCATGACCTATGTCACCGCGTTGATCGTGGTGGTGCTGGCCCTGGTCTTCGCCCTGGTGGCGGCGGCGTTCTCGCGGGTGATCGTCAAGCCGATCGGCCAGGTCAGTATCGGCCTGCAGTCGATCGCCGAAGGTGAAGGCGACCTGCGCCGCGACCTGCAGGTGCAGGGCAAGGACGAAACCGCCGAGCTGGCCGGCTGGTTCAACAAGTTCCTCGCCGCCATCCGCCAGCTGATCCAGCGCATCGGCGCGGCCTCGACCAATCTGCACGAAGCCTCGCGCAGCAATAGCGAGATGGCCGGCAACATGAACGAGGCCGCCGGGCGCCAGCGCGAGGCGGTGGAGCTGGTGTCCACCGCGTTCAACGAGATGGTCGCCACCGCCAACGAAGTGGCGCGCTCGTGCAGCAGCGCCGCCGACGCCGCCGAGCACGGCCACCGCCGGGTGGCCGAGGGCAAGCAGCAGATCGAGGCGACCACCGACAACGTCAATCGCCTGGGTCGGCGCCTGAGCGAATCGTCCCAGGCCATGGTCGAGCTGGAGGAAGGCAGCCGCAGTATCAACCAGATCCTCGGCACCATCCGCGCCATCGCCGAGCAGACCAACCTGCTGGCGCTCAACGCCGCCATCGAGGCCGCCCGGGCCGGCGACCAGGGCCGTGGTTTTGCGGTGGTGGCGGACGAGGTGCGGGCGCTGGCCAAGCGCACCGCCGACTCCACCGGCGAGATCGACCAGTTGCTCAACACCCTCGGCGGCAAGACCCAGGAGGTCTCGCAGAAGATGGAAAGCTGCCTGGACCTGTCGCGGGCCAGCGTGTCGTCGATCGAAAGCGCGCGGGACAGTTTCGAGGGCATCCAGCTCTCGGTAAACGAGATCCGCGACCAGAACCTGCAGATCTCCGCCGCCGCCGAGGAGCAGCACAGCGTGGCCGAGGAGATCAACCGGCATATCCAGCAGATCTACGACGAGGCACGGCTGGTAGAGGGGCTGGCCAGCTCCGCCCAGGCCGACTCCGGCAGGTTGGCGCAGTTGTCGGATGAGCTGAACGGGCTGGTGGGACGCTTCAAGTCGTGACCTTTGGCTTCACGCGGGCCCTGTAGGAGCGGCCTTGTGCCGCGAAAGGGCCGCAAAGCGGCCCCGGCAATCTGTGCATCAACGCTGAAATCCCGGGGCTGCTCCGCAGCCCTTTCGCGGCACAAGGCCGCTCCTACCAGGACTTGCGTATGGCTCGGCTACAGTGAACTCGACGCCACCCTCGAGAGCACCATGCCCAACCACAGCCCCATCCCCCGCAGCGTCTGGGCTTTAGGCTTCGTCTCGTTGCTGATGGACATCTCCTCCGAGATGATCCACGCCCTGCTCCCGCTGTACATGGTCACCGTGCTCGGCACCTCGGTGCTGGCCGTGGGCCTGATCGAAGGCATCGCCGAGGCGACGGCGGCGATCACCAAGGTGTTCTCCGGCGCCCTCAGCGACCGCTTGGGCAAGCGCAAGCTGCTGACGGTGATCGGCTACGGCCTGGCCGCCGTGACCAAGCCGGTGTTCCCGCTGGCCCCCGGGCTGGAATGGCTGACCGCGGCGCGCTTCGTCGACCGCGTCGGCAAGGGCATCCGCGGCGCGCCTAGGGATGCGCTGATCGCCGATGTCACCCCCGCCGAGCTGCGCGGCGCGGCCTTCGGCCTGCGCCAGGCGCTGGATACGGTCGGGGCGTTTCTCGGGCCATTGCTGGCAATCCTGTTGATGTGGCTGACCGCCAGCCATTTCCAGACGGTGTTCTGGGTGGCGGTGATTCCGGCGTTCATGGCGCTCTATGTGCTGGTTGCCTTCGTCCGCGAGCCCGAAAAACCTGCAGCAGTCGGCACAGTGGCTGCGCCCCTGGCATTTCGCGAGCTGGCCCGGCTGGGCAACGGTTACTGGCGCCTGGTCATCCTGGCCACGCTGTTCACCCTGGCGCGCTTCAGCGAAGCATTTCTGCTGCTGCGCGGCCAGGCGCTTGGCCTTGCCGCCTTGTGGGCGCCAGCGGTGCTGGTATTGATGTCGCTGGCGTATTCACTGTCGGCCTATCCTGCCGGGGCACTCTCCGACAAGGTCGGGCGACGGGGTGTGTTGATGATCGGGCTGGCCCTGCTGGTGCTGGCCGATCTGCTGCTGGCCTGGTTGCCGGGCCTGCCCGGCCTGGCCCTGGGCGTGATCCTGTGGGGGCTGCACATGGGGTTTACCCAAGGCGTGTTCAGCGCCTTGATCGCCGACAGTGCACCCGAGGATCTGCGGGGGACCGCATTCGGCGTGTTCAACCTGGTGACAGGGTTGGCGTTGCTGGTGGCCAGTGTGCTGGCCGGAGGGCTGTGGGACTGGGTGGGGTATCAGGCGACGTTCATGGCGGGGGGCGTGTTCGCCGCTACCACAATGGCAGGTTTGTGGTTCATGGCTGATCGTGGGAGCGGGCTTGCCCCGCGATGAGGCCGGCAGGAACAACTTCATTGCCTGACCTGACGCCATCGCGGGGCAAGCCCGCTCCTACAGGGTCATGGCTGCCGGCTGCTGCTCCAGCAACGACCATCCCCCCTGCCCGTCCACCTCCAGGCGGTGGGAGTGGAATCCCGCCAAGGTACTGCGGTGCCCGACACTGACCAGCAGCGTCGCCGGCAACTCTGCGCGCAGCAGCGAATACAGCGCATGCTCCAGCCCTTCATCCATCGCCGAGGTGGACTCGTCGAGGAACACCACCTGCGGCCGGTTGAACAGTACCCGGGAGAACGCCAGGCGCTGCTGTTCGCCCAGCGACAGGATCCGCGACCAGTCGCGCTGCTCGTCCAACCGTTCGGCCAGATGGGCGAGATTGACCTGGCGCAAGGCCTGCTGCATGCGCGCATCGTCACCGGGCACGCGCTGTGCCGGATAGGCGATGGCGGTGCGCAGGTCGCCCAACGGCAGGTACGGGCGCTGCGAGAGGAACAGCGCCTGCGCCCCCAGCGGTCGCCTGACCTCGCCCTCGGCATAAGGCCACAGGCCCGCCAGGGCGCGCAGCAAGGTGGTCTTGCCGCTGCCCGAAGGCCCTTTGATCAGTAGCGCCTGACCGCTATGCAGGCTTAGATCGAGATCAGCGATCAACGCATGGCCATCGGGGCGTCGCACCTGCAAGCCCTGAATCCCCAATCCATGAGCCTGATCCACGGTGGCCACGCGTGGCAAGGCGCTGGCCTGCTGGTTGGCATCGAGAAAGCCTGTCAGGCGATCGAGGGTGGCGCGGTACTGGGCAAAGGTGTCGTAGGACTCCCGGAAGAACGACAGCGAATCCTGCACCTGGCCAAACGCCTGTGCGGTCTGCATCACGTCGCCGAGCTTGATCGCGCCGCTGAAAAAGCGCGGCGCCTGGAGGATGAACGGGAACACCACCGCCACCTGGCTGACGCCCAGGTTGAAGCCGCTGAACTTGAGGTTTCGAAACACCAGCGCCCAGGCGTTGCCGATCAGCGCGAAGAAGCGCCCGAGCAAGGTGCCCCGCTCCACCTGCGCGCCCTGGTAGAAGGCGATGTTCTCGGCGTTCTCGCGCAGGCGCATCAAGGCGTAGCGGAAGTTGGCGGTGAGTTTCTCGTTGAGGAAGTTCAGGCGGATCAGCGGCTGGCCGAGGCGGAAGGCGATCCAGGTGGCGACCAGCACATAGACATACACGGCGAACACCATCGCCCGGGGGACTTCGACGCCGGCCACTTCAAGCGGCGCCGACAGGCCCCAGAGAATGCCGGTAAAGGCCACCAGCGACACCAGCGCGCTGACCGCCCCCAGCGCCAGCGACACGGAGCCGCTGACGAAGGCGTTCACATCCAGTTCGATACGCTGGTCGGGGTTGTCCACCGGCTCGGCAAGGAACTGCCCACGGTAGTAGGCATCGCCGTGCATCCAGTCGGCGGTCAGGCGCTCGGTGAGCCACACCCGCCAGCGGATGTTGAACGCCTGGGTGACGTAGAAGGCGAACAGCGAGCGCAGTACATGGATGGTCGCCAGCACCGCGAACACCCCGAGCAGGTACCAGAACGCGGTCTGGTCCAGTGCCTGCAAGGCGCTGTAGAAGCCGTTGTACCAGAACGAGAACAGCACGTTCAGGCGCACCGCGAACAGCGTCAGGACCAGCAGCAGGGCGAAGGCCAGCAACGGTCGCCAACTGCGGCGCAAGCTGAAATAGGGCCCGGCCAGTTGCCAGAACTGCGCCCCCCAGCGGGTGTAGCGCACCGCCAGCAAGGCGGTAAAGGTGAAGCAGACAAGGGTGACCAACGAGGCGATTGCCAGCCAGCTCAAACTCTCTTGCAGGGCCTGGTGCCAGTTCATGTCCATGGTGCGCTTCCATAGAGGATGTTGTTGCGAGCGTAGCACCGGACCTGCAATAACCCTGCAAACATTACGGATATTTCATCCAGGCCATGCGCTGCAACAACGTCTGTGCATGACTTGTCCGGGCGCGGATAATCGCGGCACCGCCACTGCAGAACCAAGCCATGAACATTCGCCTTGCCGGACTACAGGATCTACCCGCCCTGATCGCCATCGACAGCGTCGTCCGCCAGGACCCGCAGCGTGCCGAACAGATTGCCGACTGGCTCGGGCAGTACCATTGCCTGGTGGCCGAGGTACAGGGCAAGGTGGCCGCCTATACGGTGATGCACCAACACTTCTTCGGTTGCCCGTTCATCGAGATGCTGATGGTCGGCCAGGGCCATCGGCGCAGTGGGCTGGGAGCCGCGCTGCTGGCCCGCATACAGGCCGACTGCACGGGACAGAAGCTGTTCACCTCGACCAACCGCTCCAATGGCCCGATGCGCCGCTTGCTGGAGCGCCGGGGCTTTGTCGAGAGCGGCGTTGTCGAGCACCTCGACGAAGGGGACCCGGAGCAGGTCTATTTCTGGCGATGCGATTGAGCCAGCGTTCCAGGGCCCTATCGCGCCCCTCTGTAGGAGCGGCCTTGTGCCGCGAAAGGGCTGCGTAGCGGCCCCGGCGATTGCAGCGTCAACGCTGAAATCCTGGGGCCGCTTTGCGGCCCTTTCGCGGCACAAGGCCGCTCCTACAGGGGCAGGCGTGAATTGCGCAATCAAACCACCGGCTGAAGTGCCTCGCGCACCAACACATCCAGCCCCTCGCCGCCCTCGGCCTGCAGCCGTTCACCCAACTGCCGGCGCATCGCCGGCGTCCAGAAGCTCTGCAGATGCTGCCTGACTCCCTGCACCGCCTTGGCGTGATCCGGCTCGCTGTCGAAGTAATGGGCGATCTGGTTGGCCATCTTCACCAGATTGTCACTGCTCATCGGCGCACCTCCGCCGCTTCGGCCTGCCGCCGCTCCTTGAGCAACCTGCGCTGCTCGTCACTGAAGCGCTGGTAGCGCTTCTGCCATTCCGACGGCTGGAACACCTTTGCCACTTCCACCGCAGTGACCTTGTATTCCGGGCAGTTGGTGGCCCAGTCGGAGTTGTCGGTGGTGATCACGTTGGCGCCGGACTCGGGGAAGTGGAAGGTGGTGTACACCACCCCCGGCGCCACCCGGCCGCTGACCCTGGCGCGCAGCACACTCTGCCCGGAGCGACTGCCGATACCCACCCAGTCACCGTCGCTGATACCCCGACTCTCGGCATCGCTGGGATGGATCTCCAGGCGGTCCTCGTCGTGCCAGGCGACGTTGTCGGTGCGCCGGGTCTGCGCGCCGACGTTGTACTGGCTGAGGATACGCCCGGTGGTCAGCAGTAGCGGGTAGCGGCTGTTGACCTTCTCGTCGGTGGGCACGTAGCCGGTGAGCATGAAGCGCCCCTTGCCGCGCACGAACTGGTCGATGTGCATGGTCGGCGTGCCGTCGGGCGCGGCGTCGTTGCACGGCCATTGCAGGCTGCCGTGGCGGTCGAGTTCGGCATAGCTGACCCGGCGGAAGGTCGGGGTCAGGCGGGCGATCTCGTCCATGATCTCGGAGGGATGACGGTATTGCATGGGGTAACCCAAAGCACCGGCCAGGGCCACGGTGGCCTCCCAGTCGGCCTTGCCGGCCAGCGGCTCCATCACCTTGCGCACCCGCGAGATGCGCCGCTCGGCGTTGGTAAAGGTGCCGTCCTTCTCCAGGAACGAGCTGCCCGGCAGGAACACATGGGCGAACTTGGCGGTCTCGTTGAGGAAGATGTCCTGCACCACCACGCACTCCATCGCCAGCAGCGCGGCCGTGACATGCTGGGTGTTGGGGTCGCTCTGGGCGATGTCCTCGCCCTGGCAGTACAGCGCCTTGAAGCTGCCGTCCAGCGCGGCCTCGAACATGTTGGGAATGCGCAGCCCCGGATCAGGTTGCAAGGTCACGCCCCAGGCCTGCTCGAACTCGGCGCGCACACTTTCGTTGGAGATATGCCGGTAGCCGGGCAGCTCGTGAGGGAACGAGCCCATGTCGCATGAGCCCTGCACGTTGTTCTGCCCGCGCAGCGGGTTCACCCCAACCCCTTCGCGGCCGATGTTGCCAGTGGCCATGGCCAGGTTGGCGATGCCCATCACCGCGGTGCTGCCCTGGCTGTGCTCGGTCACGCCCAGGCCGTAGTAGATTGCCGCGTTGCCGCCGGTGGCGTAGAGCCGGGCGGCGGCGCGGATCTGCTCGGCGGGCACGCCGCACACCGGGCCGAGCACTTCAGGGGCGTTGTCGGGCTGGGCGACAAAATCGCGCCAGCGGGCAAAGTCCTCGGTCTCGCAGCGGGCGTCGATGAAGTGCTGGGCCAGCAGGCCTTCGGTGACAATCACATGGGCCAGGGCGTTGAGCATGGCCACGTTGGTGCCCGGTCGCAGTTGCAGGTGCAGCTCGGCGCGGGCGTGGGGCGAATCGACCAGGTCGATGCGGCGCGGGTCGATGACGATCAGCCGGGCGCCCTGGCGCAGGCGACGCTTGAGCTGTGAGCCGAACACCGGGTGCGCGTCGGTGGGATTGGCACCGATCACCAGCACCACGTCGGCCTGCATCACCGAGTCGAAGCTCTGGGTGCCGGCGGACTCGCCCAGGGTCTGCTTCAGGCCGTAGCCGGTCGGCGAATGGCAGACCCGCGCGCAGGTGTCGACGTTGTTGTTGCCGAAGGCCGTGCGCACCAGCTTCTGTACCAGGTACGCCTCTTCGTTGGTGCAGCGGCTGGAGGTGATGCCACCGATGGAATCGCGCCCGTACTTGAGCTGGATCCGCCGGAACTCGCTGGCGGCATAGGTCACCGCCTCGTCCCAGCTGACCTCCTGCCACGGGTCTTCCAGGCGCTTGCGGATCATCGGTTTGGTGATGCGGTCCGGGTGGGTCGCGTAGCCCCAGGCGAAACGCCCCTTGACGCAGGCATGGCCATGGTTGGCGCCGCCGTTCTTGTCCGGGACCATGCGCACCAGTTGCTCGCCCTTCATCTCGGCGCGGAACGAGCAACCCACGCCACAGTAGGCACAGGTGGTGATCACCGCCCGCTCGGGCTGGCCCAGCTGAACCAGGCTCTTCTCGCTCAGGGTGGCGGTCGGGCAGGCCTGCACGCAGGCGCCGCAGGACACGCATTCGGAACTGAGGAAATCGTCGCCGCCGGCCGCCGCCACCCGCGAGTCGAAGCCACGCCCGATGATGGTCAGGGCGAAGGTGCCCTGGATCTCCTCACAGGCCCGCACGCAGCGGTTGCAGACGATACACTTGCTCGGCTCGTAGTCGAAGTACGGGTTGGACACGTCCTTCTGTTCGCTCAGGTGATTGGCGCCGTCATAGCCGTAGCGCACCTCGCGCAGGCCGACCTGGCCGGCGACGGTCTGCAGCTCACAGTTGCCGTTGGCCGAGCAGGTCAGGCAGTCCAGCGGGTGGTCGGAGATGTACAGCTCCATCACGTTGCGCCGCAGGTCGGCCAGGCGCGGTGTCTGGGTGCGCACCACCATGCCTTCGCTGACCGGCGTGGTGCACGAGGCCGGGTAGCCGCGCATGCCGTCGATCTCGACCATGCACATACGGCACGAGCCGAAGGCCTCGAGGCTGTCGGTGGCGCACAGTTTGGGAATGCTGGTGCCGAGCAAGGCGGCGGCGCGCATCACCGAGGTGCCGCCGGGCACGCTGATCGAACGGCCATCGATGACCAGGCTGACCTGCACGTCGTTGACCCGCTCCGGGGTGCCCAGGTCGATATCGCTGCGGGGGTCGAAGTAGTTGATCATTGCGCGGCCTCCAGGCCGAAATCGGCGGGGAAGTGCTTGAGCGCGCTGACCACGGGGTACGGGGTCATCCCGCCCATGGCGCACAGCGAGCCGTATTGCATCGTGTCGCACAGGTCGCGCAGCAGGCCGGCCTGGCTCGCGCGGTAGGCCGGGTCGGTACTCGCGATCAAGCGGTCGACCACCTCCACGCCACGGGTCGAGCCGATCCGGCACGGCGTGCACTTGCCACAGGATTCCTCGGCGCAGAACTGCAGGGCGAAGCGGGCCATGCCCGCCATGTTCAGGGTGTCGTCGGCCAGCACCACGCCACCGTGGCCGAGCATCGCGCCCAGGGCGGCGAAAGCCTCATAGTCCAACGGGGTGTCGAACTGTGCGGGCGGCACCCAGGCGCCCAGCGGGCCGCCGACCTGCGCCGCCTTGATCGGCCGGCCACTGGCGGTGCCGCCGCCGTAGCCTTCCACCAGCTCGCGCAGGGTCAGGCCGAAGGCGCGCTCCACCAAGCCGCCATGGCGGACATTGCCGGCCAGCTGGAACGGCAAGGTACCCGTCGAGCGGCCCATGCCGAAGTCGCGGTAGAACGCCGCGCCCCTGGCCAGGATGATCGGCACCGAGGCCAGGGTAAGCACGTTGTGCACCAGGGTCGGCTGGCCGAACAGGCCCTCGAGCGCCGGCAGCGGCGGCTTGGCCCGGACGATGCCGCGCTTGCCCTCGAGGGACTCGAGCAGCGCGGTTTCCTCGCCGCAGATGTACGCCCCGGCCCCCACCCGCACCTCGAGGTGGAAGGCCACGCCGTTGCCGGCGACATCCAGATAGCCGGCCTCGCGGGCCAGCAGGATGGCCTCGTTCAGCGTACGCACGGCATCCGGGTATTCCGAGCGCACATAGATGTAGCCCATGCTCGCCCCCACGGCGAGGCCGGCGATGATCATGCCCTCGATCAGCAGGAACGGATCGCCCTCCATCAGCATGCGGTCGGCGAAGGTGCCGGAGTCGCCTTCGTCGGCGTTGCACACCACGTACTTCTGCCCGGCCATTGCCTGGCGCACGGTACGCCACTTGATGCCCGCGGGGAACGCCGCGCCGCCCCTGCCCCGCAACCCGGAGTCGAGCACCGCGGCGACCACTTCGTCACCGTCCAGCAGGGTGGCCTGGCGCAGGCCTTCAAAGCCGCCGTTGGCGTGATAGTCGTCCAGCGACAGCGGCCGGGTGATGCCGGCGCGGGCGAACAGCAGGCGTTGCTGGGACTTCAGGTAGGGAATCGCTTCGACCGGCCCCAACGCCAGGGCATGGCTACCGGGGTCGCCCGCCAGGGCGTCGAGCAGGCCGGGCACATCCTCGGGGGTGACCGGCCCGAAGCCCAGGCGGCCTTGGGCGGTATCCAGCTCCACCAGCGGCTCCAGCCAGTACAGACCACGGGAGCTGGTGCGGTTGATATGCAGCGGCAGGCGCCGCTGCGCGGCTTCGCGGGTCAACGCCTCGGCCACCTGGTCGGCACCGACGGCACAGGCCAGCGAATCGCAGGGGATGCACAGGTTCAGCATGCCTTCACCTCCTCGCGGCAAGCGGCCACCAACGCCTGCAGGCGTTCGGGGGTGACGCGGGCGTGGAGCCGGCCATCGAGTTCCAGGGCCGGCGAGCAGGCGCAGGCGCCCAGGCAATACACCGGGCGCAGGTCGAGCGCGCCATCCTCGGTGCGACCGTGGTCGTCCAACCCAAGCTGCTCACGCAACTGCGCGGCCAGCGCCTCGGCGCCGCGGCTCTGACAGGACTCGGCGCGGCACAGACGCAGGGTATGGCGGGCCGCTGGCGTGGTACGGAAATCGTGATAGAAGCTGATCACCCCGCGCACCTCGGCCTGGCTGAGGTTGAGGGCATGGGCGATCTCGGCGACGGCGCTGTCGGGAATGTAGCCGGCGCCGGCCTGGATGGCGTGGAGGATCGGCAACAGGGCGCCGGGAGTGTCCTGCTCACGGGCCAGGACGCGTTGGATCAGGGGCAGGTGGTTCAAGTCATCAGGCATACAGCAGACCTCGGCATCCCGGGGCGGCCCGTTGGCGGGCGGCGGTCCGGCGGTGTTCAGCTGCGGTGCGGGCCAGGTCACGGTGGCGGCAGGCCGGGCACCCTCGTTGTCCCTGGCCGGGCGTCTTGCTGCGCTCGGTCCACGGGCATCCTCAGAGCATGGCAGTTATTGCGCGAGGGGGTTGTGCGCGGGCGACCCGGCGCGTCCTGAAACCGACCACCGGAGGATGAGGAATGGCCTGTGTAGGAGCGGCCTTGTGCCGCGAAAGGGGCGCGGAGCGGCCCCAGGATTTCAGCATTGATGCAACGATCGCCGGGGCCGCTTTGCGGCCCTTTCGCGGCACAAGGCCGCTCCTACAGGGGGGGCGCAGGCGGTCAGTCCAGCACTACATGGGGCAGGAAGCGCGAGCTGTCCTTGGTGATCAGCGAGTCGTCTTCACGAATGCCGATCCCCGAGGCCAGGTCGCCGATCACCCAGGAGCCGATCAGGGTGTAGCTGTCGCCGAACTTCGGCAACGGCGCGAAGCCCTGGAGGATGTACGGCGCATCGTCGTAGGGACCGTCCTCGAACACCCGCTGGTCGTCGCTGGTGCGGATATCCACGTTGGCCCCCTCGCGGGAAAAGTACGGCTTGCGCACCCAGCCCTTGGGCACCGGGCGCCGAGGGTCTTCGTCGAGGAACGCCGGCAGCAGGTTCGGGTGCCCTTCGTGCCACTCCCACAGCAGCGGCAGGATGCCCTTGTTGGAGATCAGCGACTTCCAGGCCGGTTCCACGAACTGGGTATCGCAGCCGGCGATGGCCTGGCCGAAGTCCTCGTGGAAGATATGCTCCCAGGCATGCAGCTTGAACAGGCGCGGAATCGGCCGGCCTTCGAGGTCGACGAAACGCCCCTCGCCGTTCAAGCCGATGTCCTCCACATCGATGTGCCGGGTACTGATACCCACGTGCCCGGCCATCTTGCGCAGAAAATCCGTGGTGCCACGGTCTTCGACCGAGCCGGCAATGGCCGAGAAGTAGAACGGGCTTTCGCGCTCGAAGGCGCCAAAGGCCCGCACCAGGTCCTCGGCCAGGGTGTTGAACTGGCTGGCATGGGCCGGCAGCACGCCGCGCTCGATCTGCTGCTCCAGCCAGATCAGCTGGAACGCCGCCGCCTCGTACAGCGAGGTCGGCGTGTCGTAGTTGGCCTCGATCAGCTTGGCCGGGCCGTGGCCGTCGTAGCTGAAGTCGAAGCGCCCGTAGAGGTGCGGATGCCCCTCTTTCCACGAACGGCGCACCAGGTCGAAGAACGCCGGCGGGATCGCCAGGCGGGTCATCAACGCCTCGCTGTCGACGATGCGCTCGACCGCATCCAGGCACATGGCGTGCAGTTCCTGCGTGGGCGCCTCCAGGTCACGGCTGACCTGGGCCTCGCTGAACTGGTAGTAGCCGCGCTCGTCCCAGTAGCGCTCACCGTCGATGGTGTGGAAGGAAAAACCTTCGCGTTCGGCGGTGGCGTGCCAGTCCGGGCGTTCGTCGATGCTGATCTTGCGCATGCTCAACCGCCGAAGCTGAAGCCGCCGCTGCTCTTGCCGCCCCAGCCGCTGCGCGCAGTGGCCTGGCTGCCGAAGCCGCCGCGGGAGATCGACGAGGACACACTGGAGCGGGTCGAGGTTTTGGATCTGTAACTGCTACCGCCGGAGCTGCCGGAGTAGTAGCTGCTGTAGCTGCCGCCACTCTGCTGGGCCTGGTCGGAGCGCTCGAAGCGCTTGCCCTGGTCGATCTGCTGGCCGAGGGTGGTGGTGCGGTAGTCGCCGCGGCTGTCGCGGTACTGGTACACCGGCTGCGAGTAGTACTGGCGGCTCCCGCCACTCATCATCTGACCGAGCAGCAGGCCGGTGAGCAGGCCGTTGAAGTTGCTGCCACCGCTGACGGCCTGGCCGCTGTTCTCGACCTGGGCGCGTGCCGCGTCGACCTGCGACTGGCTCACTTCGCCCGACACCGCCAGCTCGAACCCACCCAGGCGCGGCATGTAGCGGCCGTCGCTGGTGACCTGGCAGTAGTCCGGCACGAAATCGGCCTCGCAGGCCGCCTTGTCGCCATAGGTCGGGGCGACCCGGCGGTGATCGGCCAGCGCCTCCATGTAGGCATCGGAACACACATCCACCGGCATCTTGTCATCGACGCAGGCCTGGACAGTGGTGTAGTTGCTGCGCTTGCTGACCGTGTAGGTCTCCTCGGGCGCGCTGCACGCGGTAAGCGCCAGCGGCAGGGAGCTGGCCAGCACCAGCTTGACGGAACTTCGTCTCATGTAGGGCTCCTTGCGCGCAAACGGCTCAGACCGACGGGGTCATGCAGGCCGAGTTGAGGAAGCCCACGCTGATCGCCACGGCGGCGGCGTAGATCGCGGCGGCCATCTCGCCCTTGGCGATCCGGCTGGCCAGGCCCTTGAGCACCAGGCTGGTGATGCCGAAGGCGAGCAACTGCACCACCGCGGCGATCACCACCCAGACCACGAAATCGAGCAGGCTGACGCTGTAGGCGATGATGTTGCTGGCCGGCAGCGAGAAGCCGATCAGCGCGCCGCCCAGGGCGATGGCCGCGGCGCTGTTGTTGTCGCGGATCAGGGCGAACTCGCGGTGCGGGGTGAGGTGCGTGTAGATGAACTGGAATACCCAGAACAGCACCAGCGCCACGCTGATGTAGAGGATGAAGCCGATCACTGCCTGGGCGTTGAGCGACATGCGAAGAGCGTCGAGCATGGTGAATCCTTGTCAGATGACGTTGAAGTCCGTTGATTGCAGGGTGACACCCACCGAAGTGGTCAGGCTGACATTGCCGTCCTCGTCCTCCTCCACCGACAACAGGAGGAATTCGCGGCGATCGGTCAGGCCGGTTTCGCGGGCATACAGCATCGACAGGTGCTGGATGCGGTAGCTGGTTTCGGGGCTGGTGACCCACTCGCTGATCGGCGTCAGCTCGGTCTGCCCTTCCTCGCTGCCCCACTGGCGGACGAACTCGTAGCCTTCATGCTCGTAGTACGGCAGGCCGATGGTCGACTCAGGGCCGACCAGTCGCTTGAGTTCGGCGTCGCTGCTGACCGGCACCACGCTGTAGTAGCCGAACAGGATGATATCGCGCACATCGTCGGCCGACGCGCCGTTCATCACCACCTGCAGCCAGTAGTCCTCGTCTTCCATGTAGAAGCGCGCCAGGCGCACCGACTGGCCGAGGTCGACCTCACCGACGGCCCAGACCACTTCCTGACCGGGCACTTCCAGCTCGCTATGGCCATCGAGCAGCAGCTTGAGCGAAGGGTCGAGCTTGAGCATGCGCCCGCTGCCCAGGCCGAACGGCAGGTTGCCTTTGACCGGGCTGCCGGCGGCAGGTTTGGGGGCTTCGAAGCCCATGAAGCGTTTCAACCAACCCACGGGGCATCTCCTGGGTGAGAGGGTGACGGAACCGGAGCCAATGCAGGCGCTGAAGCGAACAGGCAGAGCCTGTGGGGAGAAGGCGACATTGTAGATCCCTTGGGTCGCGGCAGTCCTTTGGCGGGGGCGACACGATACTGCTTTTCGTGCGCTCCGCCAACAGGTCTGCGGCAGGGTTTTGCGCCAGCCTGGCCGGCCTTATCGCGGGGCAAGCCCGCTCCCACAAAGCCGGTGCAGATTTTACTCGTGGGAGCGGGCTTGCCCCGCGATGAGGCCGGCCCACTCAGCGGATCACTCCGCCGGCTTCGCCGCCTTGGCCTTCAAGCGCGCCAGCACATCATCGGCGCCGCTGTTGCTGGCACCGATTCCGGCCGACTTCAGGCGTGCTTCCAGATCGCTACCGTCAGCCTTGCCCGCCAGCTCCGCCGCCGCTTCCAGCTCGGCAGCACGCTCGCTCTGACGCTTCTTGATGCGGTCCAGCGAGCCAACCGCCGTTTCCAGGCTGCCATTGGCGCCGCCGGTGGCCGACGCCGCGCTCACCTGGGCACGCTGCACGCTCTCGCGGGCCTTGACCAGGTCCACCTGCTGCTTGAGGCCCTTGATCTGCGCCTCGGTCTTGCTCACGGTGGCGGTCAGGGTCGCGACCGACGCGCCGAACTGGTCGGCCAGCGCCTGCTCGGAATCGCGCTGGTTGGTCAGGTCGGCGATGCGCGCCGCGCATTCGTGGGCCAGGCCTTCCTCGCCCTTGTCCAGGGCAGCGATGGCTTTCTGTTCCCAGTCGCCGATGGTCTTGTCGAACTCGGTGATGCGCTGCTGCGCGGTCTTGTGCTTGGCCATGATCTTGACCAGCTGGTTGCGCGCATCGATCAGGTTGTTGTCCGCGTCGCGGATCTCCTGGTCGAGGATGCGCAGGGCCTGGGAGTCGACGATCGCCTCACCGACTTCCGAAGCGCCGCCACGCAGGGCGGTGACGATCTTTCTCAACAAACTCATGGGGCAATCTCCGGAATCAGTGGGTGAAGTAGTCTTCGAAATCTTCGGCGGCGGTGATGACGTTGTCGGCCAGGGTGTGGATCTCCTGGACGATGTTGTCCAGCGACGAGGCCGCGCTCAGGGCACCGAACATGGTGTACACCAACTCGCCCGAGGGCAGCGTGTGCAGGCCGATCGACGACAGCGGGAAGACATCGCGGGTGCGCAGCACCGCATCGTTGAAGGCTGCCGCATCCTTCACCTGGCTGGCCTCAACCAGCAGCGTGTCGACCAGGATCTGCTCACCGGCCACGGCGATGTACAAAGGCAGGCCGTCCAGTTCGTTCATCACCAGCTTCAGGCTGGGTTCGGCGCCCTGTTGCAGGGACAGGCCGATCGCGCCGCCGCGTACATCCTCCAGGCCCTGGAGGGCGCCGTGCAGCGATTCGATCGTCCAGTGGTTGTGCTCGGTCATGAAATCCTCCGTTCTGACCTGTTTGCCCGTGAGGGGCTGACGTAAAGCCTTCTCGATACCGCGCAAGGCGGCGGCATGCTCTGGCAGGATCCACAACTCACGCTTGACCAGGCCCGCGGCCTTGAGCCGGGCGCGCATGTCACGCATGTAGTCGGTGGAGCTTTTCTTGCCTGCCATCGAGGGGTGTCCTTGTCTCACATGTGAGGTACGTTACGCCTGGATTGTGACGTTCGCAAGTCTCACATGTGAGCCAGCTCGGCAGAACGAAGCGGATGACTCAGAGCGCCAGGATCGCCTGTGCCAGCGCCCGGTCCGACACGCCAGGCTCATCCAGCACCTGGCGAATCCGCGTAAACGCCGCCTCCATGCGCGCACTGCGAATGGCGCCATCGCTGGCGACGAACGCCGCAGCGTCATCCTTGGCGGCAAGGACAATCTTGTCATCCTTGAACGAGCTGCTGGTGCCTTTGCTGGCGCTCATGCTCAGGCTGACGGTCATGTCAGTGGTCATCACGAAACTGGTGGCCTGGGCCTGGCTGGTGAGCAGGCAAGCGAACAGACCGAGCAGGTGGAACGGCTGCGGGATATTCATGAAACTCTCGAGGTGGCTTGAGGGGAGCGCACCCTAGCAATGACGCGCCTGCTGCAACTTCATGAGCTTTGCAAAGGATTGTTAAAAAGTGCGAAGCCGATCACCCAGAAGCTTGCCCGACACCGTTAACAGTCTTTGACAGTTTCCCGACAAAGCTGCCAAAGATTGCCGCAGAGCCGCTCCCTAGCATGGCGCCATCAATCCTCATCGAGTGTCGCCATGTCTGTATCGAATCGTTTGCTGCCCCTCTCCTGCGCTTGCCTGCTGCTGTGCGCCACCGACCTGCGCGCCGGGGACTGGCAGTATCGCCTGAACGCCGGCATCGCCAATGCCCCTCGCTACAGCGGAGCCGGCGAACGGGCCACGGCACCGCTGCTCGGTGGCAGCATCACCAGCCCCGCCGGCTTTTTTCTCGACACCAGCAAGGGCCTGGGCTGGGCTCACGAAGGCGACACGTTCGACCTTGGGGTGCGAGTGGGCGCCAGCACCGCGCGCAAGGATCATCGCTCCGGCTTCGAAGGTTCGGACAGGCTCGACGGCATGGGTTCGATCAAGTCGCGGCCACAATTGGGGCTCGACGCTGCCTACCACCTCGGCCCATTGACGCTGGCCGCCAACTTCGAGCACGCCCTGGAGCAGGACAAGGACAAGCCCGACACCGGCTCGGCCTACAACCACCTGAAACTGAGCCTGGGTATGCAACTGTACAAGGGCCGCATCGGCGAGTTGGTGGGCAGCGTCAACAGTCAGTTCGGCGACGGCGACTATATGCGCACCTGGTATGGCGTAAGCCAGGCCCAGGCCGCAGGCAGCCAGTTCCACGCCCACGATGCCCGTGGTGGCCTGATCAGCCGCGGTGGCGAGCTGTCCTGGAGCATGCCCTTCGACGAGCACTGGCACATGGCGACCGTGCTGGCGGCGGACTACCTGAACGACGATGCTGGCGATAGCCCTCTGGTCGAAAAGCGCCTGCAAACCTCACTGGTTACCCAGATGACCTATACCTTCTGACCTTTTTCAGGCGTCCGGGCAGTCTCGCCCCGGACAGGCCAGATCATGCGCAAGGACGCGCCCCCAGCCGCCGCATCGCCCACCTGCGCGTAACCGCCGTGGGACTGCGCCACCCGCCGCACCAGCGCCAGCCCAAGGCCAAAGCCCCCGGTACGCCGGTCACGACTGCTGTCGAGCCGCGAGAACGGTTCGAAAATCCTGTCCCTGCCCGCCACCGGCACACCCGGCCCGTCATCGTCGACCTGCAGCCGGTACTCACCGCCGCTGCATGACAGCGAGACGTGGATATGCCCTTTGGCATAACGGATGGCGTTGCGCAGCAGATTGATCACGGCCCTGGCCAAGAATCGCGGCTCGATACTCAAGGTCTCGACCTGACACGGTGCCAGATGAATCTGCACGCCGCTGGCCTCGGCTTCCAGGGTTACGCTGGCAATCACGCTGTCCAGCCAACTGCCGGCTTCGACCGATTGCACGCTCATGGCGGTCGCTCCGTGCTCCAGGCTGGCGTAGGTCAGCAGCTCGGACACCATGTCTTCCAGCTCACCCAGGTCGGCGTACATATCGCCGATCAACTGGTGGGCGCTGGCCGGGTCCGGCAGTTTCCTGAGCTGGTCGAGCTCGAAGTTCAGGCGTGCGATGGGTGTGCGCAACTCATGTGAAACCGCGTTGGTCATTTCGCGCTGGTTGGCGATCAGCACTTCGATACGCGCGGCCATCAGGTCGAAGTGCCCCGCCACATCGCTGATGCTCGAACGCCGCGGCATGCGCACACGCGCCGACAGGTCGTTGTCGCCGAAGCGCTGGGCGGCCAGGCGCAGTTTCTCCAGGTCGCGCCAGTGTGGCCGTACCCAGAAATACAACACCACCCCCAGCAGCAGTGCCAGCATCAGGTAGGCCGTGCCGATGTATACCGGCATGAAGTTGGGTTCGCGCGGCAGCTTGACGCTGAGCAACTGGTCGCCGTCATCGATGCGGCTGAACAGCTGGGTGTACTGCTCGCGCAGCACCAGCTGGCCCTGGGCCAACTGCGCGTATTCACGCTCGCTCAGCGCCAACTGGTCACGCCGCACAAGATCCAGCCCCAGACCGTAGGCAGGTCGCAATCGCTCCAGGCGCTGTGCGCGCTGCTCGCCCTGTACGCCACGCAGTTGTTCGACCAGCGCGTGAACCGTGCCGCGAAAGGTCTCGCGACTGGCCGCCTCCATCTGCGGGGCGAGCAGCGCATCCAAGGTATGCTCGACCGTCTGCAGCGCCACCACCAGGCCAACCGTCAGTATCAGGTACAAGCCCAGGAACAGGCGCAGCATCTAGCGCTCCCAGGCGAACGGGTTGAACAGGTAGCCCTTGCCCCAGACGGTCTTGATCCGCGTCGGTTCACGCGGCGTGTCGTTGAGCTTGCTGCGCAGCTTGCTGATGTACACATCGACGCTGCGGTTCATGCCATCGAAGTCGATGCCGCGCATCTTGTTGAGGATATCGTCGCGAGACAGGATCACCCCGGCATTGCCGGCCAATAGCTGGAGCAGGTCGAACTCCATGGTGGTGCACTCGACCGGCTCGCCCCCCAGGGTCACCTCGCGACACACAGGGTCTATTTTCAGTTCGCCGAACTCCAGCGCCCCGCCCGTGCTGCCCTGTGGCACATGACGGCGCTGCAAGGCGCGCAAGCGCGCCAGAAGTACCGGTGGCTTGATGGGTTTGATCACATAATCGTCGGCACCGGACTCCAGGCCCAGGATATGGTCCAGGTCATCCTCGCGGGCGGTGAGGATCACGATTGGCGTGTCGCTGAGCGCGCGGATCTCGCGGCAGACATGCAAGCCATCCTTTCCGGGCAGCATCAGGTCGAGTACCACCATCGACGGCCGGAACTCGACGAACGCCTGCCGCGCCAGGTCGCCGCGATGAACTTCGCGCACTTCGAAGCCATGTTGCGACAGGAAGGTCGCGATCAGCCCGCAGAGCTTCACGTCGTCCTCCACCAACAGCACCTTGCCTGGGCCAGAGCCATCCATCATCACGCGTTCCAGTCCTTAGAGAAGTGCGTGCATTATGCCCTTGCGCAGGTGTCACTACCATGTCGGCCCGCGCCCTATCCCGCCACCCGCACCAACCGCTGCAACCCCTCGATCACCTGCGGATCGCGCACTTCGAGCACGTCCATCTGGATCCGCGCAATCACCGCCTTGAGCAGCTCGGTCTGGCTCATCCGGGTCTGCTGCAGCAGCGCCAGAAAGTCCTCGGCCATGTGTGCGTTGACCTTCATCGACAAGCGCCGGGTCGCCCCCGATGTCTGTAACCCACGCTGACGCCGCTGCGCCTCCAGGGCCGTCACGAAGGCCTCGTGGCCAGGCTGCAAACCCATGCCCTGGCGGGCCTGCACCAGCCACTGGAAGTAATGGGCCAGGAACAGCTTGCGCAGGTGCGCGCCCGCCTCGCTGCACACGGCCTGCATCGCCGCATCCAGCACATCGAGATAGACCGCCGGTAGCCGCGCCTCGATGGACTTGAGCTGCTGCTTGCGCGCCTCGCGAATCGCCGGGGTGGACTGCGGCGGGATGGCCACCACCGTGTCGCAGCCATCGCACACGCCCACCAGGATATCCCGCGCGATGCCCTGGCCATCGCTGAAGGGCACATCGCGCCGGGTGTAATGCATGGCGACCAGCGCCTGGCAATGCTCGCACAAGGCCTGGCCGGTATCGCCTTCGAACAGGATCTTCATGGTCGGGATACTCATTGGTGAACGCTGATGAACCACGTCTGGGGTTCGATGAAATAGAACTTGATGTACCAGCCGCGGCGCTTCAGCACATGGACCTCGATGGCCGGCACGGCGTGGTGCGGGCTACTGCTGTAGTGGCTGCCGTCGCAAGCATTGATGATATCGATGACTTTGCCTGCGCCGACCTCCCCGATGGCCAGCAGATTCTTGACCTCGATATCACCCCGTGAGACGTGCAGGTAATCCCCGGATTCGAGCGCGGCGACTACCGCGCGCCTGACTGCCCCGAAGCCCTTTGGTATGACCCTTCCTCACGATACGAAAATCATCGTACAAAATCCTGAATGAATCCACCTTCAGGTCGATTCACCCGACCAGCGGCGCATCAGCCATGTCGAGATGCGGATGACACGTGCGGATGAACTATGGCTTGACGGGATTAGCTGGGTTGGACACCTGTGTAACAGGTGCTTTCGAGGATTAGCCGGATGTTTCAACAAGGCTGGGCGGTCAGCAATATCACCTTCGCCGCCGGTCCGATCGCCCCCGCCTCACTCATCAGAGAATTATTTCGATTTTTTATAAAAGAGCGGCTTGCAATAGCAAATAGCTAGCACGAGTATCGGATCCGAATCCGGCAAACATGGACCGTTTACTTCAAATGCACCGTTCCCGCAAAAACCGTCTTGCCCTGCAGATTGCCCTTGTCGTTTCCAGTGGCGCTTCGCTGCACGCCCAGGGGGCGGAGTATTTCATCGACACCCCCACCTTTGTTCCCCAGCAGCTAGGCAACATCGACAGGCTGAACATCGGTAGCACCGGCAGCGTCATCGTGGCCAACGGACAAGCCGTGACATTGAATAACCACGGCTACATCCCCTCGGTCTCGATCGACAACGCGGGCTCGATAATCTCCACCGGTTCCAGAGCGATTGATACCCTCGATCTGCCCAACACCACAGGCTACTACCAGATAAACAACAGCGCTGGCGGGCTGATCCAGGGCAACGGCGACGCCATCCGCATCAACAACACCACCTCCTACGGCTCCCTGGATATCGTCAACAGCGGCACTATCAGCTCCGCCTTCGGCCAGGGCATCAACCTTGATGCAATGGTCGGCAGCAGCTACTACACCACCCACGTCACCAACGCACGCGGCGGTGTGATTCGTGCCTATGCCGCCGACGGCATGACCACGGGCTCGAATGCCAGGATCGACAATTTCGGCGAGATCTCCAGCGATGGCTTCGACGGCGTCAACCTGCGCGCCGCAACCGGTACCTATGTCACCAACCATGGACAGATCGATGGCGGTCGGCATGGCGTCAACGCCGATGCAAATGGAACGCTCAGCACCTTCGGCACGGTCATTGGCCGCAACGACGCCGGGTTCAATTCGTCTGGCGACAGCAACGTCTTCAACCAGGGTGGACTGATCGTCGGTGGCGCCAATGGCGCGCAGGCCTACGGTGACGGGGATGGCGTGCGTATCGCCGGCATCGGCGAGGTCTCCAACAGTGGCACGATTCGCGGCGAAGGTGCCGCTGGCCTCGATCGCAACGGCATCGCGAACACCAGCGAGGGCGTCGTACTCGGCGGCGGCCGGCTGGTCAACGGCCCGGACGCCCTGATCGTCGGCGCTGACAACGGCGTGACGATCGGCAGCGCGCGCAACCGCGATGGCGCGGCGCTGGGCGGCACCTGGGTGAGCAACGTCGGCACCATCCAGGGACTGAACGGCCATGGCGTCAAGTTCGTCGGCGCGTTCGACGACAGGCTTGTCAACGATGGCCTGATAAGGGGCAACAACGGCCTGGCGCTGGACCTGGGCGGCGGCAACGACCTCCTCCAGGTCTCCACACGGGGCCGCTTCGAAGGCCTCGTCGACGGGGGCAGCGGCCATGACACCGTGGAGCTGGGGCGCAAATACGACTGGTCAGGCAGCGGCAGTTTTGGCAACAGCCGCAATTTCGAGTCCCTGCAGGTTCTGGGCGGAACCTGGACCGTCACCAGCCACGGCGACTTCAGCGACACCAGCCGGGTGTTCGACTACGCGCACCTGGTCAACCAGGGCGCCCTCAACGGCACCGTGGATGTCGATCAATGGGGCACCTATGCCGGCGGCGGCTCGGTCGGCCATCTCAATGTCAACGGCACGCTGTACAGCAAGCCCGAAGGCGCCACCCGGGTCATCGGCAACCTGACCCTGGGCAACCAGGCAATCGTCGATATCGGCGTCAACCCCGATGGCAGCAGCGGCGCGCTGCGGGTGGGCGGCACCGCCTACCTCAATGACGCCAGCCTGCGCATCACCCCCAATTTCGGTGATACGCCATGGCCATGGCACAGCCACTACACTTTGCTCGAAGCCGGCCAGGTCGTCGGCCGTTTCGCTCAGGTTCAGGATACTTACTATGCGTTCCTGACTCCGGAGCTAAGCTATACCGACACCCGCGTGAACATGACCTTGACGCGCAACGACGTGGAGATGACCGAGTACGCCACCACGCCTAACAGCCAGCGGCTGGCCGAGAGCATCCGACCGAACGACTACTGGTGGGAGAGCGACCCCAACACCCCGGTTTACGGCGCCCTGCTCTACGCCAGCCCCGCCACGGCCAGTTCGGCCCTGGAGCAACTGGCCGGCAGCGGCAACGCCAACCTCGGTGCCGCGATTCTCGGCAGCAGCGCCCAGGTCGGCACGAGCATGCTCGCGGCCATGTACCAGATGGGCAGCGGTGCAGGCCTGGCCCTGGCGCTCGACCCGGTGCAGGCCCCGAGCGTCGCAGCCACCGGCGTGCCCAGCGAGCTGCGCAACCTCAACGACCCGCACGCCCGTGGCCGGGTGTGGCTGCAGGGCATCGGCGGCTACGGCAAACTGGATGGCGCCCACGGCAGCGCCGGCCTGGAACAACGCACCCAGGGCACCCTGCTCGGCGTCGACTGGGCGCTGAACGACACCTGGCGCCTGGGCGTGCTGGGCGGCTATTCGAAAACCCGCCTGGACAGCGGTGCCGACGAGGGCACCCTGGACAGCTGGCACGCCGGCCTCTATGCCTTGCGCCAAAGCGGCCCGCTGGCCCTGCGCCTGGGCGCCGCCTACAGCCGGCACGACGGCGACAGCAAGCGGCGCATCGAATTCGAGCGCTTCAGCGAGCGCCCCAAGGGCGACTACGACGCCGACAGCCAGCAGGCCTTCGTCGAGCTGGGTTACAACCTCGGCAGCGGCCGCCTGAATGTCGAGCCCTTCGCCAACCTCGGCTACCAGCGCTATCACCGCGACAGCTATCGGGAGAAAGGCGGCATCGCCGCGCTGGACGTCGACGGGCAGAGCCAGGACAACTTCAGCAGCACCTTCGGCGTACGCCTGGCGCACTTGAGCCAACTGGACAACGGCATCAGCCTGACGCCACGGGCCAGCCTCGGCTGGCGGCATGTGTATGGCAGCGTGGACAGTGAGGTGCGCCAGGCCTTCGTTTCCGGCGGCAGCGCCTTCAGCGTCGAAGGCACCGCGCTGGATCGTGACAGCCTGATGCTCGAGGCCGGGCTGGGGATTGGCCTGTCGGCACGGCACAGCCTGAACCTGGGGTACAGCGGCGAGCTGGGCAGTGATAGTCGCAACCAGGCGCTGACGGCGCAGTGGCAGATGATGTTCTGAGACCGCCCCTGCGGGTAAGCGAACAGTGGGAAACATGAAGGAGCAGGGCTGAGCTTGGCTACGGGTCAAGCCCTCTCTGCCTGGAGCTACGTGTCACTCATTGATCCCGCGGCTCCCAGTGGAGACCCGCCCATGCGCCAAGCACGGCTTGCAGGGTCGCCAATGGATTTTCCGAGCGGAGCCTTGATAGGATTGAGGTTTGGTTGGAACAACAATAAAAATGCTGAATTCTATACAGATCCTGCGAGCCATCGCAGCATGGATAGTGGTGTTCCATCACTACATGCAGATCACCTACAACTTTAAATTGATGGACCCGCTATCCGTTGCGCTGCAACGCTACGGTGCCATCGGGGTCGACCTGTTCTTTGTCATCAGTGGATTCGTCATCTACCTGTCGGTGTCCAGGAAACCTGTCACGCCCCTGGAATTTGCCAAGCACCGAATCGCTCGCGTGGTCCCGGCCTACTGGTTATTCACGTCCATTACCGCAGCGTTGCTGATCTGCCTGCCAGGCGTCATTCCCTTCACAGGGTTCGAGCCGTTGTTTTTCCTCAAGAGCATTTTCTTCATACCGGCCCTGAACCCCTCCGGCATAGAGTATTTCCCGATCGTGACCGTCGGCTGGACGCTCAACTACGAAATGATGTTCTACAGCGTATTTTTCGCTTCGTTGTTTCTCCCCGGGAAGTATCGTATCGCCGCACTCTTCCTCGGCATCCTTGCGCTGCGCAAACTCTTGCCGGAACTGGGTGGCGCGTTCGAGTTCTACAAGCACAAGATCGTCTATGAGTTTCTCTTCGGCGTGACGGTCGGCATCCTCCACCAGCGGGGCACATTCAACTCGATCCGGCCCTGGGTCGCCCTTGCCCTTCTGGCAACAGCACTGTTCGTCATCGCCAGGTTCGGCGAAGCCACCCACAACCCCTTCAAATGGGGAATCCCCTGCGCGCTGATTGTCATCTGCGCGATTTCCCAGGAGCGGCTGCTGCACAACATGACCTGGCTGAATGCACTGGGTAACTGGTCGTACTCCACCTACTTGTGCCATATCCCGATTCTCAGCCTGATGCTGGAATTGCAGAACAATACGGATCTGCCTCCAACCGCGACCTTGATCGGTTCGCTTGCCCTGATAGCCCTGGTTTCCGCGATCAGCTTCAACCTGGTGGAAAAACCGGTTGCAAGGCTCGCGAAGCGAACCGACAGGCGCCAGACTGACAGCCCTGCGCTCGGAAACTGAGTGTTCGCCCACGGAGCTGGCGGGTGACTCCCACGCATGGGAACCACCCGCCGCCTCCGTCAGAACGCGTAGACCAACGTCGCCGTGGCACTACGCGGGGTGCCATACCACCCTCGCGCGCCGATCGCCGAGTAGTACTTCTCGTCCAGCACGTTGTTGAGGTTCAACGAAACGCTGGTTTGCGGCGTGAACGCGTACTGCGCCATCAGGTCGACCACGCTGTAGGCGTCCTGGGTGAACGTCTCGCCATGGGGTCCCGCTTTCTTCTTGTACTCCATGCCCTGCCAGCGCACGCCGCCGCCGACTTTCAACTGCGGCAGGGACTGCAGTTGATAGCTGGTGAAGAGCTTGAAGGTATCGCGTGGCACTTCGGTGAGCAGGCGCTTGCCTTCGGCGTCCTCGGCCTGGGCATAGGTGTAGCTGGCGGAAACTTGCCAGTCGGGCAGGATCTGCCCGGCCGCCTCCATCTCGAAACCACGGGTCTTGGTGCCGGACTCGGCGCGGTAGGCCTGGTTGCCGTCCGGTGCCAGCTTGTCGCCGTCGGCCACGGCCAGGTTGTCCTGCTGCACTTCGAAGACACTGAAGGCGGTGGTCAGGCGCTTGTCCCAGAACTCGCTCTTGATGCCCAGTTCGTAGTTCACGCCCTCCAGCGGTTCGATATAGCCACCACTGGCATCCTGCCTGCTCTGCGGCTTGAAGATGGCGGTATAGCTGGCGTAGGCCGACCAGTTCTCGGCGAAGTCGTAGATCAGCCCCACGTAGGGCGTGACCACCCCGGTCTCGCTGCGCGAGGTGCGCGTGGTCGCACCGGTTGCCAGGGTGGTATGGCTTTCGTCGCGCTTCCAGTCGATCAGCCGCGCACCGGTAATCAGCGCCAGGTCATCGGTCAGGCTCCAGCGCACCGAGGCCACCAAACCGTCCTGGGTTTCATCCAGCGCATCCTCCGTGGACTTGGTGTGGATGGCCGCCGGGATTGCCAGCGAACCGTCCCAGGTGTGGATGTTGTCGATGGTCTGGAACGACCACAGCGGGTAACCGTTGTTACGGTAGTAGGCGCGGTAGTGACTGGCGCCCAGGTACCCCTGGTGCTCACGGGAAAACAGCTCGAACGGACCGGAAGCCGACAGGTCAAACGACGTCTGCCGCGGGTCCCCTGCCCAACGCCCCGTCCAGGTGCTGATGCCGCTGCCGTCGGGCTTGACGGTGCCGCTGGCGGCGGTGGCAAAGGCGTCGTCATAGCTGCGGCGACTGTGCTCGGCGTTCAGCTTCAGTTGCCAACCGTTGTCCAGCTGGTGCTCCAGGGTGGTGAACAGGGTCTTCGCGCTGCGCTTGTGGTAGCTCCAGTCCGACGCCGAGTTGAACGAACGTGACGGGTTGAAGTGGCTGCCATCGGCGTTGTACATCGGAAAACCGTGGTTGCCCGCGCCGTCGTTGTCCATCTCCTGGTATTCCGCGCCCACGGTCAGCATGGTGCTGTCGGTGACGTCCCATTCCAGCACGCCGTAGGCTACCTGCCGTTCCAGCGACTGGCGGTCGACATTACTCTTGCTGTCGGTGGTCGAGGCCACGAAACGCCCGCGCACATGGCCGCTTTCCGACAGCTTGCCGGACACATCCAGCTCGGTGCGGTAGTTGTCCCAGGAGCCGGCCTTGAGAGTCAGTTTGCGTTGGGTCTCGACGGTCGGCTTCTTGCGAATCAGATTGACCGTGGCACCGGGATCGCCGGTGCCCGACATCAGGCCGGTGGCACCACGCACCACTTCCACCCGGTCGTACGACACCATGTCGGCGAGATCATCGCGGAATCCGTAGCTATCCGGGCGGTTGACGCCGTCGACCTGGATGCTGCCAACCTGGAAACCCCGCACATAGATATGGTTGGCGTCGCTACCGGCCGGCCCCATGCTGTCGACGACCACACCCGGCGTCTGCTCGAGCACCTGGGTCACGTCCGTGAGGTTCTGGTCCTCGATCTGCTGACGGGTCACCACGCTGACGGACTGCGGCGTCTCTCGCGCCGACAGGCGCAGGCCGGTCGCGGTGCTGGCAGAACCCGTGGTGTAGCTGCCGGTGCCTTCGGTGGTGCTGCCCAGGCCCAGGGCATCGACACTGGTCGCACCCAGCTCGACGGCGCCGTCGTTCTGCACCTTGCTCAGCACATAGCGCTTTTCGCCCACCTGCTGCACCCGCAACCCGGAGCCCTGCAGCAGCGTCGCAAACCCTTGCTCCAGCTCGAAGCTGCCCTGCAGCCCCGATGAATGCAGCCCGCTGGTTTCGTCGTTGCTGAAACTGATGGTCACGCCGCTGGCGGCGGCGAACTGGCTGATCGCAGCGGCCAGGCTGCCGGCCGGGATATCGTAGCGCTGCGGGGCGGCCCAGGCGGTCGAGGTCGCCAATGCGCCAGCGCACAGGCTCAATGCGAGGGTCGCCTGGCGGATGCTGCAGGCTAGCGAGGTACGGCGTGCGGACATGAAAAGGGGTTCCTGTACTGGTTGGCATGGGCACGCTTGAAGCGCGCGCCCTCAAGAGCCGAAGCAGCGCGAGAAATCTGCTACCCCAAATGCGAAAAATTCTCGAATGTTGTGACAGGATAAAAAATCTCCCAGGCGTTCAACCTGCTTCATCGCCCAGAATTCGAGGCGCGAGAGGATTCCGGGTAGGGGAGGATTCCTGACGCGGGAGGATTCGAGGCGTGGGAGCGGGCTTGCCCCGCGATGAGGGCGTCAAGGCCGCCATCGCATCGCGGGGCA
The DNA here is from genome assembly GCF_021283245.1 of Pseudomonas sp. NMI760_13. NCBI lineage: Bacteria > Pseudomonadati > Pseudomonadota > Gammaproteobacteria > Pseudomonadales > Pseudomonadaceae > Pseudomonas > Pseudomonas sp. NMI760_13. The sequence goes on along the minus strand of NZ_JAJSRC010000010.1, from coordinate 5 downwards.
AGCCC
>NZ_JAJSRC010000097.1:0-465 GCF_021283245.1 Pseudomonas sp. NMI760_13 | reverse complement strand
CTCGACCACGACCTGACCGTGACCCTGTCGAACGGCGACAAAGTCGTCATTCCAGCCGGTCAGACCGAAGCCGAGTACAAAGCCAAGGCCCAGGGCGACGACGTCTTCAAAGATGGCGACACCCTGACCGTCGGCATCACCGATGCCGCCGTTGACGGTAAGGCCTTCGAAAATCTGGAACTGGGTGGCAACGCCTCCGTCCAGATCACCGACACCGTCAGTGAAGTGGTCGCGACCCTGACTGCGGACAAGACCACTGTGTCCGAAGGCGGCCAGATCACCTACACCGTCACCCTGACCAACGCCCAAGGGCTGCCGGTCAACGGCCACAATGGCCTGACCTTCACCCTGACCGATGGCACCAAGGTCACCATCCCGGCAGGCAGCGCCAGTGGCACGTTCACCATCACCGCACCGGATGATGTGTTCGTCGGCGGCCAGCCTTCGATCGTCAACAAGATCGAA
>NZ_JAJSRC010000096.1:0-478 GCF_021283245.1 Pseudomonas sp. NMI760_13 | reverse complement strand
TGGAGCGGGAAACGAGACTCGAACTCGCGACCCCGACCTTGGCAAGGTCGTGCTCTACCAACTGAGCTATTCCCGCAGGGTGAAGCTTTACCGCATGTGGCGTGAAGCGCCTTGACGACCTTCACCACCTGCACCGTCGGAAACGATGCGTTGAAACTGGAGCGGGAAACGAGACTCGAACTCGCGACCCCGACCTTGGCAAGGTCGTGCTCTACCAACTGAGCTATTCCCGCAAATATGGCGTCCCCTAGGGGACTCGAACCCCTGTTACCGCCGTGAAAGGGCGGTGTCCTAGGCCACTAGACGAAGGGGACTAAGCCGACGCTTTTCAGCGCACCAGAACATGAACCTCACGATTCAGCCTGGATTTTCTTTTCCTGCCCTGCCTAAGCAGTGCCGGAGAAACTGGAGCGGGAAACGAGACTCGAACTCGCGACCCCGACCTTGGCAAGGTCGTGCTCTACCAACTGAGCTATTC
>NZ_JAJSRC010000095.1:0-524 GCF_021283245.1 Pseudomonas sp. NMI760_13 | reverse complement strand
GTGGAAAACCTCACCTACATCGGTAGCGGCAACTTCACCGGTGTCGGCAACGCCAGCGACAACATCATCACCGGCGGCAGCGGCAACGACGTGATGCGCGGCGGCGCCGGTGGCGACCGCTTCATCGGCGGCGCGGGCAACGACACCGTGTCGTACACCGATGCCAGCGCCGGTATCACCCTGAACTTCAAGACCGGCGTGCATGGTGGCATCGCCGCTGGCGACACCTTCGACAGCATCGAGGTGTACCAGGGCTCGAACTATGCCGACACCTTCATCAGCGACGCGCGCGCGCAGACCTTCGATGGCGGCCTGAACGACACGATGGACTACTCGCTGTCCGACCAGGCGGTGACGATCACCATCGACAACACCGGCGGCAAGGGCCAGGGCGGCGACGCCGAAGGCGACAAGTTCACCGGCATGTACAGTGTCATCGGCAGTAGCCAGAACGACACCTTCATCATGCAGGCGACGGGTTCGAGCAAGAGCTTCGCCGGTGGTGCCGGCAACGACGTGTACTA